>CP090851.1:2822168-3135743 GCA_041879415.1 Vibrio chagasii | reverse complement strand
GCTAGCGTTTTGTGATTTACATCTCAATCGCTAGGGGTGCGTACTATACTCGCACCGTTTTGAGAGTCAAGGGTTATTTTCAAACTCTTTTTCTCTACCGATTTTTCTGTGTGACTTTCGTCTCACTCCGTGTCGGTGAGGCGGCATTATAGAGAGATTGAGTTAGAGCACAAGGGCTTTTTGAAATAAAAGTTTTGTTCGCCTAAAAAGCCACCAGATCCGCATTTTTCGAATAAAAACTAAACATTTGAGACGTATCACAGCAATACATTGGAAAATTGCAAGGCATGAACGTAAGATTCATGTGTCTATTTTGTTAATGGTAGATGCGTCTATTTCGTTTATTAATATGTAGTATTCCGATATGAACTCAAAAAAATCGATGTTGTTAATTGTCGCACTGGCTGTATTAGGCGGCATTGTTTTCTCTCAGGTAGATATATCGCCTGCAATTACCTTTATCCTTGGTGTCTTGGCTTCCGCTTTTGTTGTTAACTTTTCAAGCACCGACTCAAAATCAGATTCAGAAACTAAAGCTTCAACGAAAACGCTTTATGTGGGTAACCTTCCATACAAGGCGAACGAATCGCATGTTCGTGAACTATTCTCAGAACATGGTGAAGTGTTTGCAGTACGCTTAATGAAAGACAAGCGCACTGGTAAAAGAAGAGGCTTTGGATTTGTTGTTATGGCAAGTAATGATGTGAATCATGCAATCTCTGCTCTTAACGACAAAGATTACATGCAACGAACTTTAAAAGTACGTGTTGCAAATGATCCTAAGCATCCTGAAGCGGACGAATCTGAACAGAACTAAACCCTAACTGCTTCAACATACTATTTAGTGCACTTTCTTTATTGGGAAGTGCACTACAAAAAACCTCTCGCACTCCCCCTTCTTCATGACCACTTTCTAACCCCAACAAATCTTGGACTCGTTTAGCTATCGCTTTGCCCGAATCAACCAATACCACGCTTTCACCTAATACTTGCTGAATCTCAGACTTTATTAGTGGGAAATGAGTGCAGCCTAAAACAGCAACATCAATGACATTAATCATCGGCTGAAGGATTTGCTTGAGCTCTTCTATATTGATTGCCTCTCCTCTGAGCTTATCTTCGGCCATATCCACCAGCCGAGTCGAGCCCAAAAGTTCAACCCTCTTATTAATAGAGAAGTTCTTGATCAGTTCATGTGTGTATTCACGGGTGATGGTTGCCGGAGTAGCAATAAGGCCAACAGCTTTATTCGCTAATAAGGAAGCAGGCTTGATCGCCGGGACTACCCCAACGATTGGAATGACATTATTAGCACGTAGTGTAGGGAGAACAATCGTACTGGCGGTGTTACATGCAATAACGACGATATCAATGGCATGACTCGCCACGAAACTGGCTACAATACTCTGAACCCGACGAATGAGAACCTGCTGATCGAGCTCGCCATACGGGTAAGCTTCGTTGTCGAATACATAGATATAGTTATGATTGGGTAATAGCTGACTTATCTCTTTATAGACAGATAACCCACCTACCCCAGAATCAAAGACCAATATGTTTTTTTGCAGACTATCCGACACAACGATTACCTATATGTAGTTTCGCAGCAATAATACCCCTTCACTTAGTTTTCGCCAATCCTCAGCTATACAATGCAAGCTCGATAACGTTGATGTACAAAGCGCTCACCTTGCTCTATCACTTCGAGCTCTATATCAAGCTTTCCTTTAAAGCATGGCGCTGAGGTCACTAAGGTATGGAACTCGCCATCTTCACCACACGGATCCACATGGTTCGGTAAGCTTGCTATTAACTCATCGGTATATTTCAGCCCGCAGTAGCTAATTTCTAATGCGTTACTGTCGACAGTGACGAGAAAAGTTTCGATGCCTCTATCTATTATCTCTTGTGCTAGCGCCTGACTACTCTCTCCCATAAGAGGAAACACACACTCCCAGCCTGCAGGTTCAATATAGCTTCTTCTATAGTCCGCAATGCCGTTACAAAACATATCACCGAATGCGACGGCATCAATCGCTAAGCCTGAATCTTTAAGTGCCGACACAATTATACTTTGGTAAACCTCATTACTTGGGAACACTTCCGGAAGCTCGATTGTGATGAGTGGCAAGCCGATCAACTTTGCTTGCATTGCTACTACGTCTATAGGAGTTACTTGGAAAGGAACTTCATCTCCAACATAAGTCGTATAGAGTGCAACAACTTCATATTCGCTGCTTTCAAGTAACCGCTCGAGGGTGAGTGTAGAGTCCTTACCTGATGACCAGCTTATGACGACTTTCTTTTTCATTGATATACCCAATAAGAAAAAACCGCCCGAAGGCGGTTTAGGTGTTAATTAGAATTGGTAAGTAGCATTCACGTAATATGTACGCTCCGGCGATGGGTATCCACCAGCAGTTTCATACTCTTCATCTGTTAAGTTATCTACTCGACCATTTAAGGTTAGGTTTTCATTAGCATAGTAGTTAACTGAAACATCGAACAAGCTATATGCCGAAAGCTCTTCAGAGAAGTCAGGTCGTTCACCTACATATTGGTAACCTAGCGAAACATCAACTTCATCGAAACTAGCCACTGCATTATATTTGTAAATCTTCTTAGCTCGGCGTGTCAGCTGCTCACCAGATTGATTTTCTGGATCTTGGAAGTTAGCGCTCACTTGATGATTGATAAAGCTGGTATCAAACCCAACAACCATTTCCACACCACGTAGTTGGCTTTCGCCATCGGTATTGTAGTACTTGCTTGTCGCATAGTTGTAATCGATGAGGTCTTCGACATTCGTGTCATAGCCAGTAATCGACCAATCAACATCCTTGATTAAGCCACCAAAGGTTAGCTCAAATGAATCTGCCTTTTCAGCTTCTAACTGGGCATTGCCGTAGTAGCTATATAGTTGATACAAGTTAGGTGCTTTGAAGGATGTACCATAAGCTGCTTTAACAACAAGCCACTCAGCATAACGATAGCCTAGCCCTGTGTTGTAAGTAGTTTCTGTACCGAACTGCTCATTGTCATCAACACGAAGACTCAGTTCTCCGAACACTTTATCCGCATCTGCGTTTAATGCAGCGAAGTACGCAACATTCGTTCTGTCGTATTCAGTATTCGAAGGCTTAACAATATAAGCCTCATCACGCCAATCTACACCGCCACTAAGAGTCAGTGCCGAAGTCAGTTTGTATGAATTCACCCATTGAACATTTAGCTGTTCAAGCTCATCAGATGTTGCTGACGCTGAGTTCTTGCCTAAAGACTGTTCGTAGTTCCAGTTATCTTGATTCTGATAGTTAACTAGGAAATCAGACTTAAGCTCGCTGCCACTATATTTAACTCCAGCAGCAAAGGTAGAGTTCTGAACTTCTGCCTCTTTGTAAGAGTGGACAGGTGCTCCCGTTGTATAATCAACATAGGAACCATCATATTGAGAGATAGTCTCGAACATGCGGAAGTTAGCAAAACCACTCCATTGCTGATCAAAATTATGAACATAACCAATTAGAGCATTTCGTGATTCAAAGCCATGTCGGTCACCATCATTTATTCCCGGCATAGGATGAACGTTGTATCCCTCATCGGAGTCGTAGCCAACAGATACGTTTAAGTGACCATTTTCACCAACCTTGGTACCACTAACAAAGCTCAGCTCTTCGTAATCTAGACTTCCCAAGCCTGCACTTACCGCCGTTTCTTCATTATCAGAGTTTGCAACGGTAATAATATTGATAACACCGCCGATCGCTTCTGAGCCATACATAGCGGCACGAGCTCCTCGAACGTATTCCACACGATCAACGAACGTAATTGGTAACTGGCTAAAATCGACACCACCTTTCGCAGCTCGCGCAAAACGAATGCCATCAATTAGAACAAGAACTTGATCAGAGTTAGCACCACGAACAAAGATCGAAGCCTGCTGACCTCGACCTCCATTTTGTGAAACCTGAATACCCGTCAATCGTCTAAACACATCTGTTAGAGACTTAGCTTGGATTCGATCGATATCTTGGCGTGTTACTACTTCAACTTGAGCGACAACACTTTCCGTGCTTTGCTCAAAACGGTTCGCCGTAACCACCATGGTTTCATCGGCAGATGCTTGTTGGGCGTGTAAATTGGAGATAGGTGAAAGCAGCGATGCTACAGCAACCGCTAAAAGGGATTTGTTCATGTTGTGATCCTAAATCGCGTAAATTCCTACCAAACCACATGTCATGGTTTAGCCGCTGGCAGGTATTCGGACTCAAGAGCACAACCTTATGGTTACCTGATATTCGACTTCCCACAAAAAGCTATTTGCAGTGTCTGATGAATACTCGTTCTCTTTTACCGCTGCGCGTCAGTTCTGGATTCACACCAGATTCCCTCTTCAGCCATCTATACATCTAAATGGCACCAGCTTGCCCGAGATAGTATTGACCTATGAATCATTTGTCTAGTCTAAGATAGTTATAAGCTATAGTTTTCATGGTCGATTTACATTGAATGGCGCTCAACACTGGACAAGCGCCTGTGATTGAATAAAATCTGCGCTCTTGATTTAAAAGCACGACAGCAAAAGGCATAACCATGGCGAATTTAGATGTAAACCCGCAACGCTACCAAGAACAACTGGCAGAAAAGACTGAGCGTCTTACTGAAATGTTCTCAGAATATAATGTGCCTGAGCTGGAAGTGTATGAATCTCCAGAACAACACTACCGCATGCGTGCAGAGTTCCGCGTGTGGCATGAAGGTGACGATATGTATTACGTCATGTTCAATCAAGAAACTAAAGAAAAATACCGCGTAGACCAGTTCCCTGCTGCTAGCCGTCTTATCAATGACTTGATGCCTTTGTTAGTCGATGCAATGAAAGACAACCACTCTCTACGCCACAAGCTATTCCAAGTCGACTTCCTATCTACGCTTAGCGGTGAGATTTTGGTGTCTCTGCTTTACCACCGTCAACTAGGTGAGCAGTGGATTCAAGATGCTAAAGCGCTAAAACAGCAATTGAACGACGAAGGTTTCAACCTAAACCTGATTGGTCGTGCTCGTAAGATGAAGATCGTATTAGACCGTGATTACGTTATTGAGAAACTAGACGTAAATGGCGATAGCTACATCTACCAACAAGTAGAGAACAGCTTCACTCAACCAAACGGTAAAGTGGCTGAGAAAATGTTGGAGTGGGCCGTTGACTGTACTCAAGACAGCAAAGGCGATCTGCTAGAGCTTTACTGTGGTAACGGTAACTTCTCACTAGCACTGGCACAAAACTTCGAGCGTGTATTAGCAACTGAGCTAGCGAAACCATCAGTTGAATCAGCGCAATACAACATTGCAGCCAACAAGATTGATAACGTTCAGATCATCCGTATGTCTGCGGAAGACTTTACGGTAGCGATGGAAGGCAAGCGTGAGTTCCGCCGCCTGCAGCAAGCAAACATCGATCTGAAGAGCTACAACTGCAACACTATCTTTGTTGATCCACCACGTTCAGGTATGGATGTAGATACTTGTAAGATGGTTCAAGGCTACGAGCGCATCATGTACATCTCTTGTAACCCTGAAACATTGAAAGAGAACTTGGAGATCCTAAGCGAAACACACGACATTACTCGTTTCGCTCTATTCGACCAGTTCCCTTACACACACCACATGGAAGCTGGCGTATTCCTAGAGCGTAAAGCGTAATACTCGCCCTCCTAATCTAGGTAAAAGCCAAACTGCAGATACAAAAAAACGAGCCGAACGGCTCGTTTTTTTATTTATAGGTTGGCTTAAGCTGTCTTACCGATAAAACCTAACTTCTTACCAACCCAAGCAAGCAGTAACATTGCGACGATAATCGCGAAGAAGTTTGAACCCGCATCTGGGTGTTGTGCTTTCACAAACGCAGAGTGACCAAATGCGCCCACGAAGAAACACGCCAAACCTACTAGCGGGATATCTTCCGATACTGGGTTAGTTAAGTACTCTTGGTAAAGTGCTTGTACAGCTAAAACTAAAGCAATCAGTGGGAAGATTGAGAAGCCCACTTCGCTCATTGTTACCCAAGATAAAAGTGCATCGCCACACACACCAGCAATCAGAGCCAGTACCAGTGTTTTTCTTTCTGAGCCACGGTTTACAGTATTATTTTCATTCGACATTATTCTATCCCGCCTTTTAATCGGTTACGTTCACGTTCTTTACGATACCAAAAAGCCCCTTTGGCCATCATTCGCAATTGCATGATCAAGCGCTCAGCCAGTTCGTCTCGCTGACGTCGATCTAAATCTAATGCTTCTGCCCCTGAGTTAAAGACCAATATGACCGAAGCTTCGGCTTGCGTAAAAGCTTCATCTCGTGTCATGCCAGTCGTGATTAGGTATTCGGTTAACTCCGCAGAAAAGTGCTGTATTTCACGAGCCACCGCTGTACGAAACTCAAATGAAGTTCCTGAGCGCTCTCGCAATAACAGTCTGAATACGTTAGGGCTGCTTTCAATGAACTCCATAAAGGTTTCAACCGATGTGCGAATAACACTGCCTTCTTTTACTATACGCTGCCTAGCTTGACGCATTAGCTGGCGCAATAGTAAGCCACCCTCATCTACCATGGTTAAGCCAAGCTCATCCATGTCTTTGAAGTGACGATAAAAGGAAGTCGGTGCTATTCCAGCCTCACGAGCGACTTCTCTCAAGCTTAGGTTGGAAAAACTACGATCTGCACTGAGTTGGCTAAATGCTGCATCGATTAAGCTGCGACGAGTTTTTTCTTTTTGCTGTGCGCGAATGCCCATTGGTTTCATACTTTATCAATTTCTTCTTTTACAGCCTAAACAGGCATGTCTAATACTCTGTTCAATATAACGCGAATCACTTATTTATATAAGATACTCCGGTTATATAAGACACCAAACACGCCTCTTTGTTCACGTACCGCAGTAAATACGTTCGCAGAAAAAATTTCAATATCCACACCGCCATTTGGAGACATACGACATACCAAATATTATTTTTTCGCTAGCACTGCGTGATCCCGCCGACTCTCTGATGTCCTTTTCATGTACGCAAGAACAGAATCAGTTAAAATCCCGCTACAGCAATGTTAATCAAATATAACAAGGAAGATATCTATGCCACACTCCAACCACTTTGATGTAATCGTAATTGGTAGTGGCCCCGGAGGCGAAGGGGCAGCGATGGGATTAACCAAAGCCGGGTTGAACGTTGCAATCATTGAAAAAGAGAGCAGCGTTGGTGGTGGTTGTACCCACTGGGGAACCATTCCTTCAAAAGCTCTGCGTCATGCTGTAAGCCGTATCATCGAATTTAATAACAACCCTCTGTTCTGTCAGAACAACAAAAGCATTCACTCGACGTTTTCCAATATTCTGGGGCATGCGAAATCCGTTATCGATAAACAGACACGACTGCGCCAAGGCTTCTACGATCGTAACCAATGTACACTAGTATTCGGTACAGCGCGCTTTATTGATTCTCACTCTATTTCTGTAATGCAAAGTGATGGTACGGAAGAGCACTACAGTGCTGACAAGTTTGTCATTGCGACGGGTTCTCGCCCTTATCAACCAGAGAACGTCGACTTTCTGCATGAACGCATCTACGACAGCGACTCTATTCTTTCTCTTAAACACGACCCTCAACACATCATCATCTATGGTGCTGGTGTTATCGGTTGTGAGTACGCGTCTATCTTCCGTGGTTTGGGCGTAAAAACCGATCTCATTAATACTCGAGATCGCCTGTTGTCATTCCTAGATAATGAAACCTCTGATGCGCTTTCTTACCACTTCTGGAACAGTGGCGTTGTAATTCGTAACGATGAAACTTTCGAGAAAATCGAAGGGACTGATGATGGCGTGATCATTCACCTAGAGTCAGGCAAAAAGATGCGTGCAGACTGCTTACTGTATGCCAATGGTCGAACCGGTAACACTGACAAACTGAACTTAGGTGCGGTTGGTCTAGAGGCAGACTCTCGTGGTCAGGTATCAGTAAACACCAATTACCAAACCAACGTTGACCATGTATACGCGGTCGGTGATGTGATTGGCTACCCTAGCCTGGCAAGTGCTGCTTATGACCAAGGTCGTTTTGTTGCGCAAGCGATTGTTAAAGGTGAAGCAGAAGGTCACTTGATTGAAGATATCCCAACGGGAATCTACACCATCCCTGAAATTAGCTCTGTTGGTAAAACCGAGCAAGAGCTGACAGCAGCGAAAGTACCTTATGAAGTTGGACGTTCTTCATTCAAACACTTAGCTCGCGCTCAAATCGCGGGCAAAGACATCGGTAGCTTGAAGATTCTGTTCCATCGTGAAACCAAAGAGATTCTAGGTATCCACGTATTTGGTGAGCGTGCCGCAGAAATTATTCACATCGGCCAAGCAATCATGGAGCAAAAAGGCGAAGCGAATACTATCGAGTACTTCGTTAATACCACCTTTAACTACCCTACAATGGCTGAGGCGTATCGTGTTGCCGCTCTTAACGGCCTTAACCGTTTATTCTAAATAAAGAACTAGTAGGAGTATTTGACCACCCATAGGCCAAATACATAAACAGCAAGCCATGAGCTTGCTGTTTTTATTTAAGGTATTGAAAAATATAGCACCAAGAGTAATTAGATCATGATGTTCTAAATGCCCTTTGACCTGTACACCTTTTATTTTTACCCATTATAACTAGGCGAGAAATTCGCCCTTCTTCCACTGAGAAACAAATAACACACCAAGGCCAATACCGCGCATTGCCATAAAACTCAGCATCGCAAGCCACAGAGCATGATTTTCTAAACTGGACGCTAGGAAGAAAATCGCAAAGAAACTGCAGGTCGCGACAAACATACTATTACGCATGTCCTTGCCTTTGGTTGCTCCAACAAAAATACCATCGAGTAAGAAGCACCACATTGAAACCAGCGGCATTGCGATTAACCAAGGCAGATACACCTCAGCTTGGCTTTTTACATCTGGGATGGTGGTGATCATATTGATTAAGTTAGACCCAGCTATCGCGAACACTATGGTCAGAACCAAACAAATATTGAAGCTCCAGAAGAAGGTACCGATCAACGACTGATTTAATTCATCTTTGTCTTTCGCTCCTATCGCCTTGCCCACCATAGCTTCCATCGCATACGCAAAGCCATCCATTCCGTAAGAGATGATCATCAGGAAACTCATCAATACCGCATTGGCAGCCACGACATCATCACCAAAGCTTGCTCCTTGGAAAGTCATGAAAGTAAACGTGGCTTGCAGACACAGGGAACGCAGGAAAATATCGCGATTCAGTTTTACGAAGCGACTTAATCCTTGGCTGGTTTTCTTAATCAAAGTCCACGGATCTGGCAACTGTCTCTTTAGCCAGATCCGATAAACGCAGAGCAGTCCAAACGTTAGACCTGCATAGTCAGCCAATACCGATGCCAGTGCAGCACCTTCCACCTGCCAGCCGAGACCAATCACAAAAACAACGTCTAACACGATATTGGTGATGTTAGTAATAATCACCATCCACATCGGCGCTTTCGCATTCTGAGTTCCAAGTAGCCACCCCAAAATAACGAAATTCGTCAGTGCTGCCGGTGCACTCCATGCTCGAATGGAGAAATACTGTTGACCGTAATGCTTCACTTGGTCACTGGCGCTACTTAATGAAAAAACCAGATCAGCCACTAAGCCATGTAATAGCAAGAAGACACCAGCAAACCCGAGAGCCATGGTCACGCCCTGCACGAAGACCAAACCAAGCTGCTTGCCATCATTTGCACCGTAAGACTGTGCGGCAAGGCCGGTTGTCGACATACGTAAGAAACCAAGCAACCAAAAGGTCACACTGATCATGGTGCCACCTAACGCTACACCTCCTAGGTACCAAGAATGTTCTAAGTGACCGATAACAGCAGCATCCACTAAGCCCAGCAGTGGAACAGTGATATTAGAAAGCACCATCGGGATCGCGAGCAACAGCACTTGTTTGTGCATTGCTTGATTGGATAGCGTTTGAAAAATAGTTGGGGAATTAAATAGCTTCACGACCACCTCTTTGATTAGAGGCGATAGTTTAACCTAGTGAGTGTGCTTTCACTATGTTGTGAAATTTTGGCTTATAACAGATGTGGCTTCGAGTATGTGTAAGTAGTGCTGCTCTGGCGCTACCACTTCACTAATACCAACTGCGGCGTTAAACGCTTTTTAACCTGGGAAATTTTGCATAATAGTCGCTGCCATAACTTCCAACGATTACATTGCTGCTCTAATGGCGAAAATGCTTTAACCCACTGCGCCCACGGTAGCCAATTAAGAATGCTGTCGACTGGAGAAGATAAGCCATGTGCATAGTCACCAGAGCCCAGCTTCTTACCTAAAGTACTTGAGCTCTTATCGCCCGCTAGCACCACACACGCATGTGCATGAGTAAAGTAACGGCTCAGCGATTGAATAAAGTGCGCAGTTTGCTGCTCATTGCAATCTAGCAGTGCATGTTCACACACCACCATTACCGAAGCTTGCTCCGGAATATTGAGTTCATCTAACCAAGTCAGGTCATCTACTGAACCACACTCCAAGCGGTAGCGTTCATTTTTGTGGAACAAACGTTGTCGCCAAAGTAGGTTCTCGGTCACATCCAACTCTACCCAGTGACAGCGGCCATTGTCTAATCGGTAAAAACGGGTGTCGAGGCCCGCTCCCACGTTAATAATCCAAGCATCTGGGTTGTGAGATAGGAACTGCTGAACTTGAGAATCGCAAAGTTGAGTCAATGTCGCATAGAGAAGTTGTTGCTGGTCGAGTTCACCAGTAAGGCATTCTGGCGCTAATTGACAACGCTTACAGGCCTGAGCTGCAATAGGATCATAAACGAGACCATCATCGGCAAGGCTTTCTCGGCTGCGAAACCAAAGGTGTTGAACGAGATTTGTCGGAACTTGAAGTTCTTGATGTGCAGACGCTTGATCAGCAGAAACCTTTTGATCAAAGGAGCGCGGCTTAGCTATAAGCGGCTTTATTTTAGGCTTGGTTTGGATTGGCATCATCATCTTCCTTGTATCTCGACAAAGAAGATGATAATGAATATCAATTACAATAACAAGTTATTGAGAATAAATATCAATAAGATGTTTGTACTGATTACATCCAGTCCGTATTGCGAATAATACCAACAGCAAGGCCTTCAATAGACAAGTGTTGAGATTCTAGATCGACACGGATTGGAGAAAACTCTTCGTTTTCAGCGTGTAACAGCACTGTAGAACCTTTACGTTCTAGACGCTTTACCGTTACATCATCATCAACACGAGCAACCACAACCTGACCATCGCGGACATCTTGGGTTTTGTGAACAGCAAGCAGGTCACCATCCATAATACCGATGTCTTTCATACTTTCGCCATTTACGCGAAGTAAGAAGTCAGCTTGAGGTTTAAACATGCCTGGATCGACTTGGTAATGCATTTCTACATGCTCTTGAGCCAAGATAGGTTCACCAGCGGCAACCTGACCGATCAGAGGCAGGCCTTGCTCTTCGTTTGCTGCATCTTCAAGCAAAATACGAATACCACGAGACGCACCCGGGATAATCTCAATCGCTTCTTTACGAGCAAGAGCTTTCAAATGTTCTTCTGCAGCATTAGCAGAACGGAAGCCTAATTCACGGGCAATTTCTGCACGTGTCGGTGGCATACCGGAATCTTCGATCTTACCTTTGATAAGGTCAAAGACTTGTTGTTGGCGGGGCGTTAACGGCTTCATGATTCACCTGTCTTTTTATACAGTTGACTGTGAGTATATCCAGTAACTGGACAAAAGCAAAGCAATTGGTTGTTTTTAGTTCATTTTTCGCTAATTACAAAACCAAGATCTCGAACCACACATAAGCCGCTAGCGCTAAACAGATGAAAACGGCTGCCGAACCGACATCTTTCGCCATTCCTGAAAGCTCATGATGTTCACTCCCAATACGATCTACAACCGCTTCAATTGCAGTATTAATGAGCTCAACAACCATCACCAGTACAATCGAGGACACCATTAAGATTCGTTCAACTTGGCTGACATCAAGGTAAAACGCCAACGGAATCAGAACCGCAGCCATGAATACTTCTTGTCGAAAGGCCGCCTCGTTTTTAAACGAACTTGTGATGCCTTGCCATGAAAAGCCCGCTGCTTTCACGATACGTTTAAATCCAGTGTTTGATTTTTTGGTCATTTTTAACCCTATACTCAATCAGTCGATGAATGATATTCCACAAACTTAACGGCAATATGACTATTTCCATTAAAAGGTTAGACCAGTTTCTGGTATTCTTGCATCGATTAAATTTACGCCTAGGCTTATCCCTATTTTACTTGAAGGGGTTACCCTCTCTCATCATAGAAATAGAGATACGCTTAAGCACATTGAAATAACTATTGAGGCTGTGAACCTATATGTCTTCTGGACAATCTTTTTCACGTTCATTAATGAAGCTACCTTTATCCGTATTGGTAAAAGGCACATCAATCCCTTCGAATCCAGTTGAAGATTTGAACATTGATTTAGGCAAACCAATTGTATACGCCTTACCGTTTCGCTCAAGCGTCGACCTACTGACACTACAAAAGCACGCGCTAGAACTGGGTTTACCGGATCCGTTAAGCAAGCTTGAAATCAGTGGTAAATCACTGCCACGCTACGTTTTTATCTCTTCACGCAAAACGCTGCTACAAGATGATGATTACGTCCCAGCCTCTTCTATTGAAGTCTTCTCTGAGCTGCTTGCACTGCATGCTGACGACTCAGAGCTGGATGTGCAAGTTATCCCTGCAACTGTATTGTGGGGCCGTAAACCTGGTAAAGAGAATAACCAGAAGCCTTACCTACAAGCAATGAACGGCTTAGAGAAATCAGTCGCTGTTTTAATCGCTGGCCGCGACTGTCTAGTACGATTCAGCCCTGTGGTATCTCTTCGTTACATGGCAAACTCTCACGGCACCGACAGCACTATCGCACACAAGCTGGCGCGTGTAGCTCGCATTCACTTCTCACGCCAAAAACTGGCAGCCTCTGGTCCTAACCTACCAAGCCGTCAAGCATTGTTCGATCGCCTACTAAAATCAGAAGCGATCAAGAAGGCGATTGAAGACGAAGCGAAGTCAAAGAACATCTCCATTGAGAAAGCGAGCAAAGAAGCTCAGGACATCATGGATGAGATCGCAGCGAACTTCTCTTACTCACTGATCAAACGTGGCGAGAAGATTCTTGGCTGGTTGTGGAACAAGCTGTACCAAGGCCTACATATCAACAACGCTTCAACTGTTCGTAAGCTGGCACAAGATGGTCACGAGATTGTTTATGTCCCTTGCCACCGCAGCCATATGGACTACTTACTGTTGTCTTACGTGCTTTACCATGAAGGCATGGTTCCTCCGCATATCGCTGCGGGTATCAACTTGAATTTCTTCCCTGCCGGTCCGATTTTCCGTCACGGTGGTGCGTTCTTCATTCGTCGTAGCTTTAAAGGTAACAAGCTGTACTCAACGATCTTCCGTGAGTACCTAGCTGAGCTGTTCGCTAAAGGTTACTCGGTAGAATACTTTAGTGAAGGTGGCCGTTCTCGTACCGGTCGTCTGCTACAAGCGAAAACCGGCATGCTAGCGATGACGATTCAGGCAATGCTGCGTGGCATGAACCGCCCAGTAACGTTAGTGCCTGTTTACATCGGCTACGAGCACGTAATGGAAGTAGCGACTTACGCAAAAGAACTGCGTGGTAAGCGTAAAGAGAAAGAAAACGCGAGCCTAGTGATTCGTACTATCCGTAAGCTACGTAACTTTGGTAAGGGCTACGTGAACTTCGGTGAGCCGATTCAGCTTAACCAATACCTGAATGAACACTCTCCAGAGTGGACGAAAGACATCGATCCAATGGGCACCAGCAAGCCACAATGGATGACGCCAGTGGTTAATGACCTGGCAACCAAGATGATGACACACATCAACGACGCGGCAGCAACCAACGCACTGACATTATGTGCAACCGCTCTGCTTGCATCACGTCAGCGTGCATTGTCTCGCGATTCTTTGGTATCTCAAATCAACTGCTACCTGTCTCTACTTAACAATGTGCCTTACTCAGACACATTTACGGTACCAAAAGACAGCGCGGAAGAGTTGGTGAAACATGCAGAGTCTCTAAACAAGTTCTTGATTGAGTCAGACTCAATGGGTGACATTATTTCACTAGACCGCCACCAATCGATTCTGATGACTTACTACCGCAACAACATCATTCACCTGTTTGCGCTGCCATCGTTAATTGCTCAAATGACCATTCGTCAGCACGGGCTAACGATCGATGCGATTCAAAAGAATGTCGCGGCAATCTATCCGTTCTTGAAGAAAGAGCTGTTCTTGAGCTACGACGAAGACCAGCTAGAAGGTGTGGTGTCGAACATCATCGATGAATTGGTTAGCCAAGGCATGCTAGTTGTGTCTGATAATCAAGTCACCATCAACCAATCGAACAGCCAAGCGCTAATGCTACTAGGTCGTACGATTTCAGAGACACTTCAGCGTTACTCGATTGCTCTTAACCTATTGGCAGAGAATCCTGAACTGGATAAATCTGACCTTGAGCAGAAGAGCCAAGACATTGCACAACGTCTAGGTCGCCTGCAAGGTATCAACGCACCTGAGTTCTTCGATAAAGGTGTGTTTGCTTCGATGTTTGCTACGCTCAAACAGCAGCAATACCTGGATAACGACGGTAATTGTGATTTAGAGAAGACTCAGCAGTTCGCTAAGCTTCTGTACTCAATGCTTTACCCAGAAGTTCGCTTGACGATTCAAGAGAGCATCCACCAAGCAGAGTAATTTGTTGGTTCGCTAGCTTTAAGCGCTAAGCTGAATACGATCAAAAAAGGCACCCATTGTGGGTGCCTTTTTATTTGTGCTGTTGTTATCAAACCATCGCTTACCAGAAAGTAATGAACAAACCAATGGTGACGGCCATTCCTACATAGTTGTTATTGAGGAAGGCTTGAAAACATAAATCTCGATCGCGATGACGCATCAGGTGTTGTTGATAAACAAACAAACCACCTGCCACCAACAGTGCCCAGTAGAAAGTATCACCTAGGTGGTAATGCATGCCTAGCGCAATCAACATCGCTAAAGTCACTAACTGTAGTGAGCCAACAATAAGCTTGTCGAAACGGCCAAACAAAATTGCTGTCGACTTGATGCCAATCTTAAGATCATCGTCTCGGTCAACCATCGCATATTGGGTGTCGTAAGCGATTGTCCACAGCGCATTAATCACGAAGATAAACCAAACGATACTTGGTAGCTCATTGGTTTGTGCAGCCCATGCCATTGGAATAGCCCAGCTAAACGCCAAGCCAAGGAACAACTGTGGAAGATGCGTAAAACGCTTCATGAAAGGATAAATAAACGCTAGACCCACCCCAATAAAAGAGAGCTTAATGGTCAACGGATTCATAGTCAGTACTAGCAAGAATGAAATCACGGCTAGCACTAAAAAAAGGATAACGGCTTCTTTACTCGACACCAAACCAGACGGCAGTGGGCGCTGCTTAGTACGCTTTACATGACCATCCACCTTACGGTCAGCAAAATCATTAATCACGCAGCCTGCTGAACGCATTAGTACGACACCTAATACAAAGACGACCAAGACATCCAAGTCTGGCATACCTTGTGCGGCGATAATCAGCGACCATAACGTAGGCCAAAGGAGTAACAAGGTACCAATCGGGCGATTCATTCGCGTTAATTGCCAGTACGCTTTCGCTTTGGTGGCAAGCATTTACACACTCTCCTTAGAGTAAATGGGTGATGTTGGTAAAAACAGTTCAGCTACAAGCATCGGTTTATGGTTCATCCATAATCGAGAGCGGCGTGCGAGTAATCGCTCGTCGCCAGCGATAACCCAACCGACTTGCAGCGCGTCTCTCTCGACGTTCTCCGCACTAAAAACGGTCAACCCTAACGGGACATTACCTTGTTGAGAAAGGTCTGAGTGCTGATCTTCTAATGTCACTCGAGGAATTAAGGTTCGGCCTAATACCCATGGTTCATCATCCCCATTCAAAATTACTTTGCGAAGTAAGCAATCAGACGATGATAAAAGGTGTTGCTCATCTTGTTGCACAATTGAGCGTTCTACAACTTGATTGTGAAGCAACTCCACAGACAGATGTTGGCAACACTTACCCAACTTACGGGAAAGAGAACCCTGCTCCATCAGCCACTCTTTGGTGGTTTCATTAGGAAAATCAAATGTTTCTGTACTTTGCCAATCTACATTCATTAAAGAATTAAGATACAGCGATATTGGCTGATTCATACTAGTATTCAATAGGTGACTTTACACGTACAATAAAGCTTCAACTTTCGAACAAAATTAAAGCGTCTTCGAATTGTAAACGTATTTAGATTTAGACCGTTCATTGTAACAAGACTAATGCGTTTCGAATATCGCGAATAAACTAAAGAAAAGTCACAAATATGCACAAACGTTATGTAGCCCAAATATTTCTTGCGATTACTCTACTCTTTTCAGCATCAAGTTTCGCAGAAGAGGAATCGGAACCTAAGCTAGCCTACTTCACGCTAGAACCAGACCTAACCACCAATTTTTACACTAAAGGTAAAAAGTTGGGCTACATTCAGGTTCGTCTCGATATCATGGTGGCGAATAGCAAAGATTTAGCAACCATCGAGCATCACCAACCATTGATTCGTGATGCAGTAATCGAGCTATTAGGTAAACAAAACGAAGAGACGATTAAGTCACTGTCCGGTCGTGAAGATTTAAGAAAGACGTTAGTTGAGCATCTCAACAAGATTTTACTTCCAGAGACGGGCAAAACCCTGATTGCAGATTTGCTGTTTACTAAATACCTCTACCAGTAACAGCGGGTATAAAACGAATCTAAAAAAGCGGCTCATTGGGCCGCTTTTTTGTTTCTATCGATGCTAGGAACTAACTTCTTGCCGATTTCGGCGCTTTCATTGAATCAACGAAGCCGATAATCACACCCGCCACTAGACCTGCTAAGTGGGCAGTATTGGCGATCGCCATAAACGGCTGCATGTACCCGAGCACCAACCACACCAGCATAAAGCCGACGATCTGTCTAGGGATACCCAAACCAAGCTGTGGTGCTTTAGTGCCAACCACCCATAGGTAACCAACCAAAGCATACACAACGCCAGATAAGCCACCGAAGTTGGCCCCTTCAACCCAGTATTGCCCTGCTCCTGACAACGCAGAAGAGACAGCAAAGATCTGAAGCAACTTAAGACCGCCTAACTTTTTCTCAATATCGCCACCCAGTTGCCACCACCACAAAATATTGAAAGCGATGTGCATAACCGAGAAATGAAGCACGGCATGACTCAACCAACGCCACAATTGCCACTGCTGTCCGTCCACCGCAGGGAAGTGCAACGCATTAAAAATAGCTTGGCCAAAACCGATCTGCTGCAGTGCAAAAATCACCACACACACCAACATGATGCTGAGTGTCACAGGGCCAGCCTTGGCTTTTATCATCCCCATGAAACTAGGCGTGTGATAATGGAAATGACTCTTTCTGGTCTCCGCCATATCCCAAGAGGCCGCTTGGTAGCGCTTATGATTGGGTTCCGACAAGAAGCGGTTGAGCTCCGCTTCTGTCTCAACTTGAAACTGGCCATCAAGCAGCCAGAGAGCAAAGCGCCCTTCTCCCTCAGGTGACATCTGAATAGGGATCTGGCGAGAGGCCATGTAATCAATAAATGCTTGAGCAAGACGTGGATTGTCTAACACCATCAGTCTAATCATTGTTATTTCCTATTCATGCTATGAGAGATGTTTAAGCGATAAAGGTCATTAGCCAGCAATCACAGGAAGTTCAGCACGGTGCCATGCTTCGAAGCCACCATCAACACTATATACCTCTTCAAAGCCTTGGTTCACTAAATATTGTGCCGCGCCTTGGCTACTAATGCCGTGGTAACACATTACCAAGATAGGTTGTTCAAACTCCACCTCATCCATAAACGAGACCATAGTGTCGTTTGTTAGGTGATAAGCGGTTTTTGAGTGAGCAACCGCGAAAGATTGCGGATCGCGGATATCAACAAGTCGAGCTTGGCCTTGTTCAATAAGGGCCTGAGCACCTTGCACGTCGATATGTTTAAACTGGTCCATGACTTTCTCTTTTTATACTGATTTACTTTGCTGCCATTGTAACCTATCCCAAGGCTAACAATCACATCCACTTAATAAGGTTATCCACCAGCGATCACTTTTACACCATTTGTGGATAAATCTGTGAATTGCGTGAATAAAGTGCCTTTGAAAAAATAGATCCACAACATGTAGTGATGATCCTGATCTAACTGTGGGTTAACTAAAACATATCCCCACTCAAAAAACACGCTCAAAGCCTTACTACACCCTGCTTTTAGACAGCTGACGAATAAACTTGTCACAGAGTTATCCACAAAATCATTTTGCAAATTACGATCGCAAAAGTTGAGAATTCGATCCAAAACAAAAGGCCGAGATCTCTCGATCTCGGCCTTTTCAAAATTCAGTTTTTTGCTAGCTACTATTTAGAAACTAAGTGCTGTTAGAAATCGCCAACGGCTTGTTTCAATTTCTTCATCGCATTCTTTTCTAACTGGCGAACACGTTCTGCAGAGATACTGTAGGTATCCGCTAAGTCTTGCAGTGTTGCTTTATTGTCGTCTAACCAACGAGAGCGAACAATGTGTTGGCTACGCTCATCTAGGCTTGCTAGTGCTAGGCCTAAACGATTATTGGTGTGAGACTCCCAGTTAGATGCTTCAACCGTTTCAGCAACGTCTGACGCTTTATCTTCTAGGTAGTAAACTGGAGCTGTGTAAGCAGAGCCGCCGTCATCGTCATCCATTGGTGCTTCAAACGTTGCGTCTTGCGCTGCTAAGCGAGATTCCATCTCACGAACTTCAGAAGGCTCAACGCCCAGTTCACGAGCTACAGTCTCAACTTCACCGTTGTTAAACCAACCTAAACGCTTTTTAGATTTACGAAGGTTAAAGAACAGTTTGCGCTGTGCCTTAGTTGTCGCAATCTTAACGATACGCCAGTTACGCAGAACGTACTCATGAATCTCAGCTTTGATCCAGTGAACAGCGAAAGAAACCAATCGAACGCCAACCTCTGGGTTGAAGCGCTTAACGGCTTTCATTAGACCGATGTTACCTTCTTGAACGAGATCAGCCATAGGCAGCCCGTAGCCAGAGTAACCTCTTGCAACGTGCACCACGAATCGTAGGTGTGAAAGGATCAAGCCTTTCGCAGCGTCGATCTCACCTTTGTAATGTAATCGCTCTGCAAGTCCACGTTCCTCTTCAGGCGTCAGCATTGGGTAGCTGTTCGCTGAGCGGATATAGCTGTCTAAACTATCTTGTGTGACTAAAGCCATTTGATACGCTTGGTTTGCCATTCGGTTCCTCATCAATCTCTGATCTGGAGTAGTACATCTATTAAAACCCGACAATCTTGAACCTAAAATGAACAGGTTTCAAGAAGGGGGAAGTAATTATGCATAATCAATTCGTCTATACAAGGCAAAAACTGGTTAAGAAGTGCCTATTTTTCGTCTAAATATGACTCTATTCACCTAAACTGGTTCAATTTCTTTTAGGTGACGCTGTGCAGAAAGCTTTGCAGCCACACTACCTAGCAAGGTTCCAACGATCAAAAGCAGTAAAGATTCATCCCAGCTTAGGCCAATTAAGCGGAAGTGGCTGTCGTAAAGCTGAGCCAGGTCATCCACCGCGCTATTCAGTAATACGGTAATCAATGCCGTCATTACCCACGCGCTAATCGAACCTAATACACCAAACCACATACCAGAATATAGATATGGTCGGAGAATGTAGCTGTCGGTGGCACCAATCAGCTTCATGGTTTGAATCTCTTCTTTATGCGCCAACACATTAAATCGTAGTGTGTTGCCGATAATCAAAAACACAGCGCCTAGCATCAATACCGTTAGGGTAATGACGATGACAGCAGCTAGCGCTTTAATCGCGTCTAATCTTGCCAACCAATCTTCGTCTAAACGAACATCGGTCACTAATTCTTGTTTTTTAACTTGGCCTGCCAGCTCTTTGATTTGAGCATCGCTTTGTACGCTTGGTGTTATCACTAACACACCTGGCAGTGAATAGTCGTCGAGAATGGTTAGGGCATCATCAAAACCAGAATACTGGCTAAGGTCAGCAAGCCCTTGTTGAGGTGAAATGTACTCCACCAGCTCAACTTGATCCCAACTCTCGATTTCATCTTTAAGCACCATTACTCGAGGCTCGGGAATACCATCCTCTACATAAGCACTAATTTGTGACGGGCTTGTGACATCTTTTGCCACTTCACCTACGTTTTTACCTAGTAAATACAAACACGCAGGCATTGCTAAAGCCATAGAGATAACCGCAAGCGTCAGTAAGTTGCCCAACGGACGTTGCCACATCTGCGAGAACGATGACTTAGCTTGCTTCCAATGCACCACGAAGAAACCGTCACTTGAAGTGCGGTTTGCAGCGCGATTAGATTGAGGTTTTTTGATGCGCTTATTAGCGGCCATAGTCTTCAACCTCACTCAAAAAGCCTTGGTTTAACTCAAGATGACGGTATTGAGGGCGAGTGTTCACTAACCCGATATCGTGCGTTGCTAGGATGATCGTCACACCGGCACGGTTAAACTCTTCAAACAGTCGCAACACGCGGTTAGATAACTCTGGGTCTAGGTTACCCGTCGGCTCATCCGCTAACAGCAGAGTTGGACGGTTGACCACAGCGCGGGCAATACCCACACGTTGTTGTTCACCACCAGAAAGCTGACTTGGCAAACAACGCGCTTTATCTAATAGGCCAGTCTTATCCAACGCAGCACTGACTCGACGTTTTATTTCATTTTCAGAAATCGATTCGATACGCATAGGCAGAGCAACGTTATCAAAGATAGAGCGATCCATCAGTAGACGATGGTCTTGAAAGACAATTCCAATATTACGGCGTAAGAATGGAATGTCTTTAGCAGGAATACGAGTGATATCGTGATCGTTGAACCAGACACGCCCATCAGTCGGGCGCTCAATCGCGCAAATCAACTTCAGCAAGGTACTTTTACCTGCACCGGAATGCCCGCCTAAAAATGCCATCTCTCCACGTTTGAGATGGAAGTCCACTTTTTGGAGTGCTTGGCGTCCACCTCGGTAGGCTTTGCTCACTTGCTGAAATTTGATCACCGAAAATTCCTCTTACGATCACTAATATCAAATTTAAAACGATAGCAGGTTAAGGATAAACCACTTTGCTACTCGCGTTACTCTTCGCGGCTAAATAGAGCTTCAATGAAGTCTTTTGACTCAAATGGACGCAGATCATCAATACCTTCACCAACACCAATGTAACGAATTGGAATCTGGAACTGGTCTGCAATTGAGAAAATCACACCACCTTTCGCGGTACCGTCTAACTTAGTTAGCGTAATACCGGTTACTGGTGCAACTTCGCTGAACAGCTTCGCTTGGCTGATAGCATTCTGACCTGTACCAGCATCAAGTGTTAGCATGATTTCATGCGGTGCAGAGTCATCAATTTTCTTCATTACACGAACAATCTTGCGTAGCTCTTCCATCAGGTTACTCTTGTTCTGCAAACGACCCGCTGTATCGGCAATCACAACATCCACGCCACGAGCTTTCGCAGCTTCAATCGCATCGTAGATAACAGATGCACTGTCTGCGCCCGTGTGTTGAGCGATAACTGGCACATCGTTACGCTGGCCCCAAACCTGAAGTTGCTCAACGGCTGCAGCACGGAAGGTATCACCCGCCGCTAGCATCACTTTCTTGCCTTCATTTTGGAATTGTTTCGCTAACTTACCGATAGTGGTTGTCTTACCAACACCATTCACACCAACCATTAAGATAACGTAAGGCGTTTTCGTAGTATCAACCACTAATGGTTGTTCCACTTGGCTTAAGATCTCTGCCATCTCTTCTTTCAGCAGACCATAAAGCGCTTCACCGTCTTTTAAGTCATTGCGAGATGCTTTTTCTGTCAGGTTTTCAATGATCTTAACTGTGGTGTTCATACCCACATCCGCGATCAGCAGCTGTTCTTCTAGCTCTTCGAACAGATCATCATCGATTTTCTTGCCTTTGAACAAACCAAAGAAGCCTGCACCAATGTTTGCTTTAGTGCGGCTTAGGCTACGCTTAAGGCGAGCAAAGAAACTTTCTGTTGGCTTCTCTTGTACTTCTTCAACCTGAGCTTGAGGAGTAACTTCTTGTTCCTGTTCTGCTTCTGCTGCGATAGGTTGCTGCTCATCTTGAGCCTCTTCCAGAGCTTGCTCTGACTCATCAGGCTTAGCTTCTACTGACTGAGCGGCTTCCGCTTCAGGCGCGACTGGTTCAGCAGCCTCGACTTGTGATTCAACTTCAGTTTGATCTTCAACGTTTTCTACGTTCGCTTCATTCTGAGTTTTTGGGCTTTGTTCTTCTTCACCAAAACCAAGCCACGATAATAATCCGCGCTTCTTTTTTTCCGTCATCAGAGGAGTTTCCTAGATCTACTAATTAGCTGTATTGGCTTAATGCACGTCGACTCTTTGCTATTGTTATACAATACAAGCTTGTACAAGCGAATAGTAAAGAAAAATGACAAAGCAGTGATAAGTTTGCTTTTAGCTTGATACACTTTGTCATTGCAAATTTATTTAATACTCGAACCAACCTAAATTGGGCTCGGTATAGTATCACTTTATTAGCGGTCAAAAAATCTATGGTAAGACGTCGCCAGCAAAACACATCACAAAAAAAGCCTTCCGGTGGCTTTGTTCGAATTATTAGTGGTTCATGGAGAGGTAGAAAGCTGCCCGTTCATGATTTAGAAGGCTTACGCCCAACCATTGACCGAGTAAAAGAGACACTCTTTAACTGGGTCGCACAAGATATCCCAAATTCGACCTGCTTAGACGTATTTGCAGGTTCTGGTGGTTTAGGTTTTGAAGCAGCTTCTCGCCAAGCCAAAATGGTGACACTGCTCGAAATGAATCAAAAGGCCGCTAAGCAGCTTTCTGATAATGCTAAAGAGCTCAAAGCAGACAACATCAATGTGGTAAATACTGATGCTATCTCTTTTCTCAAAAAGCCAGGAACACCTTACGATTTGGTTTTCCTTGATCCACCATTTCGTAAAGGCTTACTAGCAGAAACGGTACAGCTACTTGAGAGCAATGGCTGGCTTGCGGACGACGCGATTATTTACGTCGAAACAGAGAAAGAACTCAAGCTAGAAGCGATGCCAGAAAACTGGGAACTGCACCGCGATAAGACAACTGGCCAGTCGAGCTACCGACTGTTCAACCGAATCACTGAAGAATAGGAATGATTGAATGAATATCTTGCTTCCATTAGCCAAAGCCGCTATCGCCTTTGTATGGTTTGTGTTGATCGTCAACATTTTCCATCCGTTCCCTGGTAATGCTGCAATTGCGCTTTACATCATGACAGCGTTCTTGTTCTTTATGCACGGCTTGCAGATGCTGATCTTTATCGGTGCCTTCGGCGATAAAATCGAAATGACGCGTTGGGAAAAATGGTCCATTCTGATTTTTGGAATCTTCGCCCTACTCGATATCCGTCGTAAGTACATGATGTAATCGAAAGCTTTTACCAAGAACAGATACCAAAACGCCGCTCAGTTGAGCGGCGTTTTTTATGGAATAATGATAGCGCTACTAAGACATGTAGCCCTTCACACCATCTAAGAACATTTGAGTCGATAGCATAACAAGTAATAACCCCATCAGGCGCTCGATCGCTTTCAGCCCTCTCTCACCCAATACACGCAAGAAGAAGCCATTAAACATCAGAATAAAGAAGGTAGCGCCCCAGGCCAGCATTACAGCGGCTGAAAGCTCAAGCATGTTGTCTGGATGTTGTGTCGCAAGAAGAATCAATGCAGCAATGACAGATGGACCAGCAATCATAGGGATTGCCATCGGCACGATAAACGGCTCTTCACCTGCCGCAAGCCCAGTAATGCTGCCAGCGCTCGGGAAAATCATCTTAATCGCGATGATAAATAGAATGATACCGCCAGAGATGCTCAGGGTTTCAGGCTGTACGTGCAGGAAGTTCATGATGCTTTGACCCGCAAACAAGAACAACAGCAAGATAACCAGTGCAAACATCAGCTCACGAATCAGAACAATACGGCGACGCTTCGGGTCAATATGCTTAAGGATAGAGAGCACGATTGGCAGGTTGCCAAGCGGGTCCATGATAAGAAACAGCATGGTTGCTGCAGATAAGATTTCCATAAGTTTGTCTCGAAAAGCGAAGGTGCGCGGAGTATAGCAGCCTCAACATTGATTTTCGAACGCAGTCATCAGCAGACTAACTGATGTCATTGCCGCACATTAACGAGAACAAACAGGCAAGAATAGAAAGAGCGGATACCGCAAATGCATCCACTCTCAAATCACTCAAGATTAGTGATTACACACACGTTCGCGATTCGTACACAGCTTGTCATCGACAAGCACAACCTTTTCCATCTTCAGGAAAAACTTCAGCAAACCATCCAGGTCGAGACCACTTAGCTTACAAGTATGGAAACGAGCTTCAGTGCCATACATCTGAGCCAGTTCTTGTGTCAGCTCTTCTCGAGTCAGAGGCTTTTCACTAAGCAGGTTTAAAACGTTGTGTGCGTGAATTTCGGTAGTCATAACTCAATCTCATGTTTAATGAATTACACGTAGAGTACCGAGTTTGAGTAAAGCTGCCTTGATATAGCTCAGGCTTGGAGACGCTCTACTCTAAATGGTCAGAGAGGCAACGATAAGCGCATGGGCGAGAAAGTAACTGCCAGTTACCCAAAAGTAAGCACTTTTGATTGGGCTGCGGTAACAGTTAAGTGCATAAGCCAGTGCCGAGAGCAGCAATACACTACAACCTGCAAACCCAACCGCATGTGATAACTTAGGGTCAAGCAACCAAACCTCACCAGAAGCCCAAGTTAACTGAATAAGCACAATCCCCATAATCACAACAGGAAAAACAAGTTTATCTAAACGTGGTAGCAGCAAGAAGAAAGCCACTACACAAGCAGCCAAGAGTAAGGCGAACAACCACCAGACCATTTCTCCAGACAGCTGCAACCAAAAGGCTTTGCTATAACAGAGTTGAGCTAGCAGAAAGCAAACAAAATATAGGGGACGTTTTTGAGTGAGGGTGTGAAATACATCTGCGATCGCCGAGATCGCCAGGCCAGCAACGACCCAATACGTATAGTCAGCAACAACAGACTGAGTTAAAGCAATGATCGCTAATAATACAAAGGTAAATACCTTATACGATAAGGCCTGACCGATATGTCCTTGTTTCGTTCCTGCTACTGCTCCGATACCAGATAAGGAAACCGCTAACCAACTCCACATACCACTTGCCCTATTGCTTTAAATCGTCGCCAGTCTAGGCACACGAATATTGATGTAAAGCCTCAGCCCCTCAAAATTGGATCTTGATTACGCTTCCACTAAAAAGAACACCTTTAGATTGAAGTCATCGCAATTAACGATTCGAGAATGGTGATTCGTTTAAAACTGCAGCAAATCATTATAAAACTCTCTTAAACTTCGCTTAGAGAAGCCAGATCCCATTTTCACCTAGTTATTCTCTTAAGATTTCCTTCTTCGCCCCTAAAAAACGCCCATTATCGACTTTAAAAAGTAAAATAAATCACATATAAATCGTTTATTAACAAATACTTAGGTATAAAAAATATAGATTAACTGGAAAATAAAAACGTCATTCCAAGCTAGACTTATAAAGTGGAAAAGTTACTTTTCAAATGACAAGTTTTGTCAGTTTTTTTTAAGCCCCATGTAAAAACCACCACAAAAACCAAAGCAAAAACCTTAAAAAGCACCAAACCCCCACCCACAAAGCACCAAGCCTCATTAATACAATTTAACAACCATTAACAATATAAATTACACAAAACAACCATTATAAAACAACAACTTAAATCAATTTAGAACAAACATAAATCATAACGAACAAAATAAGAACACACCAAAAATCACACTTAAACACTCCAAAAAAAGCCATATGGCAGTACTTTTCTACTACTTTTGGGGCTTTCGAAAGTAATTCTTGATCTAAAGCTATAAGTAGTGCTATTCTTTAAAACATAGCGAGAGACAACCAAATTTAGGAGTAGTGTTATGATTTCATCTTCGCAAAGACAAGGACTTGTAATGATCGCGGTAGTTGTTGGTCTAATGACACTACCGATGATGTACTAAGCAAGTTACAGATAAAAAAAAAGGGACGCCATGAGCGTCCCTTTTTTTGTTCAATTTTTTCATTTCGAAAACAGATGTAACGTTAACACATCCCAGTTCGCATAATAGAAACCCGCGGCAGCCAAAGTCATTGCCATCATCAGCAAAATCGCAACTCGCCAGATAAAACGACCACTACGTGGAGTCAGTTCCTTCTCGCAGTCGTTACACATCATGATGAACTTATGTTGATCTTCCAACTTGGCATCATGTTCGTTCACTACTTTATTACGACACGTCGCGATATAACGCAGCTTGCTTACCATATCGTGCGGTAGCCTTTCTTCACAGCTTGTTACGAGCTCATGCAATCCTTCGCCTTCAGCATGATATTGAAGTCTCAATAATTTCTCTATATTGCGAGTTCTTGTCACCACTTTTTCAATATCGGTCATCTTGGCCCTCCCACTCCACACTATAATTCTAGTCGAGCATTTCCTTATTCTTATACAAAATCACTGCTATTTACGAGAGAAAGAGACAATAAATAACAGTGCTTTATCCCAAACTGGCCATTAAATGTGATATCTGCCGAAAAATAATCAGCTTTGCTTACAGCAGTTCACGAATAGCGGCTTTAAACACATATCCCTATTGCCCGAAAGACTAGAATAACCATTACGACTACATGGAGGTTATATGCCTAACTCACTCTTTTTTGCCATCTTTGCACTCGCAGGTCTCGCGGCCTGGGTATTTCTTGTTTTTTATCGAAAGCACATGCAAGGCGAGAACGCACCAGAAAAGAAAGTGAACGTCACGGTATTAGATAAACAATCCATCGACCTTCCTGATGCAGAGCCAGGTCAAGAAGACCAAGAGTATTGGATTTATGTTCAACGCGGTGTGGTTGGTCCGAAACGTGAGTTCCAAGTTGGTATTCACTACTTCCACGCTCTTAACCCAGGTGACAAAGGGACCTTAACTTACCAAGGTGATAAGTTCTTACACTTTGCGTTGAAGCGCTAACCCTAGCGCTTCAACCCTTCCTCATCGACATTCCACAATAAACCAATATCGCAATGCCTTGGCATATCGCTAAGGCAATAGCCAACGTGTCTTCTCTGACTTAGAAACGATCCAGCTCATCCACAGTGCACCTGCTCCGCTGATCACAATCCATAATGGAATAACCCAAGCAGGGTGGCCTTGGTACCAACCAAACTCTTTCATTGGCCATAAGAAGATTGGGTGCAATAGGTAGATACCCAAACTATGTTTACTGATGAAGCCAACCACTTGATTGCCTTTATCTGACAACCCTTCTCCAAAGTAGCGACAAAGCATAAACACCATGCTTGCGGCTAATACAGTGTTCAGCGTTTTGTAAGAGAACCAACGACCAACCGTGTATTCTTCCGCGGCTAAGCTCGCATCAACCACCATATAGACGGTAGTCAACAGTGCCAACACGCCGAGCCCAATACTCACGCTAACAGTAAACTTGTTGAGTGGGACTTTCTTGTACAGCAGATAACCCAGTGGCAAGTAGCCAGTGTAAAGCCACAACTCATGGCTCCAAGGACCATCGATTCTGAGTAAGAACAGTAACGAGGTAAACAACCACACCGCAGTGAAGCTATAAACCGCCTTATCACCATACTTTCTCACCATGATCTGTAAGAACGGAATCACAAAATAGAGTGGAATAAAGTAGTAGAAGAAACCTAAGTGATAATAGGTGTAGTGGTGATAGCTATTAAGCAACACATCCAAGCTGACATCGGCATCAAAGCCCATTGCCGACCAACCAGACAGGTAGGTATAGAAAAGCGACCAGACGATAAAAGGAATCAACACCTTACCTAAACGGCGCTTTAGATAATACTTAGCATCAAATGGACGCTGATCACTGAGCATCAGGGCGCCAGTTATCAATATAAAGACAGGCACCGCCCAACGGCTGAAACCATTGACCGTAACCGCTGTTAGCCACTCACCAAAAGGAATGGTTCCTAGCTCGTTGCGATAAGGTGCCAAAACATGAATCGCGATAACCGCTACGGCCGCGACACATCGTGCTAAATCAAAGAAGAGAATTCGCTGCTTCATGTAAATGCCTGATTAATATTCAATCATTCTACTATAGCAATAAAAAAGCTGACCGGAATAAATACCAAGTCAGCTTATTGTTAAAGGAGAAGCATATCGCGATTTTATTGAATCGGACGGAAGCTTATGCCGCTGAGGTTTGTGGCACCTTAGGCAAGCGCAACGAAATTACCGTCGTTATCGCTAGGAACGCGAACGAGACCCACAAACAGGCGGATAAGCCACCCATTTGGAATACCAAGCCAGATAGGATTGTGCCAATCAAGCGACCCATTGCATTCGCCATGTAGTAGAAACCCACATCAAGCGATACACCATCGCCTTTTGCGTAACTGACAATCAGGTATGAGTGAAGCGATGAATTGACCGCAAAGATGGCACCAAACACCATCAAGCCACCAATGATCACCAGTTCTGGTTGCCATGCTATCTGCACCGCATAAGCGATACCCGCCGTTACCAGAGCCAATGCTCCCGCCCACAATAGGGCAGCATGTCCATCTGGTACCTTGCCTTGCGCTTTACCGGTAATCTTAGGCGCTATGCCTTGTACAAAGCCGTAAGCGATAGTCCAAGCCGCCAAGAAGCCACCTACCCATGAGTGGTCCCAGCCAAATACACTGCCTAGATAGATTGGTAGAGCAATCACGAACCACACGTCACGAGCGCCAAACAGGAACATGCGCGCCGCAGACAGGATGTTGATGGATTCAGACTTAGAGAAGATTTGTTTGAACTTAGGCTTGGTTTTCGCCTTACCCATGTCCGCCTCTAAGCTCACCACACTGCCGATGAAGACCAGTGTTAGCACAACCGCCATCGCAAGCACTGCGTATTGGAAGCCAATGGTTGAGAGCAGCAAACCACCAATAAAGAAGCCAGCCCCCTTAAGCGCATTCTTAGACCCAGTCAGAATCGCAATCCACTTATACAAAGCACCTTGCTGCTCATCCGGCACCAAGGTTTTGATTGAACTCTTGGCACTCATCTTATTAAGATCTTTGGCAATACCAGACAGTGCCTGCGCCGCCATTACCCAAGGAATCGTCAACATGGCCGATGGCAAGGCGAGCATCCCCAAGGCGAAGACTTGCATCCCGAGGCCAATGTTCATGGTCTTATTGAGGCCAAGACGCGCCCCCAGCCAACCACCGATTAGGTTCGTCACCACACCAAAGAATTCATAGAAGAGGAACAGTGAGGCGATCTCTAACGAGCTGTAACCAAGGTCGTAAAAATACAGGACCACCAGCATACGAAGTGCACCATCGGTAATGGTGAAGTTCCAGTAGTTGAAAGTCACCAACATGTATTGGCGAACGCTCTTACTTAGATTTGAAAACATAATGCTATCTCTGCAATCAAAACAAAAAGAGCTTTTAGATCATAGGTGTCCAAAAGCTCTAATTCCTTACTTTCCGATTAACTTATACTCAAAATAATTGGAGTTGCAGCTAGGCAACAAGCAAGTTCAGCCCTATGAGCATAGGTTTTCTATGTGGTCAGGGCGGCCGGCGCTCCGGTGAACTTACGCAGTTAACAACGCTGCAGGTTCAAGTATGAAGAGCTACGCAGAAGCTACGCCATTGATGTACTCAACCTGGATAGGTTTAGTGAAAGCACCTGGACGCAGTGCTTGAACTTCTTGAACGATCTTGTCGAGATCCCAACCTTTTTCTAACAGCAAGTGAGCTGCGAACAAACCTGTACGGCCTGAACCGCCCATGCAGTGCATAGCGACTTTCGCACCGCTATCAACGATTTTGTGCAACTCAGGGCTTGCTGCAGACCATTTCGCCGCAAAGTCAGCACCTGGAGCACAATCGTCTTCGATTTCGATTTGGAACCACTGCATGCCTAGCGCACGAGTTTTCTCGCCAAGTGCTGCCACGTCTTTGCTTGCAAGCTCTGCATCATCGAGCGCAGTCACGATAGCTTTAACGCCCTGCTCTTTCAGTTGTGCCAGAGATGCATCAAGATCAGCCTCTTTAGTACCTGGGCATGGAGTCAGAATCAGCGCACCTTGTTCAAGGTCTAGTTGCCATGTTGGATGTGTCATAGTGTTGTCTCCTAAGTGCTCAGGTTTATGCTAAGCCGACAGTACGTACTAACTCAGCCGTACGTGTCGCGTAACCCATTTCGTTATCGTACCAAGCGTAGATCTTAACCATGCGCTTACCTACCAACATAGTTGATAGTGCATCTACGATTGTTGAACGTTGGTCACCTTTGTAGTCGATAGACACAAGTGGGCGCTCTTCAAAGCCAAGGATGCCTTTTAGCTCGTTCTCAGATGCTTCTTTCAGCATCGCGTTAACTTCTTCCGCCGTCGTGTCTTGCTTCACTTCAAAGATGATGTCAGTCAGAGACGCGTTCGCTAGTGGTACACGAACCGCGTGGCCGTTGATGCGGTTTTCAAGCTCAGGGAAGATCTCAACAATCGCTTTAGCAGAACCCGTTGTCGTTGGGATTAAACTCATACCACAAGCACGTGCACGACGTAGGTCTTTGTGCGGCGCATCTAGGATAGTCTGAGTATTAGTTAGATCGTGAATCGTCGTGAATGACGCATTCTCAATACCAAGCTTCTCGTTGATTACTTTCACTACTGGAGCGATGCAGTTAGTAGTACAAGACGCTGCAGTCACGATCTTATGTACTGCTGGGTCGAAGATGTTGTCGTTAACACCAACCACGATGTTTGCGATGCCTTCTTCTTTAACAGGTGCAGAAACCACAACGCGCTTCACGCCCTGCTCTAGGTATTTATTTAGGAAAGAAGTCTTACGGTGAACACCTGTCGCTTCAATCACAACATCACAACCAGACCAATCGATCGCGTCGATGTCACGCTCTTTAGTGGTTTTGATGCGTTGACCATTGATGATCATCTCGTCGCCTTCAGTTGTTACTTCATGGTTCCAACGACCTTGAACTGAATCGAACTCTAGAAGGTGTGCAAGCGTTGCTGTATCGCCAGCTACATCGTTAATTTGTACAAACTCTAGCTCTTCCCAATCGAAAGCTGCGCGAAGTGCTAGACGGCCGATACGGCCAAAACCATTAATACCTACTTTAACTGTCATTTTAATATCTCTCAGTTAGTGGTGAATCTAAAAATATTCGATTAAACGCAACATTGAGGGCGTGAAGTCATCGCTTCTAGACGCTCAATGTCTTGTTGGTATTCAGTTTTCAAACAGTTCGATGCGATAAGGTCATCAATTAACTTTAGCATCCAACCCGGTAAATCATTAGCAAGGCGATAGAACACCCATTGCCCTTGGCGAACGTCAGTCAAAATGCCGTTTGAACGCAGCTGAGCAAGGTGGCGTGATACCTTGGGCTGACTTTCTTGCAATGCCTGAGTCAACTCACCAACTGAAAGGCACTCTTGGCGCACAATCAACATTAAGCAACGCACTCGCGTTTCATCAGACAGTAATTTAAAAAATTGGTGAGGAAGCATAATTACATACTCATATATGGATATGCGTATATGTTAGTTATAAAAAAACGCACGTCAAGGCGTGCGTTTTAAATGTCATAAAAGTTTAATAAAGCAACACTACAGCTTGTTGGTCACTGTGTGACTCCAGCGACGCGCTTCTGTAAGTTCAGTTTTCACCTGATCCACGCTAAGCCCTAAGTCAGCGCAGTGCTCATCAATCTGCTGCCAATCCGCATGCTCAAAGCTCTCCTCAAGAGCAAGCAAAGTACCGTAAGGGCCTTCCCTACGTAATAGAGCAACCTTAATACTTTTACACAAAGGCAACTGCTCAACTAAGTTCTCTAACGACAAATCCAACAGCGCATCTAACAAGGAGAATAAGCCAATCATAAAGGCCTGCTCTCTATACCCTTCAAATGCCTGATAGCGAGACATACGCTGACAAAACTGGGCACGTTGTAGAGACAATCCATACAGCTCTTTCGGCTTCTTATCAGAGACATAAGAGGCTACGGCTAACGAGACAAACATTTTCAGTTTCTCTTGCCCTAGATACACCAAAGCCTGACGAAAAGAAGAGATGGTCACCTCAAGGCGCGGCGACATAGTATTCACAAACCGCAACAGCTTGTATGAGAGCGCTACATCTTTCGCAACAATGCTTTCGACACGTTGAAAGTCCACATCGGGCTTACACACTTCTTGGAACAGCTCCATAGCAATCACTTGCTCAGGGCTAATGTATTTACTCTTGATGATTTCCGGCTTATTGAAGAAATAGCCTTGGAAAAACTTAAAACCAGCCTCTTTGGCTTGCTGGAATTCTTGCTCGGTCTCAACACGCTCCGCCAAAAAACTAAACTTCTTCCCTTGATGTGCCCTAACCAAATCACACGCTTCATCCAACCCCATCTGCATGATATCGAGCTTTACGATATGCGTGTATTTAAGGAAACGTTCCCATTCTGGGGTCGAAGTAAAATCATCTAGAGCGATCATGTAGCCCGCTTGGTAAAGGTCTTTAACCGCTTCCAACAATTCATCTGTCGGTTTGCAGGTTTCCAGAATCTCGACCACCACTTTATCTTTCGGCAAACTTAAGGGCAGTCGACGAATCAAACTTTGATAAGGGAAGTTGATAAAACAGCGTGAAGATGGAATTGAAGGGTTAAGACCAACAGACAAGAAGTTCTCAACAATCAGACGATACGTTGCTCGATTAGACTCAATATGCGCTGGGTACGCATTCTTTTCTCCATCGCGAAATAACAACTCATAGCCAAGTGTATTCCTCTTGCGATTTAAGATAGGTTGTCGAGCAACGTATGTAGCGGTCATTTCTTGATAACTCTGATTGGTTTAACTATAACTCAGTCGCTTAATCTAAGCTTTCGCGGCAGCTAGCAAAGCACCGCAACCCATGAACATACCACCAAATATTTTATTTATCTTACCCATTATGCGATCAGAGCGAATAAAACGTCCCATTTGTGACGCTAATGAGGTGTAACCCAACATAACCACGCTATCAATGAATACCGTCGTCACACCTAGCACTAATAACTGCGGTGCTTGAGGTTGTGTAGGGGCAATAAATTGAGGAAACAGAGCCACCAAAAACACGATGGATTTCGGGTTAGTTAGGTTGATAAGCACAGCGTTTCTCAGCAGTTTTCCACTCGACAGAGTAGAGCTCTCTTCAGATGCCACTAGGCTCGAGCTATCACGCCACTTTTGAATACCTAACCAAACCAAGTAAACCACACCGATCCATTTAATGATGGTGAACGCCAACGCAGACTTAGCAACGAGCGCGCCGATACCCGCGCCCACCAGCATAATGTGGAACGCAAGACCAAGCTGTAAACCAACGATTGATGCCAATGACTTTCGAGTGCCATAGCTTAACCCATTGCTGATTGAATTTACGGTACCCGAGCCCGGAGCCAAGCTAAACAAAATCGCCGTGACAACATAAGCAAGCCAAACATGAGTATCCATTTGCATTTCCTTACTAGTTCTTTAATCTAACAACATTAGTAGCAATAAAGCTCTCACACGCATCAGTTCAGGTAATTTCCCATGGAAAACCACAGCGAAGCCGCCTTCCCTTACACTCAAGAACCTCAGTTCGATCATGCGATTAAACACCCGATCAACGCTCTTTGGCAACAAAGAAAAGAGGGGTATTTAACATCGTCTGGTAAAAAGAAACTGTACTGGTGCAGCCTCACCTCAGAGAAGCACAGCAAAGCCATTGTGATTTCAAATGGCCGTATCGAATGCTGCCAAAAATACCAAGAAATCTTTTATGATTTTTATCAACAAGGCTATGACGTTTATTCATTTGACCATCAAGGTCAAGGCCAGTCGGAACGTATGGTAGCAGACTCTGACATTGGTCACATTCATGAGTTCGATGATTATGCATCTGATATGTCTGACATGATTGCCAGCTTTGACATCAGCAAGTATACCAAGCGATATCTGTTAGCCCACTCAATGGGTAGCACTATCGCGACACGCTATCTACAAACCCATCCAGACCACCCATTTGATAAGGTCACCTTGTGCGCCCCAATGTTTGGTATCAACACCGAGTGGTACTTAAAGCCTATCGCGATGATTGTTGGGCAAGTGCTTACCGCGTATCACGCCAAACCGGTTTACGCTCCGGGTCAGCAGGCCTATTACTCGAAACCTTTCGAGAATAACCTCCTGAGCCAAAGCAAGGTTCGTTATCAGTGGTTCCGTCGACTTTACGAAGAGAACCCTTCACTGCAAGTCGGTGGCGCTAGCACTCGCTGGGTATGGCAAGGGTTAATGGCAGCCAAGCAGTCAATCCAACAGACTCGTCAAATAAAGATCCCTCTATTACTGATTCAAGCTGGTGAAGAGAAGATTGTGAGTAACGATGCTCAGGTGAAATTCATCAATAAGCTGAAGAAAACCAACCCGGATTGCCACTTTAAAGTCATTGAAGGCTCAAGGCATGAAGTGTTGTTTGAGCAAGACAAATACCGTAATCAAACACTGGATGCCATTAATCAGTTCTTTGTTTAGTACTCACATCAACTGAATAAGAAGAAGCGAGCCATAAGATAGCGAATAAAGAGGAAGAGAAGTAAGTGAGCTTTGCCCTCTTTTCTTGCATGATTTTGGCATACAATTTCTGGGTCGAGATATTGTAGTTCAAACGATACTAGCGTTGGCTAGTGTTGATATTGGTTAAGCACTTTGCAATGAGGGTTAAATGACTATTCCTGCACTTAAAGATTCCGTGAAAATCGTTGCCTCTGATTTAGATGGTACGCTTCTGGCTCCCAACCATCAGTTGAGCGATTTTACCAAGCTAACGCTTAAGAAGTTACACGAGCAAGGTTATACCTTTATCTTCGCAACAGGTCGCCATCACGTCGATGTAGCTGGGATTCGTCAAATCGCAGGGATTCCGGCGTACATGATCACTTCAAACGGTGCGCGCGTGCACGACCAAAATGATCAGCTAATGTATAGCCAAAATGTACCTCAAGAACTCGTTCAACCGGTTATTGATATTGTTCGCCAAGATCCAAACATCTTCATTCATATGTACCAAAATGAAGATTGGTTGCTCGATCGTGAAGATGAAATGCTAGCTAAGTTCCACAGTGAGTCAGGCTTCAGCTACAAGCGCTTTGAAGCAGACAATGCGCCGAGCGACGGCATTGCCAAGGTCTTCTTCACTCACCCAGAGCAAGACCACGAACACCTAGTGACGTTCGAACAAAAGCTAAAAGAAGCATTTGGAGACAAGTTAAACGTTGCCTTCTCAACACCTTGGTGTCTGGAAGTGATGGCCGCTGAAGTATCTAAAGGTCATGCTTTAGACGCTGTCGCGAAATCTCTGAACCTAACGCTGGATAACTGTGTTGCCTTTGGTGATGGTATGAATGACGCTGAGATGCTGGCAATGGCAGGTAAAGGCTTAATCATGGGCACATCACACGAGAAAGTGATGCAAGCACTACCAGACAATGAAGTGATTGGTAGCAACGCTGATGATGCCGTTGCGCACTACTTAGAGAAACACCTACTCTAAACAACCCCATCATACAAAAAGGCAGCCAATGGCTGCCTTTTTTGAACCTTACGCTAAAAGCTTCCTCTAACGAGAACCGAGCACTTCTTTGCTTAAGATTGCCTGCCACTCTTGTTCCGTCACAGGCATGATCGATAAACGATTGCCGCGCTTCACCAAAGGCATTTCAGATAGTTCAGGCATAGCTTTAAGAGTCGCTAATGGGATCAAGCGTTCTGTCACTCGAACAAACTCGACATCAACCATTATCCAGCGCGGGTTATCGGGTGAAGATTTAGGGTCGTAGTAATCACTCTCGGGGTCGAATTGAAAATGGTCTGGGTAGGCTTCCCTGGTTACTTTTGCGATCCCCGCTACGCCCACTTTTTTACATGATGAGTGGTATATCATCACCAGGTCGCCAAGCTTGACCTCATCACGCATCATGTTTCGAGCTTGATAGTTACGAACTCCCTCCCAACAAGAGGTTTTTTGTACTCTCAGCGTCTGAATAGAAAAGGTGTCGGGTTCTGTTTTAAATAACCAATATGCCATAATAAATCCAATTAACGGTTGCTCCGAGGAAGATATAACATGAAGGTAATGAAAAACCCAGTGACATGGCTAGCCGCATTCGCGCTACAAGGCTGTGTAACCGCTCCAGAAACACCGCAACAACCTGAAGTTCCACCAGCAACCTTAGATGAACCTCTGAGTGTTCAACCACAAACCTTCATCATGCGCGGTCAAGTTGTGGTAGGCCATGAAAGCCGCACGTTTACCCCTTGTGGTAGCCAACAACAATACTGGTTAGATATGTCCCCTGAGCTAGCGCTAGAAGCACAAGGGTTAGCAGCCAGACCTTATCAAGCTCTGTATGGCGAACTGATTGGCCACCTTACCGTACCTAGCCAAACCGGCTACAACGCTGATTTCACAGCACGCTTCGTGGTTGATCAAGTCAATATCTTAACGGCAGAAAACCCTGAACGCTGCGACCAACCGCTACGCTCAACACGAGTCTTCGGTAATGAACCATTCTGGTCAGCCACCTTTGATAAAGACCAGCTGACTTACACCAAGATGGGCGAAGCACCTCAGGCTCTCAACATCGAATCAAGCCGCACCACGCCAAGCAGTCGTGATTACCAACTAGAAGGTAAAGCAACACAAGGCGAGCTCAATCTGAAGAAAGAGAACTGCAGCGACGGCATGAGCGACTCTATCTACGGCTGGGAAGCAAAACTCAACCTCAATGAAAGCAACTACACGGGCTGTGCTACGATTTCGAACCAAGATCCTACATTGGACTGGAGTGGTACCTATTTCGCTAGCTCAACACAGAACTCAGGGTTCTCTATTAACCTAGAGCTCCACGATGACCATAGCGCAGTAACAACCTACTCTTACAGCAACGGTGATCCTTCTATTGTTGAGCAAGGCTTCTGGCAGCAACTCAACCAAAGCCAAGTACAGGTCGTAATGACTCGCCACCAGCAACAATACCTGATATCCGAGCGTATCTTCACACTCGAAAACGGTAAGCTGACCGCAGAGAAAGAAAAGGTCGGCAATATCGTCTACCCGATTGCCAACGGCGGTCTAGTACTATTCGAAGCAAAGCATGTACAAGCACAAACCAACACGGTTGATCTAAAGGCGAAGCAAGTGAACTCCAGTGATCAATTTGATCCAAAAGTAGATCAAGCGATCCGCGAGTATTTTAAGATCAACAACAGCTCTCCTGATGATACGAAATACCGCTGGCTGACCTACGACCTCAACGGTGACGGTAAAGAAGAGTTGTTCGCTCAACTCGATTGGTGTGGCTCAGGTGGTTGTACACTGCTGATTTTCGAGAACCATCAAGACAAGTGGCGCTTCAATAGCCGAGTAACACTAGTAAAAGGCGATATACGTGTGGGGAAATCTAAAAATCACGGTTGGCACGATCTGATCTTCAATGTCAGCGGCGGTGGCGCAATAGCGGCCAAACACGCACTCTCATATACAGGTGTCAGCTACCCACTCAATCCGAGTGTTGCACCGGTAGCCGATGATGCTGATATCAGCGATGTGGTTTTGTTTGCTAACGATATCTCACCAGTACAAAGCGGAGTTAAGCTATAACCATGAGCGATCAGCAAGCTTGCATTGGGTGTGGTTTCACTCATCAATGTATTTGTCATCGAATACCGAATACTGAAAGCCAAACCCAGTTAGTGCTACTCACTCACGAGAATGAACTAACACGAGACACCAATACCGGAAAGCTACTGCAACAGTCACTCAAGCAGTGTCAGTCTTTTGTTTGGCAGCGCAAGACGCCTCCAGCTGAACTACTGACTTTGCTTGATGATGAAACTCATCAGCCTTTGCTGTTGTTTCCAAGTGATGAAAGCATTGAATGCCAGCAAGCGGTATCAGATACAGTGAGTGAACGAACGCCGTTATTCATCATCTTGGATGGTACGTGGCAAGAAGCGAAAAAGATGCTCAACAAAAGCCCTTGGTTACAGACGATTCCTCAAGTGCACCTCAATGTAACCAATGAATCGTCATACACATTACGCCGCAATCAAGACAGCGGACACCTGTGTACCTGTGAGGTTGGTATTGAGCTACTTAAGGCATTAGGTGAAGCTCAACCAGCAAAGCAGATAGAGGATTACTATCAGCACTATCTCAAAGTATTCCAAGCAGACAAAAGTGGACACGCTCTCAGATAGAGTAATGCGGAGTGCTTAAGCACCAAAATAAAAGGGTGAGCCACTAGCTCACCCTGTTCACATTTCGCTTTAATACATTGGACAAAACAGTGTTTCACGTGAAACATCAGACATTTGCTAGGGCGTGTTGATATTTTGAGCTGATTTTTGCAGCGAGTTGCTGGGTATTTATACAAGGCAGAGGCGTCGATGTGTAGCTAGCCTACATGAGAAGCCGATAACGTAGTAGAAATGACCAGCAAACGCTGCCCGAAGGGTTCGAGCTGGTGCTGAGGGAGATTTACTTAGAGTGACTAGGCTACTTCTCCCTCGCCGCGATTAAAACACTTTTATCTCGAACAAAATTCAACCACGAAAGGTCTACACGCCCTTAGAATCAGAACAGCCGTTTAGGCTCTCCGAAGTAATAACCTTGTAGGTAGTCGACACCCATGTCTTCTGCAATTCGGCAGATTTGCTCATTGTGAACAAATTCAGCGACCGTCTTCGCATTCAATATCTGACATAAGCTAACCAACTGCTGAGCTATTCTACGCTGCTTTTTATCTTGATCGATGTTTCGAATCAGGCTGCCATCTAGCTTAATAACCTGAGGCTCAAGTTTGAGTATCTCGTCGATGTTCGAATAACCTGATCCAAAGTCATCAACAATGATGTTCACACCCAGATCGCGGAAGTGATTACACACCTCGATTAAACGACCGTAGTCCTGAATTTGTTCCGTTTCTAGCACCTCTAAACCAATACGCTGAGGGTGGCTAATTTTCTTGATCGCCTGCTCAAGGTGAAGAATGGTTTTCTCGTTATTGAAATCCTGCGGCGCCAAGTTAATTGAGAACGAATCGGTTCGCTGGCTCATATAGTCAAAGGTACGCGTAATCATCTGACGACTTAATCGAGTATAGAGATGCGTCCCCTCGATAATCGGCAAGAATTTTCCAGGCGCAATCAACTGGCCCTCTTCTTCAATTCGAACCAAACACTCATAACTTTCGACCTGATGCTCATGTGCCGACACAATAGGTTGTGCACAGGCAACAATATTTTGGTTGAGCACCGCACGGCTCACACAAGACAACCAACCTAACTGCTCTTGACGGTGCTTCTCTAGTTGAATAAGTGTCTTAGCACTCACTAAATGTTTGTTCTGGCTGACGGCACTACGCCTCGCATCAATTGCCTTCAATAATAAGTCGTCAATCGAAGTGGTTGGAAAATCCCGACGACTCGTAATGCCCGCACAGATAGACACAGAAAGATAATCAATATCTGGCAAGCCTGTGGGTTCAAAGTTGACGTGCTCGGTTTGGTCTGAAAACTCCGAGAAACGCTGATGGATATGTTCTTGGCTAGCCCAGCTATCAAAGACCACCGCCCATTCACCAATACCGATGCTATAAAGCTGGCAACCCTTATCAAAGAACTGCCACAATGCTTTCTGAAAGTAGTCGCTTAAGTCATGGAGAAGTTTGTCACCGACTCGATACCCATACTTCTCATTGATTTGACCAAAGGTTGTCACCTTGAGTGCCAATAAATGACTGTCTATCGTCATCTTCGATAGCTTCTCACGCAAGACGCTTCGGTTTGGTAAGCCAGTACGACGATCGATTCGATAGCTTGCGGTTAATGCTGTCGCTTGCTGTTCAATCTTGCTCGCCATGCTGTTATTCATGTCATCGACATCAAGCAATGCATTACGAATAAGTGAAAATAGTGGAGATATATTGCTGAGAGGTTGATTCTCTAGCAGAGGAGCAGCCTTACCCTCGCCTTCCCTTAGCGCAAGATAGGTTAAACTGTGGTGCAAGATTCTTTGTTGCCCATGGTCTTGAAACAACTCCCCCATACAGTAAACACCATAAGTGTCAGTAAGCTTTTGGAAAACCTCAACCTCTTGGTTACCATCAATAAAATCGAGCCGTGAGATACAGTTATAAATAAAGAATTGCTCAGGGCGATGAGATGCGACCTGCTGCACACCTAAACGAACTTGCTCCAAGGTTAATGATGGATGGTCGTAACAAAACCTAACCTCATCACCAACCTCAAATGAACCGCTAAACTCGATTTCACCACTCTCTTTAATCTTGAGTGGCATGTGAATATTTTGCGCTTTTGGATCGCCAACCATCATCGGAAAGTTATGCAGTTGCTCAAACGGAACCTCGAGCCCATCGGCCAGGTAACGATTATAGAGTTCACGAATCGGCATGCCGTCTAATTCTGCTAAGCAGTTATCGTGAGCCGCCGTCACTCGAAAAGTACGACCAATCGGATTCCACTCAGTGTAATAGCCTTTCGTGATTGCCAGGTCATCACTATGCAGCGCTATCATCACGTAGGCATTCTCATAGCACATGCCATCGAGCATGACCCATCGACCGCTGTCTGTTGATGTTGAGGCACCACCGCAGATAGGAAATGAATATTCCGATTGCTCAAAAGCAGTAAACAAGGCTCGATTGTTTATCTGCAAACGATCGGCAAAGCAAATAATACTCTGTGTTTTCTCATTGCATTCCAGTTGCTGATACATAGCTTGGCTATCAAGCACTGGTTGTTCGCTGTATTGAACTACACCGCAAGAGTACGAAGTCTTCTCAAAGCGGGTAATGATCAGGTAAAGACCTTGATGGAGAATGACACCTTGACGGATGTAGTGATTAGCACTGCAACCTATCAATTGAGCCTTAGGGAAATTTGATTGGATGACTTGGCAAGCAGCCAAAACCGTACCTTTATCGAAAGACGAAAACACCTGAATCAGTAGAGGTTCATGACGATGAAAATCTAGCTTTTCCAATTCACGATGGGTTTGTTCTATGTCTTGTATCAGAAGAGAGGTCGACTGCATATTCACATTAATCGTTGCGTTAATGATCAGTTATTGTGCTTTCTATCGATAAGGCTTGCACGGAATACTTACGATCATCTTATGAATAATGTGACCTTAGTTAGACATCATTCACCCCACCACAAAGCAGTCACTAATGGTGGTAAGGCGGTTTATCAAGCTGCTGGTATAGCGACTCACTCGCTTTAATAACTAAAACAGGCGCTTAGGCTCACCGAAGTAATAACCTTGTAGATAATCGACCCCCATCTGTTCGGCTATCTCACAAACCTGTTGATTATGAACAAACTCAGCGACCGTTTTGGCATTAAACACTTGGCACAAGCGTACTAGCTGAGAAGCAATGTTTCTTTGCTTCTGGTCTTTGTCGATATTACGAATCAAACTGCCATCGAGCTTAATTATCTGCGGCTCAAGCTTAATGATCTCATCGATATTAGAGTAACCGGAACCAAAATCATCAACGATGATTCTTGCACCTAACGAACGGAAGTGGTCACAGACCTCAATCATACGGCCATAATCTCTGATCTGCTCAGATTCAAGCACCTCGAGCCCCAATCGAGTAGGATCGTTCATGCCACTAATGGCAGTCTCGAGCACCTCAAGTGTCTTATCACTTAAAAGGTCTTGCGGAGAAAGGTTGATAGAAAACGGGCTCTGTTTATCGGCCATATAACCGATAGTGTTCTTAATCATATGGCGACTAAGACGTGTATAAAGGTGTGTGTCGGCAATCATAGGTAAGAACTTACCTGGTGGCACAATCGTCCCGTCAGCTTCCATGATTCTCACCAAGCACTCTTGGCCAATCATTTCATGCGTACCCGCCTCCACAATAGGTTGCGAGTAGGTAATGATGTTCTGATCTAAGATCGCTCGGCTTACACAGCTCAACCAACCTAGCTGCTCTTTACGATCTTCTTCACTCACCTGAATATCTTTAGCGTTGGTAATATGGGTGTTGTTACGCACACCATAACGTCGAGCTTCAATCGCTTTTAGCAAGATTTCATCGCCACTATCATTCAAGAAGTCACAGCGGCTGGCAAAACCACCACACAAAGACACTGACAGGTAATCAATATCGGTTAAGCCATAAGGTTCGAAGTTAATGTGTTCGATATCATCCGCGAACTCGACAAAGCGCTCTTTTATCTTAGTGCTCTCAACACTCGCATTGAAGATAATCGCCCATTCACCAACACCAATACTGAACAGCTCAACCTTCACGCTTGGCTCTTTTACAACACGAAGCTGCAAGCGGTCGATAAAGTGATTGGAGAGATCAAGCAGTAGCTGGTCACCCACCTGATAACCGTACTTTTCGTTCACCTGATGAAAATTAGTGAGTTTCAGAGTTAGCAAGTGCTCACTAAATAGAATCGTGTTGAGGCGCTCTTTCAATACAATGCGGTTTGGTAGCCCCGTTCGCGAGTCGATACGGTAGCTCTCGGTTAAGCGGCGTGCCTGTTGATGAAGTTTCTTCTCCATCTGTGTATTCATGCTGTCGAGATCAGCCACTGCGTTTCGAACTAAGTTAAGCAGCGGTGAAACCGTTGAGTCGCATTTAAAGTCTTCACAGCGAAATTCGTTCACCTCATCAGACTCTCTCATCGCGATATAAGTCAGGCTGTGGTGGAGGATGTCTTGTCGCTGTTCAGTGCGGTAAAGCTCTCCCATGCAGTAGGCACCACATGCATTTACTATCCCTTCAAATGGCTTGAGCTCTAACTTACTGTCAATGAACTCCAATCGAGATACGCAGTTATAGATGATCACAGACTCAGGCTGATGCATGGCAAGCATCTCTGCACCATGACGCACCTTTTCGGCAGTCAGTGATGGGTGGTTATAACAGAACTGAGCCTCTTCACCGATCTGCCAAGGGCTATCAAACTCGATACTGCCATCATCATTAATACGAAGCGGTGTTGATATCCCTTTCTTCCTGCCAAGTTCGCGATAAAGCGGGAAACTCATCAGTTGGCTGAAAGGAAGATCTTTACCATCGGCAAGGTAATGTTTGAATACCTCAATCGCCGGCTTGTCATTTAATGCATAGAGACGGTTCCCTATCGCATGAGTCACTCGTAGTTTCATCCCGATAGGGTTCCACTCGGAGTAAGCGTCTGACCACACCTTTAAATTAGGGTTCGTCAAGGCAACTGCTACGCAGGCATGTTGGTAAGTTTGCTCGTTGTGCATAACCCAGCGACCAAACTCATTTTCATGGCACAAGCCACCAGCCACTGGTAATGCGTAGGAATGATTTTCGAAAGCACCATAAATTGGGTAATCACGTCCTTCAACCTGATCACACAGGCTGATGACGGTTTTGGTGTCTTCCGATAGCTCAAGTTGAGATACGAGATCTTGGCTATCTTGGTTAGGATTGCCTGTAAAAGGCTGTACCGCGGAGGTTAAGCGAGTTTCATTGAATTCACTAACAATGACTAAGGTGCAAGTACTCTCAAGGCAGTTATCACAAATCACATGACGAGCACTTTGGCCAATCAACGTCGCATGGCTCAAACGATTGAGCGCCACATTAGCAAGTTGGCGAGCCACATCAGGTGATTGCGTAGAGAAAAGTTGAACTAGGTATTGTTTGCTATCACACCATTCGCGCTGAGCAAGTTGAGATTCTAATTGCTCCTCTGTGTTTGCGAGAAATGTATATGTTTGCATGCCAACCCTTGTTCGAAATCTAATGGAATAGAGAACCCGCAACCACCGCTATGATTGAAATGAATCGTAATAAGTAATCGCTAATTATCCTAGCCTAAACAGGCCTTTAAACTCGACTAATGTAACAATTCACTATCATAAATGCGACACAATAAGCCTGCAGTGGCCATTAAATTAGTCGCATAAGATCGCTGAGCTGTTCTATTTCAACATCAGGAAGCACACTCGCCTTCGAAGATAGGTATAAATTGGAACCAGTGTCATTAAACCAGCATGCTTGGAAGCCATTTTTCTTGGCTCCATAGACATCCGTCCTCAAATGATCACCCACATGAAGGATATTGCTAGCATCAAAGCCTAAGTGCTGTTGTGCTTTCTCAAACATGTCTGGGTAAGGTTTAGCTCTGCCGTCTGGCCCTGCTTTAAGAATGAGTTGGAAATATTGCCCAAGGCCAATTTTGTGGGGATCAACATTGCCATTGGTTATCGCAACCAAAGGAATACGCTCGGCAAGTTCCTCCATCACACGATGGGTTTCTTGAGGAACGTCGACTTGGTTGCGTAGCCATAAGGCATGTTCGATACCATCACGAGCAGCCTGTTCCGCTTGCTGCAGAGAGTAACCCAACTGCAGTAAACCCGTCTTTATCTGCGTTTCACGCCACAAGGTGACATCATGTTTTAGAGCTGGGTTTTCCAATGCGACTCGTTGTTTTACAGCTTGCCACTCATCCAGCGACAAAGAAGCAGACACAGGGTGCTCTTGAAAAAGCCACTGCGCCATCTCTTTCTCAACCTTCATGATCACAGGCCAGTTGTCATATAGAGTGTCATCCAAATCAAAGGACATGGCTTTGACAGGCTGTAACCCTCGGTAAATTCGCATAGTAAAACCTTTAGTCTTTATTTTTCTTACGGGCTCTTGGGTGAGCCTGATCGTATGCTTGTGCTAGATGCTGGAAATCTAAGTGAGTGTACACTTGGGTGGTCGAGATGTTTTCATGACCCAATAATTCTTGGACCGCACGAAGGTTCTGGCTCGACTCGAGCACATGCGTTGCAAAGGAGTGACGCAGCTTATGCGGGCTAATATGGCTCGCCACAGATTGCTTCTTGCCCCATTCTTCCATGCGCTTTTGAACACTGCGGTGAGAGATACGCGTGCCCAACTTAGAGACGAACAAGGCATCCTCTCCCGGAGAAGCCAATTCACCACGGACTCTCAGCCACTTATCAACCCACTCTTTGGCTAAACCAGAAAATGGCGCCTTACGTTCTTTGTCACCTTTACCAATGACTCGGATTTCTCCTTGGCGGCTGAGCACGTCTTTCAGATTGATACCGACCAGCTCAGCAAGACGCAAGCCAGCACCGTACATCACCTCCATCATCGCTCGGTCGCGAATCGAGAGTGGATCGTCTTCATTCACATCAAGCAACTGACCGACTTCATCTACATCGAGGTTTTTTGGTAACGGACGCTGCTTACGAGGCGCAGAAACCCCTTTTGCAGGGTTCGCAGTTATTTCGCCACGTAATACAAGAAAATCAAAGAAGCTACGCAGTGACGATAAGCGAGTTGCAATGCTGCTTGCCTTCATCCCGTCACGCATGCCTTTACTGGCCAGTTGTCTTACCCAAGCAGCATCAACTTGACGCCAATCCTTTAGCCCAAGTGTGACTAAGTGTTCGGCCATGGTTTCAAGTTGTTGTTTGTAGTTTCGTTGGGTGTGTAGGCTGAGTCCCTTCTCGCTTCTGAGATATTCATAGAAGCGAGAAAGAGGCTTTTGAAGGCTATTAGGAAGAGGTATTTTGGGCTCTAGGCTCATTATTTGTCTGCCAAGGTAAGGTGTCCGCCAAATGAGACACGACAAGTGCTAAGTGGCGTAAAAAGAGCGTGTCCATATGAGGTTGGAAATGTCCGCCATCTTCACTAGAAAAGGCGAGCAAGCCCAATGGAGACTGCTTAGCAAGTGGTAGTACTACATAAGAGCCTAGCTCTGGAACCGGAAAATCACCAAACAAATCTTGTCTGTCGGCTTTTCTCAAACGCCCGAGGTAGGCATCTTTGCCATTAAAGTGGTTAAGTGAAAACTTCGAGTAGCCCTCTTCACTGAGTTGATAGAAACCCGTTTGCGAAAGGATTCGCAAATGAGCCTTCAGCCCAAGGTCGAGTGCCTTTTGCTCAACCGCTTTAATTACCTGCATGAAGTCACTGCATTTCAGCACTTGCGCTTGCAGATCCATAAACTCGTAGAAGGTTTTATCGTTATTCGCCGCCAGAGACATTAAGCCAGTGATCTCTTCTTCTAGCTCTTCGATTCTCTGGCGTTGACGTTTAAGCTGAATCTCAACCAGAGAAACGGCACCCTGCTCAACGTTATTAATAGCAAGGCGATCCACCAAATCTTTTCGGTCTTGGAAAAAATCTGGGTTATCACGTAAATATTCCGCGACCACTTCTGCGGTGAGTGCGTCGGCTTCAACGTTAGACAAAACCTATCCTTTATTTTTTATGTATCTATCTGTTATGTATCGTTATCAGCAAGAAAGCTGGCCATCAAACACATGCGTCGCTGGGCCCGTCATATACAGAGGTTTCCCCGGACCTTGCCAGCTAATATGTAAGTCTCCGCCTGGTAGGCTAACCTTCACATTCTCAGCCAGTAAGCCTTGAGTAATACCAACCGCAACAGCACCACAGGCACCGCTACCACAAGCCTGAGTTTCACCTGCACCACGTTCATAAACACGTAAACGTACTTCTTCACGGTTAACCACCTGCATAAAGCCAGCATTAACACGTTCAGGGAAACGCTCATGTGATTCAAGCAGTGGACCTAAGGTATCCACATCTGCCGTATCGACATCATCAACCACGGTCACCACATGTGGGTTACCCATACTGACCGCACCACAGAATAAAGTGTGTGCATCGGTTCTGAGGATGTAGGTCTTTTCAGGTTGCTTCGCTTTAAATGGGATCTTGCTTGGTTCGAACTCAGGAATGCCCATGTTCACGGTGATCAGGTCATTCTCTTCTATCTTGAGAACCATTTTGCCTTTCTTGGTACTGACGTTAATGCTGTACTTATTCGTTAGGCCTTTCATGCGAACGAATCGTGCAAAACAACGAGCACCATTACCACACTGCTCCACTTCACTGCCATCCGCATTAAATATGCGGTAATGGAAATCAGTTTCTGGATCATAGGGAGCCTCAACCACAAGTAGTTGGTCAAAGCCCACGCCAGTGTGACGATCCGCCAAACGACGGATCAAATCTGGAGAAAAGAAAATATTTTGAGTAATGCAGTCCACGACCATGAAATCATTGCCCAAACCATGCATTTTAGAAAAGTGGAAGTGCATAACGCTTTAAATTACTCCGGAAGAATGTTTTCAAGTTCCCACAAGCTCGTAAGCTCTTCGCGCTGACGAACTAGATGAGTTTTGTTGCCATCAACCATCACTTCAGCCGCACGCGAACGAGTGTTGTAGTTAGAGGACATTACGAAGCCATAAGCACCGGCAGAACGAACCGCAAGCAAATCGCCTTCTTCAAGCACCAAATCGCGGTCTTTACCTAGGAAATCACCTGTTTCACAGATAGGACCAACCAAATCGTACGTTACTGCTTCGCCTTGACGAGGGTTCACTGGGACAATATCTTGCCACGCTTGGTAAAGCGCTGGACGCATCAAGTCGTTCATTGCCGCATCGATAATGGCAAAGTTCTTGTGCTCTGTTGGCTTTAGGAACTCAACTTTCGTCAATAATACACCAGCGTTAGCTGCAATCGCTCTTCCAGGCTCGAAAATCAGCTCTAGATCAGAATGATTATCTAGGCGAGCCAATAGCGCTTTCGCGTAATCTGAAGGCTGTGGTGGCAGTTCATCACGATAAACCACGCCCAAACCACCGCCGACATCAAGGTGCTTAATGTTAATACCATCAGCACGCAGTTGGTCAATCAGGGCAAGCAAACGGTCAGTCGCATCAATGAAAGGTTCAATATCTGTTAGCTGAGAGCCGATGTGGCAATCAATACCGTGGATAGACAGGTTTTCTAATGTTTGTGCAAAAGCGTAAACCGCAGGAGCACGGTCGAAGGCGATACCAAATTTGTTATCACGCAGACCAGTCGAGATATAAGGGTGAGTGTTTGCATCAACGTCTGGGTTGATACGCAGTGAAATCGGTGCCTTAACACCAAGCTCACCAGCCACTTTGTTCAGTCGCTCTAGCTCTGGCTCAGACTCTACGTTGAAACACTTAATGTTCAACTCAAGCGCACGTTTCATTTCAGCAGCTGTTTTGCCGACACCGGAGAACACAACTTTCGCTGGATCGCCACCTGCAGCGACTACACGCTCTAGCTCACCGCCAGAAACGATATCAAAGCCAGAACCTAATCGTGCCAGAGTGTTCAATACGCCAAGGTTCGAGTTCGCTTTAACGGCATAACACACCAAGTGTGGATGCTCGCCAACCGATGAATCGAATGCATTCCAGTGGCGTTCTAATGTAGCGCGAGAATATACATACAGCGGCGTACCATATTGCTCTGCGAGTTGTGAAAGTGCGACGTCCTCAGCCCAAAGCTGGCCATCTTCCTGATAGTTGAAGTAATCCAAAGTTCTTATCCCTTATAAATAACGATTTCTGCGTGTTTCACTTATTGTGATTGTTCAGTTTGCTGAACTTCATCAGGATCGTATAACGGACCCGTTTGACCACAACCAGAAAGTCCAATAACGGACAGCATAAACAGAGCGGTAATTAATTTTTTCATTTTGCATATCGTGATTATTAACTCAATGCCCCCTATAATCGCACCACACTCAGGAAAAGCAATAGGATAGAAAGGATGAACGAGACTGAATTTCATCAACTAGTCGATATACAGATGCAAAACATCGAAGAAGCTATCGACGATTCAGAGGCAGATATTGATTACGAAGTGACTGGTAACGTGATGACGCTGGAGTTTGAGAACCGCAGCCAAATCATTATTAACCGCCAAGAACCAATGAAAGAAATCTGGTTGGCGTCTAAATCTGGTGGCTTCCACTTTAAATTAATCGACGACAAGTGGACATGCTCTAAGACAGGCATGGAGCTGTTTGAGATGGTTAAAGAAGAATGCGTGAAGCACGCAGGTGAAGAGATCGATTGGGTCTAATCATTTGTAAGCAAAACTAAAAAGGAGTGAATCAATCACTCCTTTTTAATATCAATCAGTCTAAACAAACTAGATGTTAACTATCTTTGAGCTCCGAGAAGCTAACGTCGCATCGTTACGGTAAGGCACAACATAAGAATTGCCCTCCTCTGGGTGAACGATTTGATAGTACTGAGGCAAGTTAAAGTTAATCAATTTAGATGACATCTTCGACTCATCTTTTACCGATGTGTAGAAGGTATTCACACTTGCGATCATCTCATCTTTTTCACCACTGTACTGGTGATAAGCTTCAACCTGATTCGACTCGTCTAATACGTAAATATTGAAACCTTTATCAGTATCTTCAAAGAAGAACTGAATTAAGCCTTCACTCGCAAAACCATCCACCACTTCTGGCAGTTGATACTCTTGCTCTTTATCCAGCATCAGCAGAGGTGAACCCTTGAGCTTATTGGTAGAGATACTACGGTAGAAATCAACCGAGTTTTCTAGCATCTGTACCGATACACCGCGGCGCTCAAAGAACAGACCAAACATCTTGTTAGCAAGACGAATAGCCTTAAAGCGGCGACGTTTCTCTGGCTCAATTGGTTTTAGCCTTAACTCGATACACTCAGCAAGCAGTTGATACACCATGTTACGCATCACACCACGCAGGTTTTTGCTGTAACAGAACACATCGACTGACTCTGGCGGTAACGCATCTTGGTGCATCTTGCCTAACACCGTCTTCAATGCATCAAGCATCGCCGTATCACCTTGAAAGTGAAGAGTACGTACTTCATGCCAAGAGTTACGGTAAACCAAATCAACACTACCGACTAAGCTCTTACCTTCTTCACCAAAACTGAAGATATCCGCATTTTTGAGATCCACTTTTAATTCTCGACCACTTAATTCAGAAGTCGGGTCATTTTCAAAGTTGATGAACATCGCCAGCTGGCTAATCTCACATGGACTCGCCAGTGCCTGCATACTCGGACGGCGCTTACGCAACGAGAAGGTATTACGCAGGTCACTCACCATTTGATAGAACTTATCGATATCAATATGGGCATCACGAACCACAGAGTGAAGACGTGTCGACTCAGTGATCAAGCCGTTAAAGAACGACCAAGCCACTAACTTACTTAAGTACTCATGGTGCTCCAGTGATGGTTGACCAAGAATACGATGTGCAATCAGCGGCTGCTTATACAAGTACCAACCCGCTTTATTCGATTGACCTTGGCGAACCTCAATAAAGCTCAAGTCTGGTTCGTGAAGATCCGGAGAAATTTGCGGATTCAGTAGCGTCACTTTACCTGGCAACACCTCAAACGCCGCATACAGCTTACGCGCTAAGATACTGATATCTTGTGGGCTGATTGCCGAAGTAATGTCATTACGACGTGCAAACTGAATCAGATTACGATAGCTCAGCATCAAAGCATCAAGCAGCGCATGGTGCACGACTTTGACTTGCTCGACTTTCCAGTTACGACGGTTGTCGAGTTCAGCAATAGTATCCTGTCCCCAGTTCCAAGATTGAGTCATCTCAGTGAGCGCTTCACGACGCCATGCGACAGAGCCAATGCCCGCCTCACGTGACAACTTCTCGTGGGTCTTCAGATAAAAACAGCGTCTTACCAAGTCCAATCGAGTGTGGTCGTTGATACGTTCTAGGTAGCGAGTCACCTTCTCTAGCATCAGATAATAGCTATCCATGCCGTACAGATCAGGCTCATCCGCGAAGAAGCGGCGCTTGGTATCGATACTCAAGAGCTGAGTGTTTGGGTATTCCCATGAATAAGCTTCTAGCAAGATCGCCTTTAACACCGATTTATACGGTGAGTCGATACTCTTATAGAGCTGCCACAGGTTAGAACCAAAGTACTCTTCAGCAGGGATACGATTCAGCTTGCCGAAATCAATCCATTGCGAACAATCAAGGTAGCCATCTCGACACAAGCCCTGAACATATTCGTCATAGCACTCTTCCATTTCTGGTGGAATGATTTGCCACAACAGGCGTTGGCCAGCTAAACGAACGGCAGAACGGTAGAACTCATCAAGTAACAGCAAGTGCTGAGAGGAGCCACAGTTATCACCGGTCATCTCTTCAGAGTGGTTTGAACGGAAGCGCTCTTCATCCATTAAGAAGAAGTTAGCTTCAACGCCCAAGGTTTCAGCCCAGTCAGTAATCAACAAACACTTGTTGGTGAGACTATCGCGCGCAGGGCCATCCATATCCGGAGACACACACACCCAGATATCAAGGTCACTAGAAGTGCTTTGACCAATAGAAGAGGTACTGCCCATGGTGTACAAACCAAGAATTGCTGGCTCCGCAGACTCGGTTAGCTTGCCACCTAAGGTAAGTTCAGTATCAGAGACAAATTGCTTTTGGAATTCATTAGGCGTGAAGCTACGAATTCCAAAAGGAACTTGTTGGTCGTAATAACCAGGCATCATTGGATGATTGAAATGAAGCAGTGCAGGAATAAGGTTAAAAACTCGTTGGCCTTGCACATTCATCAACGCCAACGCACGATCAATGCGCTGTTGATTAAGATTGTCTAATCGTTGAATCAATGTTTGAGTGTAAGCCTGCAAGGTAAGTCCTTGGTTTGAGATTAAATGCACTTCTGTTTAGTTACTGAACGAATGCAGCAACAAAACGTGATCAATTTAACACTTTTACCCCTAATGGTAAAGCAAAGGAAGCCGCCAGACTGGCCAATTCCTTAATGACAAAAAGTTAAACTCACGGCGCCGTAGTGTCCTCTTTATTGACTATTTCTAATAATAGCCCATGTTTCAAATGAGATACCAATCACACTATTTTGGTGAACTTATGAAAATCTCTCAGCTATCAAAGCATGGAATGATCAAACAGTAAGAATTTTCGCCTCACAATGGTAGGATTAGGCTATTACAGAACCTATATCGGAAACACCATGACAAATTCAGCACCAATCCGTATCGCAACCAGAAAAAGCCCTCTTGCCCTTTGGCAGGCATACTTTGTAAGGGATGCTCTTCAAGCTGCTCACCATGGTTTAGAGGTTGAGTTGGTAACTATGGTGACCAAAGGTGACATCATCCTAGACACTCCGCTTGCTAAAGTGGGTGGTAAAGGTCTGTTCGTAAAAGAACTTGAAGTGGCAATGCTAGAAGGTCGTGCTGACCTTGCGGTTCACTCAATGAAAGATGTGCCTGTCGACTTCCCTGAAGGTCTAGGTCTAGTGACGATTTGTGAACGTGAAGATCCTCGTGACGCATTCGTATCAAACACATACAACAACATTGATGAACTGCCACAAGGTGCTGTCGTAGGTACATGTAGCCTGCGTCGTCAATGTCAGTTACTGGAATACCGTCCTGATTTGATCATCAAAGAACTGCGCGGCAACGTGGGCACTCGTCTAGGTAAACTCGATGACGGTCAATACGATGCAATCGTTCTAGCGGCAGCTGGCCTTAAGCGTCTAAAACTAGAAGAGCGTATCCGTAGCTTTATCGAACCAGAACAATCTCTACCAGCTGTAGGCCAAGGCGCTGTAGGTATCGAGTGTCGTCTTGATGATGAACGCCTAATTAAGCTTCTTGAGCCTCTAAACGACAAAGATACTGCTGACCGTGTTCTGTGCGAACGTGCAATGAACCTAACACTAGAAGGCGGTTGTCAGGTGCCTATCGGTAGTTACTCTCTACTAGACGGCGACAACATCTGGCTACGTGCATTGGTTGGTGAGCCAGACGGTTCTAAAATGATTCGTGGTGAGATCTCTGGTCCTCGTGAAGAAGCAGAAACGCTGGGTGTGACTCTGGCAAATCAACTGTTAGACGATGGCGCAAGAGAAATCCTAACCAAGCTATACGCAGACCAAGAATAATCATGACAGTGTTGGTAACTCGTCCCGGTGTAGAGGGACAATCGCTTTGCCAACAACTAGCGGATGAAGGGATTCAAGCAATCCATCATCCGCTTATCCGCATCATTGATAATCCAGATTCGGCGAACTTAAGCGTCCAACTTAACAACAGCGATATCATCATCGCTATCAGTCATCATGCCGTGACCGCGGCTCAAAATATCCTTTCTAAAACTTCGTGCGTTTGGCCTACTTCGCCGCTTTATCTTGGCGTTGGTCAAAAAACTGCGCACGTTTTAAGCAAAGTCTGTAAACAAAAAGTAAACTATCCTCAAGTTAGTGATAGTGAACATCTTCTTCAACTTGCTGAACTTAGTGACGTAAAAAATAAATCCATTTTGATACTACGTGGGAATGGTGGGCGAGAGCTCATTCGGGATTCTTTGCTCAACCTAGGTGCACAAGTCTCTTATTGTGAGACCTACCGTAGAGAATATATTCCTATAAACGATCACAATACCTATCAAACATGGATAAACAAAAAAACGTCCAAAGTAGTCGTCACTAGTCAGGAGCAATTGGAGTATCTGTGCTCCGTTACCCCTGATGAGTATTCTGCTTGGCTTTCAACGAGACATTTGTTTGTTCCAAGCAAGCGCATAGCACAACGAGCACAACAGCTCGGTTTCTCTAACGTTACGAATACTCAAAGTGCTGCGAACCAAATATTACTGGCTGCTCTCCAGCCCTAGCTAGAAACAGGAAATAAGCATGACAAGCAAAAAAAATAATGAGCATATTGAACCTGAACAGAACCAAGATACTCAGCCAGTAGCGACCAAAGACGAAACCGCTGAATCAAAAGAAACAGAACCAAAGCTTGATGCCCCGGCATCGAATAAGACTCACAATGAACAGCTTCAAGCCGATCACAAAGAACAAATAGAAAAAGCAGAAAAACAAGGCAAGCGCGGTGTGAAATTTGGCGCTATCGCTATCGCAATTTCTATTATTTTCAGCGGCGGTATTGCCTTCCAAATGCAGCAAAAAAGTGCTGAATATTCAGATCAAATCGCAGCACTTCAAGCCCAGCTACAAAATACCCAATCTGCTCTAAATAAAGACCTGCAAGCTATCAAGCAAGAGACTATCCAAGAAGCGTCACATGCGGTAGAGAAAACTCAGGTTGTACAATCTCAACAACAAAAGAGCATTCAAAGTCTGCAACTAGCGGTAGCCGATGTGAAAGGTCGTCGTCCAAATGACTGGCTGCTTGCGGAAGCTGATTACCTAGTAAAACTAGCTGGTCGTAAACTATTCCTTGAGCATGATGCGGTTAGCGCAACCAAACTAATGGAAAGTGCCGATCAGCGTATCGCTGCACTTAACGATCCAAGCCTAGTATCATTGCGTCAGTCTATGACTAATGACATCACTAAGCTTCGTACTATCCCTCTGATCGACCGCGATGGCTTAGTCCTACGTATCACGAGCCTTCAGCAACAAGTCGATAAGCTACCTCTGGCGAATGCGATTCTTCCTGAGGCTGAAGTCGTCGAGAAAAAAGCCGTATCTCAAGACATCAATGATTGGCAAAGTAACCTGATGACGTCGATGAAAGACTTCTCAGAAAACTTCATCACTTTTCGTAGCCGAGATGGCGAGGTTATCCCTCTACTATCCCCAGAACAGCACTTCTACCTGCGTGAAAACATCAAAGGTAAACTGGAAACCGCAATTCGCGCAGTCTACAAAGAGCAAGGTGAAGTTTATAGCGCAGCTCTAAAGACAGCTAACGAGTGGTCTAAGTCGTACCTAAACCAAGATGACAATTCAGTTATCGAGTTTGAGAAGGCTATCAAACAGCTAAGTGAGCAAAACATCACTGTTAAATACCCAGTGAAACTTGAGTCTCAGAACCAATTGTCTGATGTGATTCGTGAACGTCTACGCCGTGAGGTGACGGTAATGACCTCGGAGGAGAAATAATGATTCGTTTAATCTTTCTTTTCCTCATTCTGGGTGCAGGTCTATTTGTCGGCACGCAGTTTTCAGGTCAACAAGGTTATGTACTGATCTCAATTGCCAATAAGACAATTGAGATGAGTGTAACCACACTGGCAATCTTTGTGATTGCACTTTTAGCAGCACTATTCGGCCTAGAATACCTATTTAAAAAGCTGATTTACGCAAGTTCAACAACTTGGAATTGGTTCAGTGTTCGTAAACTCAAGCGCTCTCGTCGCTACACCAATGAAGGCATCATCAAGCTTCTTGAAGGTGATTGGAAAGGTGCAGAGAAGAAAGTGACACGTTGGGCTAACCACCACGACATGCCTCTGCTTTGTTACCTAGTGGCTTCTCAAGCAGCGCATGAGCAAGGCAACACTGCTGAACGCGATAAATACATCGAACTGGCTAGCCAACAAGATGATTCGCTGCTGGCAGTAGAGCTAACAAAAGCGAAACAGCAAATCAGTGAATCAAACTATGAAGCTGCTTTCGATACGCTTTCTAGCTTAAAAGGCTCACATCCAAACAACACTGCGGTTCTGGGCTTGCTAAAAGCGACCTACATGCAACTTAAGTTATGGCAACCATTGCTGGAACTAACGCCTAAGCTCGCTAAAAACAAGCTTCTAACAGCAGAAGAACAGAGTGAATTAGAGCAGAAAGCACAATGTGGTTTGCTTCACGATGTAGCACAACAGCAAGGCAGCGAAGGCTTAATCAGTCACTGGAACAAGCTTCCAAGAAAACAAAAGCAAAGCTCACACCTTGTCTCTTGTTTCGTAAAACAACTGATCGCCCGTAAAGCCGATGCAGAAGCTTTCACAGTTATCAAAGAGAACATTGCTAAAACAGGTTCAAACGAGCTCTACATGCTACTTCCAGAGCTGAATCTTGCTGATCACCATCCAGTGGTTGTTATGCTAGAGCGAGCTATCAGCAAAGATAGCAATAATGCAGAAGCACACAGTGCATTAGCTCAGTTCTACTTAAGAGAACAGAAGTGGGCAGAAGCACAAAACCACTTCGAGAAGGCCCTAGCACTTCGCTCAAATGTGTCAGATTACGGATACCTATCAGATGCACTAGAGAAGCAGAACTTAACCAAAGCAGCCCACGAGGTTTCTCGTAAGGCACTCGCTTTAGTTCAACCAGCTTAAATTACGCTGCATAAATAAGAAGCCGATGCCTAGCATCGGCTTTTTTGTATCTACAAATCCCCTCTCAGTAAGCCCTACTTGCAACAACCTCTCATCACAGAGCGAAGTCATCGAGACCAATCACGTAACCAAAATCAAAGAGCGTTAAGAAATAGCACTTAAAGCGGGTCCCCAATAGCGCTTGGTAAAGCTTTAGTGCCAATTCTAACCAGTTAACCAAGCTCAGAAGCAAGACCTTTAGAGATGATTAGAGGGAGTAAGTTTCCACAATAGACTACCAGCCACACCTCCCATTTTGGGAGAGATCGAATAGCGTCCAACTCAGAGCTATCTGTTACCAGAAACTACAAACCCAAAGCCTTCTAATCAAGATAGATTCAGGCATCATTGAGGAAAAGAACCTTACAAAACTCATTACCAGGACGATAAGATTCTAGTCGTAAGGATTAGGCTTAGGTTCAATTGTGTAATGAACAAGGAAGTGGGCTGAGCCTTTGCCGAACGCTTTCGTATGAAGCACTAGACACTATGTTCAGGTACAGGAAAGACGCACTATTTCTAACGAAGCTTCTGAATCAAAGCATTAACTGCTGAGGTTGTATGCGAGCGGAGACAGTTAGACAAAGAGTAAATGACCGGAACCTAGAAACCACGAAAGCCTAGTCGTCAGACTAGGCTTTCTAAAAGATGTGATGTAGTTCAGTTATTATTCTACCTATTCACCAATCAATTACTGAATATAGCCTGATACAACATACATTTTTGATAGATGTAAAAAAGCCCTGCTATTTCTAGCAGGGCTTTTCTATATAAGTGGCGGAGTGGACGGGACTCGAACCCGCGACCCCCGGCGTGACAGGCCGGTATTCTAACCAACTGAACTACCACTCCGCAGTGGACTACTTGTCGTCGCTGACAAGTCGTTCATAATTTAAAGCCTGGCGATGTCCTACTCTCACATGGGGAAGCCCCACACTACCATCGGCGCTATTGTGTTTCACTTCTGAGTTCGGCATGGAATCAGGTGGGTCCACAATGCTATGGTCGCCAAGCAAATTTTAAAATTCGGAAAGCTGTTTCTGTTCTCTCAAACTCATTCAAGCGTTTGTATCTTATGAGTCCATCAAAACCCCTTGGGTGTTGTATGGTTAAGCCTCACGGGCAATTAGTACAGGTTAGCTCAACGCCTCACAGCGCTTACACACCCTGCCTATCAACGTTCTAGTCTTGAACAACCCTTTAGGACGCTTAAAGCGTCAGGGAAAACTCATCTCAGGGCTCGCTTCCCGCTTAGATGCTTTCAGCGGTTATCGATTCCGAACTTAGCTACCGGGCAATGCCATTGGCATGACAACCCGAACACCAGAGGTTCGTCCACTCCGGTCCTCTCGTACTAGGAGCAGCCCCCTTCAATTTTCCAACGCCCACGGCAGATAGGGACCGAACTGTCTCACGACGTTCTAAACCCAGCTCGCGTACCACTTTAAATGGCGAACAGCCATACCCTTGGGACCGACTTCAGCCCCAGGATGTGATGAGCCGACATCGAGGTGCCAAACACCGCCGTCGATATGAACTCTTGGGCGGTATCAGCCTGTTATCCCCGGAGTACCTTTTATCCGTTGAGCGATGGCCCTTCCATTCAGAACCACCGGATCACTATGACCTGCTTTCGCACCTGCTCGAATTGTCATTCTCGCAGTCAAGCGGGCTTATGCCATTGCACTAACCTCACGATGTCCAACCGTGATTAGCCCACCTTCGTGCTCCTCCGTTACTCTTTGGGAGGAGACCGCCCCAGTCAAACTACCCACCAGGCACTGTCCGTAACCCCGATTCAGGGGCCAACGTTAGAACATCAACACTACAAGGGTGGTATTTCAAGGACGACTCCACCACATCTGGCGACGCGGTTTCAAAGTCTCCCACCTATCCTACACATGTAGGGTCAATGTTCAGTGCCAAGCTGTAGTAAAGGTTCACGGGGTCTTTCCGTCTAGCCGCGGGTACACTGCATCTTCACAGCGATTTCAATTTCACTGAGTCTCGGGTGGAGACAGCGTGGCCATCATTACGCCATTCGTGCAGGTCGGAACTTACCCGACAAGGAATTTCGCTACCTTAGGACCGTTATAGTTACGGCCGCCGTTTACCGGGGCTTCGATCAAGAGCTTCGACCGAAGTCTAACCCCATCAATTAACCTTCCGGCACCGGGCAGGCGTCACACCGTATACGTCATCTTACGATTTTGCACAGTGCTGTGTTTTTAATAAACAGTTGCAGCCACCTGGTATCTGCGACTCTCGTCTGCTCCATCCGCAAGGGACTTCACTGATAAGAGCGTACCTTCTCCCGAAGTTACGGTACCATTTTGCCTAGTTCCTTCACCCGAGTTCTCTCAAGCGCCTTGGTATTCTCTACCCGACCACCTGTGTCGGTTTGGGGTACGATTCCTTACAATCTGAAGCTTAGAGGCTTTTCCTGGAAGCATGGCATCAATGACTTCACTACCGTAGTAGCTCGACATCGTATCTCAGCGTTAAGAAGAACCGGATTTACCTAATTCTTCCGCCTACGTACTTGAACCTGGACAACCGTCGCCAGGCCCACCTAGCCTTCTCCGTCCCCCCATCGCAATTGTAAGAAGTACGGGAATATTAACCCGTTTCCCATCGACTACGCCTTTCGGCCTCGCCTTAGGGGTCGACTTACCCTGCCCCGATTAACGTTGGACAGGAACCCTTGGTCTTCCGGCGAGGGAGTTTTTCACTCCCTTTATCGTTACTCATGTCAGCATTCGCACTTCTGATACCTCCAGCAGCCCTTACAGACCACCTTCAACGGCTTACAGAACGCTCCCCTACCCCACGCACATAAGTGCGTAGCCGCAGCTTCGGTGTATAGCTTAGCCCCGTTACATCTTCCGCGCAGGCCGACTCGACCAGTGAGCTATTACGCTTTCTTTAAATGATGGCTGCTTCTAAGCCAACATCCTGGCTGTCTGAGCCTTCCCACATCGTTTCCCACTTAGCTATACTTTGGGACCTTAGCTGGCGGTCTGGGTTGTTTCCCTCTCCACGACGGACGTTAGCACCCGCCGTGTGTCTCCCGGATAGTACTTACTGGTATTCGGAGTTTGCAAAGGGTTGGTAAGTCGGGATGACCCCCTAGCCTTAACAGTGCTCTACCCCCAGTAGTATTCGTCCGAGGCGCTACCTAAATAGCTTTCGGGGAGAACCAGCTATCTCCAGGTTTGATTGGCCTTTCACCCCTAGCCACAAGTCATCCGCTAATTTTTCAACATTAGTCGGTTCGGTCCTCCAGTTGATGTTACTCAACCTTCAACCTGCCCATGGCTAGATCACCTGGTTTCGGGTCTAATCCTAGCAACTGTACGCCCAGTTAAGACTCGGTTTCCCTACGGCTCCCCTAAACGGTTAACCTTGCTACTAAAATTAAGTCGCTGACCCATTATACAAAAGGTACGCAGTCACACCACGAAGGTGCTCCTACTGCTTGTACGTACACGGTTTCAGGTTCTATTTCACTCCCCTCACAGGGGTTCTTTTCGCCTTTCCCTCACGGTACTGGTTCACTATCGGTCAGTCAGTAGTATTTAGCCTTGGAGGATGGTCCCCCCATATTCAGACAGGATATCACGTGTCCCGCCCTACTCGTTTTCACTGATGATGAGATGTCGACTACGGGGCTATCACCCTTTATTGCGGCACTTTCCAGAGCCTTCGTCTGTCTCATTAAAAGCTTAAGGGCTAATCCAATTTCGCTCGCCGCTACTTTCGGAATCTCGGTTGATTTCTCTTCCTCGGGGTACTTAGATGTTTCAGTTCCCCCGGTTTGCCTCTTGCTGCTATGTATTCACAACAAGATACTTACTTATGTAAGTGGGTTTCCCCATTCGGAAATCCCAGACTCAAATGACTTTTACTGTCTAATCTGGGCTTATCGCAAGTTAATACGTCCTTCATCGCCTCTGACTGCCAAGGCATCCACCGTGTACGCTTAGTCACTTAACCATACAACCCGAAGAGGTCTTTATGTATGGTAAACAACCAAGGTTTTTGGTTGTAATAAGAAGGGTTAATTCTTATTACGTGTTTGCCGGACTCAATTTTGAATACAAGACACTTGAATGTGTTTGTGTTGTGTTTATCTAAAGATAAACATTGAGAACTTTTAATTTGATTTAAATAACTGTGTTATTTAAATCAGTCAGCTTTCCAAATTGTTAAAGAGCTTGATTCAACTTTCTATTTAAAGAAAAGAACCATTTTTAAAGATTCTACTTTCTATTCTAAAGAAATAAGAACACTTAAAGATGGTGGAGCTATGCGGGATCGAACCGCAGACCTCCTGCGTGCAAGGCAGGCGCTCTCCCAGCTGAGCTATAGCCCCATCTAAGTCGATATTGGTGGGTCTGAGTGGACTTGAACCACCGACCTCCCGCTTATCAGGCGAGCGCTCTAACCAGCTGAGCTACAGACCCAATATCGTCTCTTTTACTTTCTAAACCGTATCAATCTGTGTGGACACTTATCGTGAATATCTTCGTATAAGGAGGTGATCCAGCCCCAGGTTCCCCTAGGGCTACCTTGTTACGACTTCACCCCAGTCATGAACCACAAAGTGGTGAGCGTCCTCCCGAAGGTTAAACTACCCACTTCTTTTGCAGCCCACTCCCATGGTGTGACGGGCGGTGTGTACAAGGCCCGGGAACGTATTCACCGTAGCATTCTGATCTACGATTACTAGCGATTCCGACTTCATGGAGTCGAGTTGCAGACTCCAATCCGGACTACGACGCACTTTTTGGGATTCGCTCACTCTCGCAAGTTTGCAGCCCTCTGTATGCGCCATTGTAGCACGTGTGTAGCCCTACTCGTAAGGGCCATGATGACTTGACGTCGTCCCCACCTTCCTCCGGTTTATCACCGGCAGTCTCCCTGGAGTTCCCGACATTACTCGCTGGCAAACAAGGATAAGGGTTGCGCTCGTTGCGGGACTTAACCCAACATTTCACAACACGAGCTGACGACAGCCATGCAGCACCTGTCTCAGAGCTCCCGAAGGCACACCTGCGTCTCCGCTGGCTTCTCTGGATGTCAAGAGTAGGTAAGGTTCTTCGCGTTGCATCGAATTAAACCACATGCTCCACCGCTTGTGCGGGCCCCCGTCAATTCATTTGAGTTTTAATCTTGCGACCGTACTCCCCAGGCGGTCTACTTAACGCGTTAGCTCCGAAAGCCACGGCTCAAGGCCACAACCTCCAAGTAGACATCGTTTACGGCGTGGACTACCAGGGTATCTAATCCTGTTTGCTCCCCACGCTTTCGCATCTGAGTGTCAGTATCTGTCCAGGGGGCCGCCTTCGCCACTGGTATTCCTTCAGATCTCTACGCATTTCACCGCTACACCTGAAATTCTACCCCCCTCTACAGTACTCTAGTTCACCAGTTTCAAATGCAGTTCCGAGGTTGAGCCCCGGGCTTTCACATCTGACTTAATGAACCACCTGCATGCGCTTTACGCCCAGTAATTCCGATTAACGCTCGCACCCTCCGTATTACCGCGGCTGCTGGCACGGAGTTAGCCGGTGCTTCTTCTGTTGCTAACGTCAAGAGATGCCGCTATTAACGACACCCCCTTCCTCACAACTGAAAGTACTTTACAACCCGAAGGCCTTCTTCATACACGCGGCATGGCTGCATCAGGCTTTCGCCCATTGTGCAATATTCCCCACTGCTGCCTCCCGTAGGAGTCTGGACCGTGTCTCAGTTCCAGTGTGGCTGATCATCCTCTCAGACCAGCTAGGGATCGTCGCCTTGGTGAGCCATTACCTCACCAACTAGCTAATCCCACCTAGGCATATCTTGACGCGAGAGGCCCGAAGGTCCCCCTCTTTGGCCCGTAGGCGTTATGCGGTATTAGCCATCGTTTCCAATGGTTATCCCCCACATCAAGGCAATTTCCTAGGCATTACTCACCCGTCCGCCGCTCGACGCCGTTATCGTCCCCCGAAGGTTCAGATAACTCGTTTCCGCTCGACTTGCATGTGTTAGGCCTGCCGCCAGCGTTCAATCTGAGCCATGATCAAACTCTTCAATTTAAGATTTTGGTGACTCAATGAATACTGATTACATTACATAGTAATGTTGAATTGACTGTGCCGAATCTTACGATTCGAATTGGTCACTCAGTTCATTGAAATCAAGTTGAAACCGAAGTTTCATTTTTGATATTCATCAACGAGTGCCCACACAGATTGATAGGTTTAAATTGTTAAAGAGCTTTGCTATCAACGCTTTAGCGTCGAAGCGGATGCGTATAATACGCGATTGACTGTTGAAGTCAACATAAAACTCTAAGTTTATTTAGAACTTTATGGTGACTTGCTTAGATTCTAAGCAAAGTCGAAATTAAAGCCTGGCGATGTCCTACTCTCACATGGGGAAGCCCCACACTACCATCGGCGCTATTGTGTTTCACTTCTGAGTTCGGCATGGAATCAGGTGGGTCCACAATGCTATGGTCGCCAAGCAAATTTTAAAATTCGGAAAGCTGTTTCTGTTCTCTCAAACTCATTCAAGCGTTTGTATCATATGAGTCCATCAAAACCCCTTGGGTGTTGTATGGTTAAGCCTCACGGGCAATTAGTACAGGTTAGCTCAACGCCTCACAGCGCTTACACACCCTGCCTATCAACGTTCTAGTCTTGAACAACCCTTTAGGACACTTAAAGTGTCAGGGAAAACTCATCTCAGGGCTCGCTTCCCGCTTAGATGCTTTCAGCGGTTATCGATTCCGAACTTAGCTACCGGGCAATGCCATTGGCATGACAACCCGAACACCAGAGGTTCGTCCACTCCGGTCCTCTCGTACTAGGAGCAGCCCCCTTCAATTTTCCAACGCCCACGGCAGATAGGGACCGAACTGTCTCACGACGTTCTAAACCCAGCTCGCGTACCACTTTAAATGGCGAACAGCCATACCCTTGGGACCGACTTCAGCCCCAGGATGTGATGAGCCGACATCGAGGTGCCAAACACCGCCGTCGATATGAACTCTTGGGCGGTATCAGCCTGTTATCCCCGGAGTACCTTTTATCCGTTGAGCGATGGCCCTTCCATTCAGAACCACCGGATCACTATGACCTGCTTTCGCACCTGCTCGAATTGTCATTCTCGCAGTCAAGCGGGCTTATGCCATTGCACTAACCTCACGATGTCCAACCGTGATTAGCCCACCTTCGTGCTCCTCCGTTACTCTTTGGGAGGAGACCGCCCCAGTCAAACTACCCACCAGGCACTGTCCGTAACCCCGATTCAGGGGCCAACGTTAGAACATCAACACTACAAGGGTGGTATTTCAAGGACGACTCCACCACATCTGGCGACGCGGTTTCAAAGTCTCCCACCTATCCTACACATGTAGGGTCAATGTTCAGTGCCAAGCTGTAGTAAAGGTTCACGGGGTCTTTCCGTCTAGCCGCGGGTACACTGCATCTTCACAGCGATTTCAATTTCACTGAGTCTCGGGTGGAGACAGCGTGGCCATCATTACGCCATTCGTGCAGGTCGGAACTTACCCGACAAGGAATTTCGCTACCTTAGGACCGTTATAGTTACGGCCGCCGTTTACCGGGGCTTCGATCAAGAGCTTCGACCGAAGTCTAACCCCATCAATTAACCTTCCGGCACCGGGCAGGCGTCACACCGTATACGTCATCTTACGATTTTGCACAGTGCTGTGTTTTTAATAAACAGTTGCAGCCACCTGGTATCTGCGACTCTCGTCTGCTCCATCCGCAAGGGACTTCACTGATAAGAGCGTACCTTCTCCCGAAGTTACGGTACCATTTTGCCTAGTTCCTTCACCCGAGTTCTCTCAAGCGCCTTGGTATTCTCTACCCGACCACCTGTGTCGGTTTGGGGTACGATTCCTTACAATCTGAAGCTTAGAGGCTTTTCCTGGAAGCATGGCATCAATGACTTCACTACCGTAGTAGCTCGACATCGTATCTCAGCGTTAAGAAGAACCGGATTTACCTAATTCTTCCGCCTACGTACTTGAACCTGGACAACCGTCGCCAGGCCCACCTAGCCTTCTCCGTCCCCCCATCGCAATTGTAAGAAGTACGGGAATATTAACCCGTTTCCCATCGACTACGCCTTTCGGCCTCGCCTTAGGGGTCGACTTACCCTGCCCCGATTAACGTTGGACAGGAACCCTTGGTCTTCCGGCGAGGGAGTTTTTCACTCCCTTTATCGTTACTCATGTCAGCATTCGCACTTCTGATACCTCCAGCAGCCCTTACAGACCACCTTCAACGGCTTACAGAACGCTCCCCTACCCCACACACATAAGTGTGTAGCCGCAGCTTCGGTGTATAGCTTAGCCCCGTTACATCTTCCGCGCAGGCCGACTCGACCAGTGAGCTATTACGCTTTCTTTAAATGATGGCTGCTTCTAAGCCAACATCCTGGCTGTCTGAGCCTTCCCACATCGTTTCCCACTTAGCTATACTTTGGGACCTTAGCTGGCGGTCTGGGTTGTTTCCCTCTCCACGACGGACGTTAGCACCCGCCGTGTGTCTCCCGGATAGTACTTACTGGTATTCGGAGTTTGCAAAGGGTTGGTAAGTCGGGATGACCCCCTAGCCTTAACAGTGCTCTACCCCCAGTAGTATTCGTCCGAGGCGCTACCTAAATAGCTTTCGGGGAGAACCAGCTATCTCCAGGTTTGATTGGCCTTTCACCCCTAGCCACAAGTCATCCGCTAATTTTTCAACATTAGTCGGTTCGGTCCTCCAGTTGATGTTACTCAACCTTCAACCTGCCCATGGCTAGATCACCTGGTTTCGGGTCTAATCCTAGCAACTGTACGCCCAGTTAAGACTCGGTTTCCCTACGGCTCCCCTAAACGGTTAACCTTGCTACTAAAATTAAGTCGCTGACCCATTATACAAAAGGTACGCAGTCACACCACGAAGGTGCTCCTACTGCTTGTACGTACACGGTTTCAGGTTCTATTTCACTCCCCTCACAGGGGTTCTTTTCGCCTTTCCCTCACGGTACTGGTTCACTATCGGTCAGTCAGTAGTATTTAGCCTTGGAGGATGGTCCCCCCATATTCAGACAGGATATCACGTGTCCCGCCCTACTCGTTTTCACTGATGATGAGATGTCGACTACGGGGCTATCACCCTTTATTGCGGCACTTTCCAGAGCCTTCGTCTGTCTCATTAAAAGCTTAAGGGCTAATCCAATTTCGCTCGCCGCTACTTTCGGAATCTCGGTTGATTTCTCTTCCTCGGGGTACTTAGATGTTTCAGTTCCCCCGGTTTGCCTCTTGCTGCTATGTATTCACAACAAGATACTTACTTATGTAAGTGGGTTTCCCCATTCGGAAATCCCAGACTCAAATGACTTTTACTGTCTAATCTGGGCTTATCGCAAGTTAATACGTCCTTCATCGCCTCTGACTGCCAAGGCATCCACCGTGTACGCTTAGTCACTTAACCATACAACCCGAAAGGGTCTTATGTATGGCAACTAACCAAGGTTTTTGGTTGTAATAAGAAGGGTTAATTCTTATTACGTGTTTGCCGGACTCAATTTTGAATACAAGACACTTGAATGTGTTTGTGTTGTGTTTATCTAAAAGATAAACATTGAGAACTTTTAATTTGATTAACTCTTAGAGTTAATCAGTCAGCTTTCCAAATTGTTAAAGAGCATAAAGCAAAAAGCTTTAATCAATAACTGGCGTTATTCATTAAAGCTCTGGCTTTAACTAAATCTAAACCATCAATCTGTGTGGACACTTATCGTGAACATCTTCGTATAAGGAGGTGATCCAGCCCCAGGTTCCCCTAGGGCTACCTTGTTACGACTTCACCCCAGTCATGAACCACAAAGTGGTGAGCGTCCTCCCGAAGGTTAAACTACCCACTTCTTTTGCAGCCCACTCCCATGGTGTGACGGGCGGTGTGTACAAGGCCCGGGAACGTATTCACCGTAGCATTCTGATCTACGATTACTAGCGATTCCGACTTCATGGAGTCGAGTTGCAGACTCCAATCCGGACTACGACGCACTTTTTGGGATTCGCTCACTCTCGCAAGTTTGCAGCCCTCTGTATGCGCCATTGTAGCACGTGTGTAGCCCTACTCGTAAGGGCCATGATGACTTGACGTCGTCCCCACCTTCCTCCGGTTTATCACCGGCAGTCTCCCTGGAGTTCCCGACATTACTCGCTGGCAAACAAGGATAAGGGTTGCGCTCGTTGCGGGACTTAACCCAACATTTCACAACACGAGCTGACGACAGCCATGCAGCACCTGTCTCAGAGCTCCCGAAGGCACACCTGCGTCTCCGCTGGCTTCTCTGGATGTCAAGAGTAGGTAAGGTTCTTCGCGTTGCATCGAATTAAACCACATGCTCCACCGCTTGTGCGGGCCCCCGTCAATTCATTTGAGTTTTAATCTTGCGACCGTACTCCCCAGGCGGTCTACTTAACGCGTTAGCTCCGAAAGCCACGGCTCAAGGCCACAACCTCCAAGTAGACATCGTTTACGGCGTGGACTACCAGGGTATCTAATCCTGTTTGCTCCCCACGCTTTCGCATCTGAGTGTCAGTATCTGTCCAGGGGGCCGCCTTCGCCACTGGTATTCCTTCAGATCTCTACGCATTTCACCGCTACACCTGAAATTCTACCCCCCTCTACAGTACTCTAGTTCACCAGTTTCAAATGCAGTTCCGAGGTTGAGCCCCGGGCTTTCACATCTGACTTAATGAACCACCTGCATGCGCTTTACGCCCAGTAATTCCGATTAACGCTCGCACCCTCCGTATTACCGCGGCTGCTGGCACGGAGTTAGCCGGTGCTTCTTCTGTTGCTAACGTCAAGAGATGCCGCTATTAACGACACCCCCTTCCTCACAACTGAAAGTACTTTACAACCCGAAGGCCTTCTTCATACACGCGGCATGGCTGCATCAGGCTTTCGCCCATTGTGCAATATTCCCCACTGCTGCCTCCCGTAGGAGTCTGGACCGTGTCTCAGTTCCAGTGTGGCTGATCATCCTCTCAGACCAGCTAGGGATCGTCGCCTTGGTGAGCCATTACCTCACCAACTAGCTAATCCCACCTAGGCATATCTTGACGCGAGAGGCCCGAAGGTCCCCCTCTTTGGCCCGTAGGCGTTATGCGGTATTAGCCATCGTTTCCAATGGTTATCCCCCACATCAAGGCAATTTCCTAGGCATTACTCACCCGTCCGCCGCTCGACGCCGTTATCGTTCCCCGAAGGTTCAGATAACTCGTTTCCGCTCGACTTGCATGTGTTAGGCCTGCCGCCAGCGTTCAATCTGAGCCATGATCAAACTCTTCAATTTAAGATTTTGTCGACTCAATGAATACTGATTACATTACATAGTAATGTTGAATTGACTGTGCCGAATCTTACGATTCGAATTGGTCACTCAGTTCATTGAAATCAAGTTGAAACCGAAGTTTCATTTTTTGATATTCATCAACGAGTGCCCACACAGATTGATAGGTTTAAATTGTTAAAGAGCTTAACTTCTTAAGCGTTCCTTTTTAGTAAGGAGCCTCTCGAAGTGGACGGCCATTCTAGCGAATTAACATTCAGTGTCAAACACTTTTTGAAAATTAATTTTTTGTCGCTTTCCGTCTTACTGATTATTGCTGAAGCCTTATGGCGCCTGCCGTCTCAGTGGGGTCGCATTATAGGGAACCCTTTCAGCTTAGCAACTACTTTTTCATAAAAAATGAATAAATAGAGGTTAAGTGTCTAATAGTTCACCTAAATATAAAAAAGAGAGCATTTCTGCTCTCTTTTTGCACTAAATCTAAGGGAATTATTAGATAAACGCGTAAGCATCTGCGTACATATGGTCACGCTTTGCTTCTTTATTTTGTGTAAATAGGTCTCTTGCTGCGCCTGCCATTTCAAAACGACCAGCAATATAGATATCAAAATCAGCCAGTGATTCAAAGCTTTGTGTAATAGCTTCAAGCACATTACCAGTTTGGCCATGCCAAACTTCCGGCGCCTCTTCTACTACAGGTACGAAATGTACATTGCTATGCTTTTCTGCAATATCAACAAGCTCTTCTTTCGCGTATAGCTGGCACTCGTCTTTTGCACCCCAGTAAAGGTGAATCTCTTTCTTGCTGTTTTGTGCAATGCAGTGATCCAGGATCGAACGTACATAGCTAAAGCCCGTACCACCAGCAATCAATAGTAGAGGGCGCTCGCTCTCTTCTTTAATCCACGCATCACCGTGTGGCGCATCAATCGCGATATCGCCATCTTCAGCTTGTGCCTTTTTCATAGCTTCAACTACTTCTAATGCATAAGCATTGTGTTCAGCTGCACCAATGTGTAGTTCTAGTTCACCTTCATGGCGACAAGGGCTGCTCGCAATTGAAAATGGACGCTTATCTTTCTCACCCATTTCAACCATCAGGTACTGACCAGCTTTAAAGGCAACTGGTGTCTCTGGGTGAAGCAGGATTTGGTAAGTGTTACAAGCCAAAGGCTCGATAGACTTAACTTTACATTTAATAGTCATGTTCTTCCTCTCACTAACCCTTAATCGGCAAAGGTTAGAACTAAATTACTTTCTGCAAATGCTTGGCAAGCGAAAATCCAACCCTGTTGCTGCTCTTTCTCTGTAAGCATGGGTTCAAGGTGGTAACTCACTTGCCCTTCTAATTTTTTGCACATGCACATAGCACATGCGCCAACTTGGCAACGGTTAGGGAAATAGATATCGCTGTTGAGCGCAGCATCCAAGACCGTTTGCCCTTTTTCTACGGTGAAACTGATGTTTTCTGGATACAAGACTACTTGGTAGCTCATAAAATTCCTAGTTGTTCCCAGATGCTATCAATCTTTTTGACCAGCTCAGGGTCTTTTGTGATTGGAACGCCCCACTCACGCAAGCATTCACCTTCCCACTTATTGGTGGCATCGAGACCCATTTGGGAGTGCCCTGTTTCATCCTGAAGGAACAGGGTATCTCTCGCAGGGTCCATTCTGGTGGTTACCGCCCAGATGATGTCGTTCCAGTCACTCACGTTAACATCACCATCGCAAACAATAACGAACTTGTTCTCATCAAATTGAGACCAAACCGCATCCATGATTTTCTTACCATTACCTGCGGCTTGTTTATCTATCGATACCACAACCATGCTGGCATTGTCATTCTGCAGATGAATATCAAGAATTTCAGGGTGAGCTTTGGTTAATTCAGCCAAACCACCTTCGATATGGTCACTGTTTTCTGGTGTAGATGGCACATCAGGCGACAACGCTAACTCAGCATCCCACTTCTTAGTGATGTCTAAGCCCATCTTAGAACCTAGCCCAACGACCGGTGATGCAAAGTCCAACGAATCAATTGGCGTGTTCTCTATCATCAAGGTATCACGAGACGGATCCATATGTTTGCACATAGCGGCCGTAACTTGTGACCAGTCACGAGCGTTAACATCCTCATCGCACACCAATACAAACTTGGTGTACATGAATTGACGTAAGAAAGACCATACCCCCATCATCACTCGTTTAGCATGACCAGGATACTGCTTCTTCATAGTCACCACAGCCATTCGATACGAACAACCTTCAGGTGGTAGATAGAAGTCTTCTATCTCTGGGAATTGCTTTTGAAGAATAGGAACAAACACTTCATTCAATGCAACACCCAGTACCGCTGGCTCATCGGGCGGGCGACCTGTGTATGTGCTGTGGTAAATAGGGTTCTCACGCATGGTTACATGAGTAATGGTAAACACGTTGTGCTTTTCTTTCTCGTTGTAGTAACCGGTGTGATCGCCGTAAGGCCCTTCGTCAGCAAATTCATTAGGGTCAATGTAACCTTCCATCACGATTTCAGCACTCGCTGGGACTTCTAGGTCGTTACTGATCGATTTAACCACTTCAGTTTTGCTGCCACGTAACAGACCAGCAAACGCGTATTCCGATAAGGTATCTGGCACTGGCGTTACCGCGCCCAGAATCGTCGCAGGATCCGCGCCAAACGCGACAGATACTGGGAACGGCTTACCTGGGTTCTGTTCAGCCCAATCACGTAGATCCAACGCACCACCACGGTGAGCCAACCAACGCATGATAATTTTGTTCTTACCAATCTTTTGTTGGCGGTAGATACCTAAGTTTTGGCGTTTCTTGTTCGGGCCGCGGGTAACCGTTAAACCCCAAGTAAGTAGTGGCGCGACATCGTCAGCCCAACAGCTCATTACTGGGATTTTATCTAGATCCACCTCGTCACCTTGCCACACGACTTGCTGGCATGCTGCTCTACGAAGACGCTTAGCCGGCATGTTCAATACTTGCTTGAACACAGGCAACTTATCAATCGCGTCTTTAAAACCTTTCGGCGGCTCTGGCTCTTTTAAATAAGCCAATAGCTTACCCACTTCGCGCAGTTCTTTAACTTCCTGACGGCCCATGCCTATCGCTACACGATTAGGAGTACCAAATAGGTTGGTTAAAACAGGCATGTCATAACCTACCGGGTTCTCGAACAGAAGAGCCGGGCCACCAGCACGTAGAGTACGGTCGCTAATTTCGGTCATTTCATAGTCTGGGTCGACTGGGTGAGAAATGCGTTTCAACTGACCAATGCTTTCAAGATGGTCGATAAAATCACGTAAATCTTTAAAACTCATAGAACTTCTACATGCTGATTATTCTGCGCTCAGTATATCAAAAAGGGGCATCGTGAGATCCCCCTTTTTAGTAAGGTTATTGAGAGATAAAACCCAGTTAAGGAAGCACTTGTTGGATCACTGAGCTTTTGACTTGTGGGTTGTCACTCACGAGCTCTTGTAGCCAATTAGTGTGTCCTTGCTTGGCTAACTCACGAGCGACCAATGGCGCATCATCAGCAATCGCCATGCGAGAAACTAAAAAGTCTTTCACCTCTTCTGAAAGTGGGTTTACTCTCGTCAGCAAAGTAATCGCTTCTTCTTTTAATCTTGGGTTTTTCGTTGCAGCCATCACCTGCTCTAAGGCAAATGGGGATTTACTCTCAGCGAGACGAACCAACTCAGCTTGGCTATGATAATCGGCCTTCATCTTCCATAGGATTTGATAGACATCCGGGTCTTCGCTCACTTGTGCCAATCGAACCACTACTTCGGTAGAGGGTAACCAGCTGACTATTGGTGACTCTGTTAGCTGTTTTGCTAAGTAATTCACTGCCTCTGGAGACAAGCTATCCAATTCTCTTATGAGTAGCGCTTCTCGAGTTTGGACCTGATGCTCAGACCCAGTTAGCCACTCTTTAAGGTTGAGGTTCTGTTTCTCTGCATCGAGCACAAACACCAATGTATTTTGGTCAGCGCGGAATTGTTTGATTAAGCGGTTTGCTATCGAAGGATAATTAAAGGCTGGTACCGTAAACTCATAGCCATCACCACGCTCTAATACTTGGTAGGTTGGCGTAATAGCGAGCTGTTGCTCCACAAAGATAGACATCTTAGGTGTGAGTACGATTTTTTGCTGTTCGATCTTCTTCAAGAGTTGGTAACGAGCCACCTCTTGCTGGGGAAATGTCAGGCGCTCAAGTGCAAAGCGTAACGAATTCACTTCATCACGCACGACAAGCTCAAGCAATTCAGCAGTTTTTAGTTTTACTTGATCATTCTCAAGCCAAGACTCTACTGTATGTGGAGACATCTCGGTGGCATTAACAATACCGACCGGTGAAAGTAACAGTGAAGTAGACAAGAGTAATGATGACAACAGTCCATGTTGCATTTTAACTTCCTTGTAACACTTTTGGTCATTCTGCAAGCTGACGCTACAAAATGCAAATAAAAAGCGCTACCCGAGGGCAGCGCTTTCTAATAACTATCAGCTAATCAAGATTACTGACGACGCATAGCGTCAAAGAACTCATCGTTCGTTTTCGTCATTGCTAGCTTGTCGATAAGGAATTCCATTGCATCGATTTCGCCCATTGGGTGAACAATCTTACGCAGGATCCACATCTTCTGTAGTTCATCATTCTTAGTAAGAAGCTCTTCACGACGAGTACCAGAGCGGTTGAAATCAATCGCAGGGAATACACGTTTTTCAGCAATCTTACGGTTAAGGTGCAGTTCCATGTTACCTGTACCTTTGAATTCTTCGTAGATAACTTCATCCATCTTAGAACCAGTATCAACCAGTGCTGTAGCGATGATAGTCAAGCTACCGCCTTCTTCAACGTTACGAGCTGCACCGAAGAAACGCTTAGGACGGTGAAGTGCGTTTGCGTCTACACCACCAGTTAGTACTTTACCTGATGAAGGTACTACCGTGTTGTATGCACGCGCTAGACGAGTGATTGAGTCCAGAAGGATAACCACGTCTTTCTTGTGTTCAACAAGACGCTTCGCTTTCTCGATAACCATTTCTGCTACTTGTACGTGGCGAGATGCTGGCTCATCGAATGTCGAAGCAACTACTTCACCTTTAACTAGGCGCTGCATTTCTGTTACTTCTTCCGGACGCTCATCGATAAGTAGAACCATTAGTTCACACTCAGGATGGTTGTGAGCGATGCTTTGTGCGATGTTTTGCAGAAGCATTGTCTTACCCGCTTTTGGCGGAGCAACAATCAAGCCACGCTGACCTTTACCAATTGGAGATGCAAGGTCAAGGATACGAGCTGTGATATCTTCTGTCGCACCATTACCACGCTCCATAACCATGCGTTCGTTAGCATGTAGAGGGGTAAGGTTTTCAAAAAGGATCTTGTTACGAGCGTTGTCTGGTTTGTCGTGGTTTACCGTGTTTACTTTAAGTAGAGCAAAGTAACGTTCGCCATCTTTAGGTGGGCGAATCTTTCCGGCAATTGAGTCACCAGTACGTAGGTTGAAACGACGAATCTGACTTGGTGATACGTAGATATCATCAGGACCCGCTAAGTACGAGCTGTCTGCGCTACGAAGAAAACCAAAACCGTCTTGCAGAATTTCAAGAACACCGTCACCGAAGATGTCTTCACCACTTTTTGCATGTGCTTTAAGGATAGCGAAGATAATGTCCTGTTTTCTTAGACGAGCTAGGTTTTCAAGGCCTAGGCTTTCGCCAAGTTTAACAAGTTCAGACACAGGTCTGTTCTTCAGTTCTGTAAGATTCATTGTGGTGGATGCTTGTTTAGTCAAAATAAGATCTGTTTTCTAGTTAAGAGGGATTCGGTCACAGGATCGACCAAGAAGAGAAATTCGTTCAATTAACGTGCGATAAATTAGCACTAAAACTAAGACTAGTCCATAGCTTAGAAAAAACAAAACCGTGCATTTGTTAACTGCACGGTTTCTTTATCAAATGCTCACCTGATTATAGGTTAGCGTCTAGGAACTCTTTAAGTTGAGTTTTAGACAATGCACCAACTTTAGTCGCTGCTACGCCGCCATCTTTGAAAAGAAGAAGCGTTGGAATGCCGCGAATACCAAACTTTGGTGGTGTTCCAGCATTTTGGTCGATATTAAGTTTACCGATAGTGAGCTTGCCTTCGTACTCGTCTGCGATTTCATCAAGAATCGGCGCAATCATCTTACAAGGGCCACACCATTCTGCCCAAAAATCAACAAGAACAGGGCCTGCAGCGTTGATCACATCGTTCTCAAAACCGTCATCAGTTAGCTGCAAAATCTTATCACTCATCTTCCACTCCAATGTATTTTTTAGAACTGGTTGGATGATAACCAGTAAATAGATGCCCTATTGGAATGTATTTACTTTCGTATTGCAAGCTTAAGCTGATATTCTATAGCAATGAAAAAGACGCATATCACAGAGCAAAAGTTCGCCGACTTGGATTTACATCCGCAAGTCATTGAAGGATTGGAGAAAAAAGGGTTCGATTATTGTACCCCTATCCAAGCCTTGGCGCTCCCGGTACTGCTCACCGGCCAAGACATTGCAGGCCAGGCCCAAACGGGTACTGGTAAAACGCTTGCGTTTCTTACTGCTACTTTTAACCACCTACTAAAAACACCTGAGCATGAAGGGCGCAAGCCTAACCAGCCACGTGCGATTATTATGGCACCTACGCGTGAACTCGCGATTCAGATCTTCAACGATGCTGAATCTCTAGTGGCAAGCACTGGTATCAAAGCAGCATTGGCTTACGGTGGCGAAAGCTACGACAAGCAGCTCGGTAAGATCGAAGAAGGCGCAGATATCTTAATTGGTACCACTGGCCGTATTATCGATTTCTACAAGCAAAAGGTATTTAACCTTAACCACATTCAAGCAGTAGTACTGGATGAAGCAGACCGTATGTTCGATCTTGGCTTCATTAAAGACATCCGCTTCTTGTTCCGTCGTATGCCTGAGCCTAAAGATCGCTTGAACATGCTGTTCTCTGCGACTTTGTCTTACCGCGTACAAGAGTTGGCTTTCGAACACATGCACAACCCAGAGCATGTTGTTGTTGAACCAGAGCGTAAAACAGGCCATCGTATTAAAGAAGAGTTGTTCTACCCTTCTAACGAACACAAGATGGCACTGCTACAGACACTAGTAGAAGAAGAGTGGCCAGAGCGCGCTATCATCTTCGCTAACACTAAGCATAAGTGTGAATCTGTTTGGGGCCATTTGGCTGCCGATGGTCACCGTGTTGGTCTACTGACTGGTGATGTACCACAGAAGAAACGTGAAAAGATTCTTGAGCAATTCACTCAAGGTGATGTTGACCTACTGGTTGCAACCGATGTTGCTGCTCGTGGCCTACACATTCCTCAAGTAACGCACGTATTCAACTTCGATCTACCTGACGATTGTGAAGATTACGTTCATCGTATCGGCCGTACAGGTCGTGCTGGGGCAAGTGGTCACTCGATCAGCTTTGCTTGTGAAGATTACGCAATCAACTTGCCACCAATCGAAGAATACATTGAGCACGCGATCCCAGTATCTGACTACGACGCTTCTGCACTACTAGAAGATCTACCAGCACCATTGCGCTTACGCACACGTAACCCGCAACAACGCCGCTCAAACAACAATGGCTCACGCAACGGTAACCGTAAACCAAACCAGAACCGTCGCCCACGCCAACCGCGTCACAACAAGGAAGCTTAGTCGCTTATGAGTCAAACAGTGTCACCCCCGCTTTACGCTGCAATCGACCTCGGGTCGAACAGTTTTCATATGCTCGTTGTGCGTCATATCGATGGCAGCGTACAAACCATGGCTAAGATTAAGCGCAAAGTGCGTTTAGCTGCAGGCTTAGATGAAAATAATGCGCTTAGTACCGAAGCTATGCAGCGCGGTTGGGACTGTTTGAGTCTCTTTGCAGAGCGACTACAAGACATTCCGAAAGAAAATATCCGCATTGTTGGTACAGCGACCCTACGTACCGCAACCAATGTGGATATCTTTCTTGAGAAAGCGAACCAGATCCTTGGCTACGACATCAATGTTATCTCCGGTGAAGAAGAAGCAGCGACTATCTATAAAGGCGTGGCACACACTTCTGGTGGCAGCGGCCGCCGACTGGTAGTGGATATTGGTGGCGCAAGTACCGAGATGATCATCGGCGAGGGTTTCTCAGCAAAAGCACTCACTAGCCTAAAAATGGGCTGTGTAACATGGCTTGAGCGCCACTTCAAAGATCGCCAATTAACCGCAACCAACTTCGACAACGCGATTGAAGCAGCGAAATCTACCTTAGCTCCTATCTTAGAGAGCTACACAGATATCGGTTGGGATGTGTGTGTTGGCGCTAGTGGTACCGTTCAAGCACTGCAAGAAATCATGTTAGCGCAAGGCATGGATGAGGTTATCACTCATACCAAACTTAAGCGCTTACAAAAACAAGCGATGATTACTGAGCGCTTAGAAGAACTAGAAATAGAAGGGTTAACTCTGGAGCGCGCTTTAGTGTTCCCTAGCGGCCTTTCTATTCTGATTGCTATCTTTGAACTGCTTAAAATCGACTCGATGACACTCGCAGGTGGTGCACTTCGTGAAGGCCTTGCCTACGAGATGGTTGATGAACTTCGCCAAGATGATATTCGTGCTCGCACTATCAAGAGCGTTCAATCACGCTACCAGATGGACGTAAGCTACGGTGACCAAGTCGCAGCAGCTGCGCAGACTCTGTTAGAGCAAGCAGGCGGCGAAGCTTGGGTGTCAGAACCTCAAGCTGGTGTCCTACTGCAAACTGCAGCCAAACTTCATGAAATCGGTTTAACCATCGACTTCAAGAAAGGCGGTGAACACAGTGCTTACCTACTGCAGAACCTAGATTTACCTGGTTTCACCCGCGCACAGAAACACTACCTAGGTGAATTAACACGACGCTACCGTGAACAGCTAACGTCACTGCCAGAACAACACGCAGTCTCAGGCACAAGCAGTAAACGTATCCTACGTATTCTGCGTCTAGCGATTCTGTTAACGCATCGTCGTAACCCAGAGCTAGAGCCTGAGTTTATGCTGACCGCTGACGATAATAATCTGACTCTAACACTCTCTAAGCAATGGCTAGCCGACAACCCGCTAACCGCTGCAGAGCTTGAGATTGAATCGAATCGACAAACAGACATTGGCTGGCCACTGACGATTGCTGAGCAATAAAGCTCAAGCTTAAATCAGCCGCAACAGATATTCGAAAGCTCCCTATCACGGGAGCTTTTTCGTTTATGTCTCACGGCAACCCTCTTAATCCATCACCTCAAATATTTAACTCACGCACACCTTTTAGAATTCACTCGAAAATTACAACAAATTCATCACATTATGTAATAGAGTTAATAAGGTGAATATAGAACGCAGGATGCCGTTTGAATGCAGGAGAAAGGGATGCTTGAGAAGAATTCATGTTTTAGTGTCGATGAGTGGCTATTCGTTCCAAATGAAGGGCAAATCCTCTTCGCCGAAAGAACGGTAACCATAGATAAGCGGTTAACTAAGCTACTTGAATTTTTGTGTCTCAATCCTGGGCAAACTCATACCCGAGACGAACTCATCAACAACGTCTGGAGCGGTATGATTCTTAGTGACCAAGTGGTCACACAAGCGGTGTTTGAGCTGCGTAAGGTTCTGAAGCAAAACTCTCAACAGCACAACAGCTACATCATTACTGTGCCGAAACGTGGCTATAAATTTGAAGCAGACGTAATACAAAGCAAAATCGAGACAGACCAAGTCGCTGAACCGGAACCATCATCTGCTCAGCCATCCGCTCCAGAAGAATCGCCACCGGCAGGTAAACTGCCCCCAACTGATGTCAGTAAGCAAACTAAGCCCAATAAAAGAAACCTGATGATTGGTTTACTGCTTGGCGCTATCGTTGTTATGGAGTCTGGCTATATCCTTTATTCGGCATCGAGCAGCACGCCAGATGAGAAAGTCGCACCTGCAACCCAACTCCGACACTATGAGTTTCGTTATGTCATGTTGGATATCAGCGATGACGTCAAAAACGACCCGGTTTTATACGGTACTATCACCAAATTCATTGAGTACTTGAGCGCTTACAGTGGCATACGCATAGTCCACAGTGAGCCATTACAAAAGATTGCGGCAATCAAACTCACCTTTGGTACGAGCCCAAGTCGAGACGGCAAACATACTCGCCTCACCATGCGTTATCACAATAACATCTCTGACCAATCGCACCTCAACCGCCGCTACCCAACGGAGCTACCAGAGCTGCACCACACACTCTATCGTATGGTCGATGACATACTAGACGCTCTGTATATCAAGGTGCCGAAAGAGGAGCTCACAGAGAGTATTTCACAACTACCAATGACGCCCGACGCATTAAAATACACACTCAGTGGTCTTGGAGTACTGTACAACGAGGCAGAGTTACCAATGGTGATGGACTACTTTGCAAAAGCTCAACAAGCTGACCCTAGTAATGATCTTGTTTTCGTTGCCAATTACATAGGCAAGGTAATGAACACCTTCTACGCTTCTTCGGGCAGTAAAAAGCAAGCCATTGCGACATTGAATCAAGAAGCTAAGCCAAGGCTCGAGCGTTTACTCGCGGAAGGGAAACTGGCGCGCGCCTATGACGCCAACGCCATCATCGCCCTTTCTGAGGATGACCCAGAAAAAGCGATGAGGATTTTGTTGTCGATGCCACCGCAGAATCAGTCGATATTGACCTACCTACTGCTTGCGAAAGCGGAAGAGTCTCGCGGTAATGCGGGAGCAGCAAAAGAGCTGTACATCAAAGCAACGCAAGGCAACTCTTCTCTCAAAGCAATACAGATGGCCTCACCACTGTTTTTCGACAGTAACCTAGAGCCTCTTCTGAAAGAATTAGAGTAATAACCTCTATAGAACCTCGCTGTGTTGTAAGGCGCGCTCTTCTACTCGTTCGTTGTCTGCGTTGGAAGCTCTTTGCGCCTTGTTAAGCTGCCTATCCAGTAAGATATGGCAGATTTCGAGCGTTAGTCCAAACGCTAAAGCAACGTACAAATAGCTTTTGTCCACATGTAACCCATACCCTTCGACAACCAGCAAACCACCTAATAAAATCAGGAATAAAAGGGCGAGTAACTTCAAGCCAGGATAAGCGGTAATGGTTATTTGAATCTTTTCAGCAACCGCCAACATGATGATTGCAGAGATAACAATAGCTGCAATAATGATCTCTACATTGTGGACCAAAGCCACTGCAGTAATCACCGAGTCGAATGAGAACACTGCATCGATAGCAATAATCTGTAGCACAACCATAGTGACACTGGTTTCGAGTGCGTTCTTCTCTTTTTTCTCTTTTACTAGCAACCAATTCAATAGCTCTTTAAAGCTCTTCAATAGCAGGAAGCCACCACCAACAATCAAGATAAGATCTTTACCTGATAGGCCGCGCTCAAAAACGGTAATAAAGGGTTCGGTGAGCGACATCAGCCAGGTAACCGAGAATACCAATCCAATCCTCGTAACAACCGCTAAGCCAATACCAAGATTACGAATACGGCTTCTTAGCCTCACGGGTAACTTCTCGACCAAGATTGAGATGAAGATAATGTTGTCGACTCCCAGAATCACTTCCAGTAGTAAAAGCATGCTAAATGACGCGAGATAATCAACGTACATAATCACCTCGGGCTTTGATGGCATTCATCCTAGCCGCAGAGAGAAGTGGCTCAACCATTAGCCACAGTAGGATCAATTGAGTAATAAATAGAGTTAGCATGGTTATGATGGCTCCACATTATTACGTGTGCAAACAGTGTTACGCGCTCCAAAATAGCCCTGCTTTTTTAGCTTTAGAAAGCAGAACACCGTCAGTTTTATGGTAATCAGTATCATCAGTAATCGAACCAAGTTGTGAATGGCCGGCCATTCTACGAATTGGCGAAATGGCTTCATCACCAAAGCGTTACCTATAGATAAAAGGGATATAACAGAAATATAAAGAGCCACATATCAAACACTTAACCACATATAACAAGCCCATGATTAACGATTACTCTGTTTGGAAAAACTCGAACTAAAAAGGAAAATAAAACCATAATGGTTTAATGATGTATTGAAAACGAGTGGCCACAATAATGCAGCCTCAACTATTTAGAGGTTACTATGCTTAGCTACATCGACACCATTTTTGCGACATTAAAACAGTACGACTTGCTACTTGCTTTGCTGTTCATTCTTATCTATTGGGTTCTTAAACACTCTACGGAAAAAGCCATTCAGGCACTCGCAGAGACAAAAACCGTCAATGCGACACGCACTGCTTTCATCAATCGCTGCTTTAATATCATTTACTTCGGATTCTTGTTCGCGACCTATTTGATTGTCAGCGGCATCGGCTACGGCAACTTTTCGATTTTTATCTCTTCAGTGTTCACGGTTATCGGTGTCGGTTTTATCGCTCAGTGGTCAATTCTCAGCAACATCACCGCCAGTTTCTTAATCTTCTTTGTCTTCCCCTACCGTATTGGAGACTCAATCATTGTGGCCGACGGAGATGGTATTGAAGGAAAAATACTCGACATAAAGATGTTCCATACCCTAATCCGCCATCCAGAGGGCAATGTGATTACCTACCCTAATTCACTGCTACTACAAAAAAGCGTGACTAAGGTGAGCCCAAAGAACTCGAAATATAAGGTATCAGTGCCAAGAAAGAGTAATAAGGATGCAGGGGCTGGTGTTGAGACAGTGCTTGAAGGTCAAGCTTAGTGGATCTGAAATAGAAAGGAATAAACAAAGAGGAACGAAAGGCGGTTATTCAGAGATGACCTTGAATAACCGCACTTCCATCTAGCTAGGCGTTAACACCTGTCGCTTTAAAGTCAGGGTTTACAGCGGTTAGCTTCTTAACGATGTAGTTCAGAAGCACACCGTACATAGGAACAAACAAACCTAGGCTGATGATAAGTTTGAAACCGTAATCAACCAGTGCAATCTCCGTCCAATGTTCAGCCATGAATGGATCTGGGCTTTGGTAGAAAGCGATCGCAAAGAAAGCGATGGTATCGATAGCATTACCAAAAAGCGTTGAACAGGTTGGCGCGATCCACCACTGCTTAAGCTGACGCAAGCGGTTGAAAACATGAACATCTAAGATTTGTCCAAGCAAGTAAGCCATGAAACTTGCAGCAGCGATACGTGCAACAAATAGGTTAAATTCACCCAGATGGCTAAAGCCTTGGAATTGCCCCTCAAAGAACACCACCGACAAGAAGTAAGAAACCGCCAGTGCAGGCAACATCACTAAGAAAATGATTTTACGAGCAAGCTGAGCGCCAAAAATGCGAACGGTCAGGTCTGTTGCTAAGAAGATAAATGGGAAAGTGAAAGCACCCCAAGTGGTGTGCATACCGAAGATGGTAAAAGGTAGCTGAACCAAGTAGTTGCTTGACGCAATAATCACTAAGTGGAACACAACTAATAATGCTAGGGCTTTGCGCTGTTGCGCAGGGGTAAAGTTACTCATGCTGTACCTTTTTAGTTTGGTTTGGGGGTGAGGGAACCCAAATCGAGTCATTTCTCTATCGAAACAAAGAAAGCTCTTACCAATAATGTGAATGAAAAATGTATCTATCATTTGCTCTATCGAGCGGCGGGCGATTATACATTAATCAATTTTAGCTGCAACGGTGAGAATAGACGCAAACGTTTATTCTCACTTTTATTGCTAGAAGGTGTTTGAAGCTCAGTAGCGAGAAACCAGGTTTAGAGGCAATGTTAACAGTTAGAAGCCACGCTTGAACAAAGCGGCTAGATAATCGAACTCTTCACGGCTCGCTTCTGGACTAAGAGATTCAAACCACACAGATTCACTGTAGTGCTCTGATTTTAAGAACATCTGGCACCCTTCAAAATCCACCAGCCATGAGTGTATGTCAGCATCCCACTGCTTTTCAACAACCGTAGCCGATAACAAGCTAACGAGGCGTTCGCCAATTTCAGGGTAAGAGTCGAAGTCAAAGCTCGGTGTTGTCACCAATAAGCGCCCTTCTTCTGCTAAATACTCTCTTAAACCAAATTCCATTTATTACCTCTGCTATTAGCCGTGTGTTGTGATGTGTTCTTGAATCAAATCTAGGAATGGGTCGGCGTATTTGTCGAGCTTACGCTGACCAACACCATTTACCGCCAACATTTCACCGTAAGACGTCGGCAGAACTTCTGCCATATCAATCAATGTTGCGTCACTGAATACCACGTATGGTGGTAAGCCATCTTCATCGGCAATCGACTTACGTAGCTTACGCAGTTTGGCAAATAGCTTTTTATCGTAGTTCTTGCTGCTTAGCTTATCTGACTTAGCATTGCGTACCGCAGTGTCTAGACGAGGTACCGCTAACTCTAGCGACATCTCACCACGCAGCAGTGGGCGCGCCTCTTCAGTTAACTGCAAGGTTGAGTTGCGTGTGATGTTTTGGAACAACAAGCCTTTATGAATGAGCTGACGGAAGATACTGATCCAGTAATCATGGCTGTGGTCGCGGCCAATACCGTAAGTTGAGAGCTTATCGTGACCATTGTCGCGCACGCGGATATTCTGCATACCACGCATCACTTCAACGACGTAGCCCATACCAAACGACTGATTCACACGGTACACACAAGACAACGCCTTCTGCGCCTCTTGAGTCGCATCAAAGTGTTTTGGCGGATCTAAGCAGATATCGCAGTTACCACATTGCTTCTCACGATATTCGCCAAAGTAGTTGAGCAGTACCTGACGACGACAAGTTTGCGCTTCAGCAAAGGCACTCATCGCATTCAGCTTGTGCATCTCAACCTGCTTTTGCGGACCTTCTTCTTTCTCATCCAACATACGACGCAGCCAACCCATATCAGCAGGGTCAAACAGCATCATCGCTTCGGCAGGCAAGCCATCACGGCCTGCACGGCCAGTCTCTTGATAGTAAGACTCAATGTTGCGTGGAATATCAAAGTGAACCACAAAGCGTACGTTAGGCTTATTGATACCCATACCAAACGCCACCGTCGCAACAACAATCTGAATATCATCACGCTGAAAGGCCTCTTGAACGTAAGCGCGTTCGTCGGTGTCCATACCCGCGTGATAACCCGCAGCACGAATACCGTTGTTGCACAGCTTCTCTGTGACCATCTCAACTTTTTTACGGCTACCACAATAGATGATGCCGCAATTGCCCTTCTGAGTTTCTAGGTAGCGAACCACCTGAGACACTGGCTTGTGTTTCTCGACAAGGTTATAGCGAATATTAGGACGGTCGAAGCTACCCAAATAGGTATGTGGATCCACCAGCTGCAGACGCGAAACAATATCTTTGCGCGTTGCATCATCAGCGGTTGCCGTCAGCGCCATGTAAGGCACGTGCGGGAAATACTGTTTAAGCTGACCAAGTGACGCGTATTCCGGGCGGAAGTCGTGTCCCCATTGAGAGATACAGTGCGCTTCATCGACCGCAATCATCGAAAGCGGTAAACCTTGTAGGCGTTCAATAAAATCACGCATCAACACACGCTCTGGTGACACATAAACCATCTTGAGCTGACCTGAGTTCATGCGATTAAACACACTCAGTAGCTGGTCACGTGGCATGGAAGAGTTAATACACTCGGCTGCCACACCATTGGCTTTCAACTGATCGACTTGGTCTTTCATCAACGAGATAAGCGGTGAGATAACCAAAGTCAGTCCTTCACGGACTAAAGCTGGGATCTGGTAACACAAAGATTTACCACCACCCGTCGGCATTATCACCAAGCTATCTCGACCTTGAACAGCCAAATCAATGACCTCTTGCTGACCATCGCGAAAGCTTTGATAGCCAAATACATCTTCGAGGATGTTTTGCGCATCATTCGCGGGTGTTGGTGTTTGCTCAGCAATCAGAGTGGCGGTCATTGTGGTTCCTAATCGAGGTATAAAGTCAGCATGCAGCATCGGCAAGCAAGTCGCACATTGTAGAGTGGAATGCTGGCGAATTAAACCGCAAATTGTTAGGTGAAAAGGGTTAACGCTCCTATACTGACCAACTCTCAATATAAATCCTATTAATAAGCACTTCGTGCCAGAGAAAGTGACATGACACAAGACGAACAACAGCGTACACGCCAAGGAATACTGCTTGCGATTGGCGCGTACACCATGTGGGGAATCGCTCCCATATACTTCAAATCTCTCAGTGAAGTATCCCCTCTCGAGATCCTGAGCCACCGTGTAGTATGGTCCTTTTTCCTACTCGCTTTACTGCTGCACGTTGGTCGTGGTTGGCGCAAAGTGCGCGATACTCTGACTTCAAAACCGAAAATGATGTTTTTGGTGGCAACCTCTCTCTTGGTAGGTGCAAACTGGCTGATCTTCATCTGGGCAGTAAACGCCAATCATATGCTGGATGCCAGCCTCGGCTACTACATCAACCCTTTAATTAACGTATTGCTTGGGATGTTCTTCCTTGGTGAGCGTCTGAGAAAACTTCAATGGTGTGCAGTGGCGCTTGCGGCTATCGGTGTGCTTATCCAGCTAATCGCCTTTGGTTCGATTCCAGTTGTTGCTATCGCACTGGCCTTTTCTTTTGGTTTCTATGGCTTGCTACGTAAGAAAGTGAACCTAGAAGCGCAGACTGGCTTGTTTATTGAGACCCTAGTGATGCTGCCAGCGGCGGCGATCTACTTGTTATTCATTGCAGACACAGCAACTTCTGATTTCTTAGCGAATCCAATGCAGCTAAATTTACTGCTGGTCGCTGCTGGGATAATTACCACTCTGCCACTACTTTGCTTCACAGGTGCAGCAACCAGACTCAAGCTTTCGACATTGGGCTTCTTCCAGTACATTGGCCCTAGCTTGATGTTCTTGCTTGCGGTGTTGATCTACGGTGAAGCCTTTACCATGGATAAGGCAATTACCTTTACTTTCATTTGGGGTGCACTGGTGATCTTCAGTTTCGACGGTCTGCGCAATAACAAGAAGAGTAAGCAAGCGAAAAACTAACACTGATCGTTTTTTACAAGACAATCTAAAGATACAGAGATAAGCTTGGTTGAATTGATGATAATTTAACCAAGCTTTTTTATGCCATGGATAAAGTCCACTACTACTCGACATCTAGCCAAGATATCAGCCTGATCCAAGCTCAATACCAAGAGTTTGCCTTTCAGCGCCACTATCATTTGGACTTTCACATCGGCCTAATCACCCAAGGGCAGCAAAAGTTTGTCTATAAAGGGACGAGCTACCACGCGGGCGCCGGACAAGTGGTGATGATGCCCCCCGATGAGCTGCATGATGGTCATTCAAAGCTCGAATCGGGTTACCAAGTAAGTGTATTTTCTGTCTCACCTCAATGGTTTGGCGATCTTGCCGATCACAGCAAAAATGGTCACGCTTTGAGCTTTTCTGAATTGATCCTCTCCGATCAAGCGACTTTTTTACAATTGCGTAACCTTCATGGGCTGCTTATCAATCCAAACATCAGCCAACTCGCCCAAGATTGCCTGCCATTCGAAGGCTTTTCGACGATTGTTGATCGTTACGCGCAGTTTGGATCGAAAACTCAGGTGAAGCTTGGTACTCAATCGGTGAATACACTCAAAGACTATTTAATGGCAAACCTCGACCAACCGGTGCGCTTGGAGCAACTTTCTGAGCTATGTGATCTGACGACGACTCAATTTCAGCGTCATTTTAAGAACAAAATGGGCATCACCCCTTATGCATGGTTAAGCCGCTTGCGCATGGAGCAAGGCATGCGATTAATTAAATCAGGTGTCGGAGGTACTGAGGTCGCTCATCAAGTGGGTTTCTACGATCAAGCCCATTTTTCAAAGGCATTTAAGACCGCATTTGGTGTTTCTCCATCGAAAATTAACTAAGTGTTGATAATTTACAATTGAGAGAATCGAAATCACGGTAAGCTGCGCTCAACAACTCTCAACAGAACAACCCAGTTATTGGAACAGATATGAATGAAGTCACCATATTAGTCACGCTCGCCTCTATCCACTTTATCGCTTTGATGAGCCCAGGACCTGACTTTGCACTTGTGGTACAAAACGCAACACGCCACGGGCGACAAACTGGCTTATACATTGCTCTCGGACTGTCTTGCGGGATCTTATTGCATTCATTGCTGAGCCTGACGGGCATCAGTTACCTAGTCCACCAGCACCCAACTCTTTTTGCGCTCATGCAATTGGCTGGCGGCAGCTACTTACTGTATCTCGGCTTTGGTGCGTTAAAAGCAACATGGCAGCTCATTAGCCACCATGAAGAAGAGACAGACACGGTCAATTCGAAAGATCTGATTCTGACCAATAAGCGTCAGGCATTTTCAAAAGGCTTTGCGACCAATATTCTTAATCCAAAGGCGTTAGTGTTCTTCATCAGTTTGATGTCGAGCTTGGTACCGGCTGACATGTCGCTTTCAGGCAAAGGGTTTGCACTGCTGATCCTATTCGGCCTATCACTATTCTGGTTCTCCCTATTAGCGTGGATGCTTTCTACGAAGGCACTACAAAAGAAGCTGAGTGAAGCGACAGTCTACATTGATGGCTTATGTGGTGTTGTGTTCAGCCTTATTGGCGTCAGTATTCTTTGGCAGTCGCTGTCTGGTTTAATCGCTTAAATTCGAATCAAGATTACAATTCGTTAACAACGCACTGGCTATCTTATCTTTCCACTGCCAATCTAGCTCTGCATATTAAAAGGAGAAGATCATGCAGTGGAAAACAAAACTAACAACCCTCGCCACTTCTACCCTACTTTTTGCCTCTCACGTCAGTTGGGCAAATCAAGCTGCCGATTCCGTCGCTCCCGAACAAAGTAGTGGTTTAGAAACCAAGCAACTCGTAAAAGCTAACGATTGGATGGTTACCGCAGCCAACCCTCTAGCAACCCAAGCTGGTGCCGATGTACTTGCTAGTGGTGGTAACGCGATTGATGCCATGGTTGCAGTGCAGCTAATGCTTGGCTTAGTTGAGCCACAGTCATCCGGTATTGGTGGTGGCGCCTTCCTTGTTTATTTTGATGGAAAAGACAAACAGCTTAAAACCTACGATGGCCGTGAAACCGCACCACTGGATGCGACACCACGTCTATTCCAAGACGAAAACGGTCAACCGCTTAAGTTTTATGATGCCGTGGTTGGTGGTCGCTCTGTTGCTACGCCGGGCACGGTGCAATTATTGTGGGACACTCACCAGAAATACGGCAAGTTAGAATGGGCATCGCTGATCAAACCTATTGCTCAACTGGCTGAGAAAGGCTTTACCATCAGCCCACGTTTGGCCACCTTGATTGAAAACGACCAAGAACGACTGAGCCGTTTTGCCACAACCAAAGCGTACTTCTTTAATGCCGATGGCAGCCCAAAAGCCGCAGGCACACTACTTAAGAATCCAGAATACGCTGCGACATTGAATGCAATTTCAAAGGGTGGTGCTAAGGCATTTTACCAAGGTGAGATTTCTGCCGATATCATTAACACGGTACAAACCGCCAAAGGCAATCCGGGTGTTTTGGCACAAAAAGACTTCGACACCTACTCAATCAAACAACGTGAACCGGTTTGTTCAGCTTATGAAAGCTACGATATCTGTGGCATGGGACCACCAAGTTCCGGCGCATTAACGGTTGGACAGATCTTAGCGATGACAGAGCAGTTTGACCTCCAATCCTGGGGGCCAAACGATGCGAGATCTTGGCAAGTGTTAGCGGACGCTTCTCGCCTAGCCTTTGCAGACCGCGGTATGTACATGGCAGACCAAGATTACGTACCAATGCCAACTCAAGGGTTAGTGAATACTGACTATTTGCAGGAACGTGCCCAGTTAATTACCGCAGGTAAGGCACTAGAGAGTGCGCCATCAGGCACCCCGCCGTGGGATCACGCAATGCTACGCAGCCAAGATGTATCTATTGAACTGCCGTCCACCAGCCACTTCAATATTATCGATAGCGAAGGCAATGTCGTATCGATGACAACCACTATTGAGAATGCATTTGGCTCACGCTTGATGGTAAGAGGCTTCCTACTAAACAACGAACTGACCGACTTCTCGTTCAAGACCCACAACGATGGCAAACCTATCGCAAACCGACTTGAACCAGGTAAGCGTCCACGCTCTTCAATGGCACCGACTATCATCATGCAAGACGATAAGCCTTACATGGCGATTGGTTCTCCGGGTGGTAGCCGCATCATAGGTTATGTAGCGCAAGCGATCATTGCTCATACCCAATGGGACATGGATATCCAGCAAGCGATCAACCAACCGCACTTCCTAAACCGCTTCGGCACGCTAGATCTGGAAAAAGGAACATCGGCGGAAAACTTTAAACCTGAGCTCGAAAAGATGGGATTTGAAGTTAACATTCGCGATCTTAACTCCGGTTTACACGCCATTCGCATCACAAAAGATGGTCTAGAAGGTGCAGCAGACCCTCGTCGTGAAGGCGCTGCCATCGGCCAATAAGGGAAAATACTCCCTTTTTACTCCCTGTCTTGTGCGAGATCTCTCACAAGGCAGTGAGTAAATATCGATATTTAACTGCGAATTTAAGCACTAAGATATCGTAACCAATTGAAATAAAACAATACGTACATTTATCATTCAAATAATTATATAGAAATTCGCTTATGCACCATTGCTGATAAATAAGGAATCGGTAGTATGGATGGTGTCGGAAGGATGCTGACACGGAACAGGAAACGCCAAGGACTTGGTTATCTTCAGGATGAAGATTCGATTATTCAGGATGAATAATCGGCATGGATAGCGAAATGGACATTGAATGGACGCAATAGTAACTAGGATGGTTGCTACTAAGGAAAGACAATGGACACCTCTGGATGAGGAAAGGACTGAACATCAGGATGATGTAAAGGACACCGCTCAAGGAACAAGTGACGCGCGCTAACGAGGATTGTTGGCAGATCAGGATAAGATCAAGGACACCGCTAGGAAGGCGACGAAAGGAATACGCTGAAGGATAACAGCACACTATCATGGATTTGATGCATGGAGCACACTTAGTAGCCGGATTGCTGCGAGTAAGACTATAGACCCCGATGAGCGCAAGCTCTCGGGGTTTTTCTTTATCTGTCTCTTATCGATTGATGTTTTCACCCCTCCTAGAATGTAAGAAACGCTTCAACTTAATTACAATTCTGACATTTAAATCATTCACTTCTTAACCGCTTCCGAGTAACGTAAGCCTTACTAGGCTCAACTAGTTTCATAACCATAATTAAATTAAGGACAAATTCATGTCACACGTTACCTTCAAAGGCGCAGCTGTACCGCTATCTGGCACATTCCCACAAACTGGCGAGCAGGCACCAAGCTTTGCACTGACTGCAGGCGATCTTTCTGAACTGACACTTGCTTCTCTTGCAGGCAAGAAAGTGGTTCTAAACATCTTCCCAAGCATCGACACAGCAACTTGTGCAACGAGCGTACGTACGTTCAACGCAAAAGCGGCAGAGCTTGAGAACACAGTTGTTGTTTGTATTTCTGCTGACCTTCCATTTGCTGCGGGCCGCTTCTGCGAGCTTGAAGGCATTGAAGGCGTTCAACACGCTTCGACTTTCCGTTCACCTGAGTTCGCTTCAGACTACGGCGTAGCAATTGCTGAAGGCCCACTAGCAGGCCTGACAACACGTGCGGTTGTTGTTGTTGATGAAAAAGGTGTGGTAACACACAGCGAGTTGGTTGCAGAGATCACTGAAGAGCCAAACTACGAAGCGGCACTGGCTGCGCTGTAAGCTCCCTTCCAGCCAATACTCTATTGCGACCGCCTAGGCGATACGCAATAAAAAAGAGCAGCCCATAGCTGCTCTTTATGTTTTTAACCGTGAATGGTTGTTAGATTCTGGGGTAACAGATTAGAGCTGTTCTAAACGAGCATAAGCTGTCACTAACCACTTAATCCCTTCACCGTTAAACGCCACTTGCACTCGGCTCTGTGGGCCACTTCCTTCAAAGTTGATAATCGTACCTTCACCAAACTTAGGGTGCTTCACGCGAGAACCTAAGCTAAAGCCTGTTTCATTGAAATTCTCTTTGACTGCAGTTTGGCTAAAGCGACCACTGCTTGCAGGGCGACTCACCTGCGCCTTCATACGAACTTCGTCCAGACAGGTTTCTGGCAATTCACGAATAAAGCGTGATGGTTTGTGGTACTTGTCTTGTCCGTACAAGCGACGCATTTCAGCGTAAGTGATGTACAGTTTCTCCATCGCACGGGTCATGCCTACGTAACATAGGCGACGCTCTTCTTCCAAACGCCCAGCTTCTTCAGCAGACATCTGGCTTGGGAACATGCCTTCTTCGACACCCACCATGAACACCATTGGGAACTCTAGACCTTTAGCACTATGTAGAGTCATAAGCTGAACCGCATCATCAAACTCATCAGCCTGACCTTCACCCGCTTCCAAAGCCGCGTGCGTTAAGAATGCTGTTAGCATGCTCATCTCATCGGCTTCTTCTGGCTTCTCGAACTGACGAGTTGCCGTTACCAATTCTTCCAAGTTCTCAATACGCGCTTTCGATTTCTCGCCTTTCTCTTGCTCGTACATCGCAAATAGACCTGAAGATTTAATCACATGGTCAGTTTGCTCATGTAAGTTCAGCTCTAACGTGTCGTCTTCAAGGGCATTAATTAACTCGATAAAACGGCTTAAGGCACCCGCCGCACGGCCCGGCAGCACTTGTTCTTCCAACAAAGCGATACTCGCTTGCCACATCGTCGCACCACGGTCACGCGCTGCAAATCGAATCGTCTCAAGGGTCTTATCACCCAAGCCACGTGTTGGTGTATTAACCACACGCTCAAACGCGGCATCATCATTACGGTTACCCATTAAACGCAGGTAGCTCAACGCATCTTTGATCTCCTGACGTTCGAAGAATCGCATACCACCGTAGATTCGGTATGGTAAGCCCGCTTGAATCAACGCTTCTTCAAGAACACGAGATTGGGCGTTGTTACGATAAAGCATCGCCGTATCTTCGAGTGCACCACCTTTCTCTTGCCACTCTTTAATCTTACTTACCGTGAAGCGGGCTTCATCAAGCTCGTTGTAAGCAGAGTAGACGGAGATTGGCTCACCATCGTTACCATCGGTCCACAACTCTTTACCCATTCGCTCAGTGTTGTTTGAGATAAGCTCGTTCGATGCTTGCAAGATGGTTTTGGTTGAACGGTAGTTTTGCTCTAATCGAATGGTTGAAGCGCCCGGGAATTCGTCCAAAAACTTCTGAATATTCTCGATTTTTGCACCACGCCAGCCATAGATAGATTGGTCATCATCACCCACGATCATCACTCGACAATCAGGGCCCGCCATCATACGCAGCCAAGCATATTGGATATTGTTGGTATCTTGGAATTCGTCGACCAGAATATGCTTAAAGCGCGCTTGGTAGTGCTCACGAATGTGTTTCTTATCGCGCAGTAGCTCATGTGATCTCAGCAAAATCTCAGCAAAATCCACCAATCCAGCACGGTCACACGCTTCTTGATAAGCCGAATAAATCTTTAACCATGTTTGAGTGACTGGATCATGGTAGGCATCAATGTGGCTCGGGCGCAGGCCTTCATCTTTCTTGCCGTTGATCCACCATGAAGCTTGCTTAGCAGGCCACTGCTTTTCATCGAGGTTTTGCGCTTTGATTAAGCGGCGCAATAGACGAATCTGATCATCGGAATCAATGATCTGGAAATCTTCTGGCAATTTTGCATCTAGGTAGTGAGCACGCAGAATACGGTGACAAATACCATGGAAGGTACCGTTCCACATGCCTGACGAGCTGCCCATCATCAATTCTTCAATACGACCACGCATCTCTGCCGCCGCTTTATTGGTGAAGGTTACTGACATGATAGAGAACGGCGATGCTTGCTCGACGCTCTGCAGCCAAGCGATACGATGCACCAACACTCGCGTTTTACCACTACCAGCACCAGCCAGAATAAGTAGGTTTTCTAAAGGTGCTGCGACCGCCTCACGTTGTTTGTCGTTTAGGCCATCGAGTAAAAGCGAAGGATCTATCATTGGATATGCTCACTACTGGGTATTTATACATAAAAGTTGATTATAACCTAAACACTAGGCTGCGTTTAGAATATTAAGAAGAAAAAACAATCAAAAAATAACATCACCCAATCAAACACTTAACAGCTAAATCATCACTAATTTTGATATTTTTTATAATACTGTGAAATTATTTTCTGGTTGTTCCTATCCTTTTTAGTAAGCAAGTTAACAACTCATTAACCTGCGATGTGTAAATACTATTAAGTCTAGAGGGAATGACTATGAAAAATTCTAATCTTGCTGTTACAGCTGCAATCACAAGTGTACTAGCGTTTGGCGGTGCCGTTCTTACATCAGCACCTGCGGAAGCAGCAGCGAAAGAAAAATGCTATGGCGTATCAAAAGCTGGCCAAAATGACTGTGCAACTAAAACAAGCTCATGTGCTGGTACAGCAAAAGAAGACAACCAATCCGATGCATTCGTGGTCGTTCCTAAAGGACTATGTGGCAAGTTAACTGGTGGTAGCACTCAATCATCATAATGCCTGAAGGCATAACTGAACCACTAAGTATGGTGAGCTGAATACCAGCTCACCTCCACTGCCCATTAGGAGAATCGTTGTGACTCAAACTCTTCACCCCAACGCAGGGGTTGGCCTTAGAACACCGCACTTAGATTTCTTCAACCAGAATTCTGATTTGGTAAGTTGGTTAGAGGTTCACAGCGAAAACTACTTCTTACCCCATTCTTCACAGCGCCAACAACTCAGAGAGATTCGCAATCATCACCACATAAGCTGTCATGGTGTCGGGTTGTCTCTTGGTTCTGTTGAACGAATCAACCAACAGCACTTACTACAACTCAAAACACTTATTGATGATATCGAGCCCTTCTTGGTTTCTGATCATTTGAGTTGGAGCCAAACTGGCGGTCACTACTTCAATGACCTGCTACCGCTACCTTATACCGAAGAAGCGTTGGACGTCTTCTGCCGTAACGTCATTGAGGTTCAAGACAGTCTGCAACGTCCTATGTTAATTGAGAATCCATCAAGCTACCTCGCTTTCAAGCATTCAACGATTCCAGAATGGGAGTTTTTGGCTGAGGTACAAAAGCGTACCGAGTGTCGCCTACTGCTCGATTTCAATAATGTTTTCGTCTCATCGTTTAATCATGGCTTTAGCTGTGAAGAGTATCTCAATGGCATACCAGCAAGCCAAGTGGAAGAGGTTCACTTGGCAGGTTTTACCAAAAAGAAACTCGAGCAAGGTGAGATTTGGATAGACACGCACAGCAAACCCGTTTGTGATGAAGTGTGGCAACTTTACACTCAGTGGATAGAGCAACATGGCTCTCGCCACACCTTGATTGAGTGGGATTTAGATATTCCAGAGCCACAAATTCTATTGGCAGAGGCTGCCAAAGCCAGTGAAAAGCTATATCAACATGATAATCAAAGGAGTCGCGCCTCATGAGCTACTCCCTAGCGGATGTTCAATCCGAGTTTGCGAATGCCCTGCGCTATCAAAATGACGGTGAGCACTGCAATATCGTGAGCGATCATTTTAGCGATCAGCAACGCATCCAAATTTATCGCAATAACTTTGTGATTAGCTTGAGTGAAGTTCTTGCTGCGACTTACCCACTGAGTGAGATGTTAGTTGGTGAGGAGTGCTTCCAACAAATGGCGCGTCAACATGTTCTTAGTTACCCATCGACCTCTGGGGATGTAAGTGGTTATGGCGAGCACTTCGAACAAACCATACAAGCCTTTCCTGCCGTTATGGAGGCAGCACCTTATCTGAGTGAAGTGGCACGCTATGAATGGCAAAAGGACAGCTTAGCGAGACACGCGTGTGCAACTCCCCCGAATCAACAGCCTCTCTCCTGTTTAGCTTCCGTGCCACAAGAGCGGCAAGGCGCCTTGGTTTTCCACCTCAAGGATTCGGTAACGCTATTCGATTCTTGCTATGCCGTAATAGCGCTTGAACACGCTATCTACCAACAGCAACTGGAAGGGTTAGACATCAATCGCGCAGAGTTTGGGATAGTCATCCGAGCTGAGAATTCACAGCTCGAAAGCCACAGCCTAACCGAGGAGTGCAACCAACTGCTGATTGAACTTCAATCTGGTAAAGCGCTCGGAGAAGTAACGCCTTCACTACTGCAACATCTGAATGCTGTCATGGCGCTCAACGTCATCTCAGGTTTTTCAATCAATGATGAATTGGAGACATAATATGGATAACAACACAGTCACAAACATGATGGCTCAATACGACAATTTGATTGAGAAATCTCAGGCACTTTTCGTTCCAGTGCTGCTTCTTTTCTGTCGCCTTTGGGTGGCGTGGGTATTCTTCAACTCTGGGCTGACCAAAATAGCCACCTGGGATAGCACTCTCTACTTGTTCGAATTGGAATATCAGGTGCCTCTATTACCATGGGAATTAGCGGCCTATATGGGAACAGCTGCTGAATTAATCCTACCGGTATTCTTAGCGCTTGGTTTGTTAACACGCCCGATGGCCGCCGCACTTTTTGTTTTCAACATTATTGCTGTCGTCTCTTACCCAGTACTGTGGGACCAAGGCTTCTACGATCACCAACTTTGGGGATTGATGATTCTTATCGTCATCGTATGGGGCGCTGGACCGTTTTCATTAGATAGAGTTTTGAAAGCGCAATTCAGAGGCTAACTAAAAGATCGATAACCCCAAACGCAAAAAACCACTCAATTGAGTGGTTTCTTTTTTAACTGGGGTAAGCTTACTTTTCTAGAAAAGCCTGAAGCTCTTCAGCCGAGATGCCTTGCTCTGCTAGCTCTTTTGCTAATAGCTGAACTTGTTCACCTTTACGAGACTCTACCACACGCTGAAATTGGTAGATGATATCTCGCAAAGTATCGATTGGAACTTGTTTTGCCGCACTGCGAATACGCTCTTCACTTTGGTTGCCTAGCTCTTTGAGCAATTTACCAAACATAACCTTTTCAGGTGCATCTTCCATTTGTTCTAAGACGCGCGCCATTTCGTAGGTTGTTAATGACATTACAGTATTTTTCCGTTGGAGACTTACGTTTCAATGAGTGACAAATATACCATGTTTTAACGTTTCGCAAACCGCCATTTGTATATTTTGCCACCCTTATTGCTTATGCCTTTGCAAACGTTGCATGCCACGACTTACCAGATTTGCTCGCCAACACGAATAGCGCAGGAACAATCAGGAACATTTGTAACGCAATCATCTCTTGTGACGTTAAATCAAGGCGTTGCATGGTGCCGACAAGTAAGCCCGAACCACTCATTTGGAATAAACCTAATAGCGCTGCTGCTGTGCCTGCACGGTCACCAAATGGTTCCAACGCTTTACCTGCAGCCGCACCTAGAATCCAAGCAAAACCAACCGATGATAAGAAGATAGGAAGCATGAATGCGATCGGACTCGCATGCTCTGCTAGCACCAACATAATCACGCCCGCTAAACCTAGCATTGAGATACCAACAACCAGTGCTTTATAGGTACCAAAGCGGTCCATAAATTTAGGAGCCGTAAATGCAGCCGCGATATTAATCGCTGCATTCACTCCGAACCAGAAGGTAAACTCTTTCATGGTTAAGCCAAGGTTCTCCATCAACACAACCGGTGCTGAGGTTACATAAGCGAGGATCACTGCCATCGCCATCAAACATAGAGTTGCGTGGAATAGGAATGAAGGTGTTTTTAATACTGACCAGTAGCGCTCTAATTTGAACACCGCTACCTTTTCCGTCACCGGGTTCGACTCTTTCATTTGGAAGAATAAGATAGTACCGACAACGACTGCAAAACCCGCCATAAAGCTGAAGTTCGAACGCCAGCCAAATTGATGAGTTAGCCAAGCGCCAAGAATCGGTGCCAATGCAGGAATAAAGCAAATAGCGCCATTTAGGTAGCTGATCATTCGGCCACTCTTCTCTGGACCAAATAGATCGCGAACCGTTGCAAAGGCTGCCACAGAAGTCGCACAAGCTCCTAAGCCTTGTAGCAGCCGAGCTATTAGCATCATATCAATCGATTGAGCTGCCCACGCCAAGCAAGCACTCAATGCATAGATACTAACACCTCCCAATGCAACGGTTCGACGTCCTAGCTTATCCGCTAAGGGGCCGGCAAATAGTTGGCCGACACCCATAGCAAACAAAAACCAAGTGATCGTATCTTGTGCTAGTGCATGTTCCACGTGAAACGCTGTCGAAATCTGTGGCAGAGCTGGTAGATAAATATCAATAGCCAAAGGGCTAAAAAGAACCAGCATTGCCAATAAAGCAACCTGCAGTTTACTAGGGGTTGGAAGCGCGTTAGAAGGCACAAGATTCTCCGGATGAGTCAATTTAGGTGCATAATAACCAACTAAAGATATGAACAAAAATGGCATATAATCATTAGCATTATTCCAATAAGGAAACTCACATGAATCTCGAGAAACTATCGCGCCTCGACCTCAATCTACTGGTTTGCTTGCAGGTGCTAATGGAAGAGTTGAGTGTTACGCGCACTGCGCATCGATTGTGCCTAAGCCAGTCAGCCGTGAGTAAGTCATTGGCCAAACTTCGCGAACAATTTAATGACCCTCTTTTTACGCGAAGTGCGCACGGCCTACGCCCAACACCCAAAGCCGTATTTCTAAAACCACGGTTGGAAATACTGATCAATCAACTTGATGTGCTTACCCAACCTGAGACATTCATTCCCAACAACAGTGACCACAGTTTTCACATTGCAGCAGTGGAAAGTGTCTACCCGTTGATTCTTCCTCACTTCTTACCAGCGATCTTTCGCCAAGCGCCGAAGGTAAATATCAACACCCACGCTTGGACAGAACAAACCTTTAAAAAGTTACAACTTGGTGAGCTAGATATCGGCCTCACAGGCAAAGACATCGACATCAACGATGCGCGCCTGACCATGCTGCCACCAGATGATATCTGCGAACAAGAGATCTATCGTGACGCGCAGATGTGTGTATTGAGACGCAACCACCCCGCTTTAAGTGGTCAATGGGATTTAGAAACCTATCTGGCACAGCGCCATGTTCAAGTAAGGTGTGATGGTAACGATCGTTGGCTACTCGACTACAAGTTGGCAGACCTCGGTCATCAACGCGATATCGCTATCTCAGTACCCGACTTTAACAGCGCGGCGAGCCTATGTACCTACACCGACTTTGTATTTACCGCACCAAGCCACTTCACCCATCTTGTTGCGAAGCAGCTCGACTTAGTGGTTGTGCCTCTGCCAATGGAATTTCCACCAATGGCATACACTCTGTTTTGGCACCGTGATAGAGAAAACGACCCAGCCTTAACTTGGCTGCGAGATATCATCAAAGAAAAAACTCTGCACCTTAGATAAAAATGGCGTACAGCGTTTGCAGCAAACGAACAAAAGCGCTAGCTTATTGACCTAATAAGTCCCCTCACAGGTATATCGGCTGTGAGTGTTAACAAGGACCCTAACAATAAGGATAAACACAGATGCACAATATCACTGCGGAACGCGTTACTGCGGTTCGAGCTTGGCTTGAAGCAAACCACCTAGATGCTGTTATCATTCCACACGAAGATGAATACCTAGGTGAATACGTTCCAGCTCATAATGAGCGACTTCACTGGCTAACCGGTTTCACTGGTTCTGCAGGTGCGGCTGTTATCACACGTAAAAACGCGGCGATTTTTGTTGATGGTCGCTATACCGTTCAGGTTCGCAAACAAGTACCTGGTGAGCTATTTGAGTATCGCCACCTTATTGAAGAACCAGCTTTAGATTGGATCATCAATTCACTAGCGCAAGGCAGTAAAGTTGCGTTTGACCCACGCATGCACACAGCCGCTTGGCTGAAAGGCGCACAAGCTAAACTAGCTGATAAAGTAAAACTTACAACGTTAGCGACAAATCCTATTGATGAGCTTTGGTCTGAACGCCCAGAGCCTGTTGTATCTGACGTTCGCCTCATGGCAACTGACGCCGTTGGCCAATCAAGTGAAAGCAAACGCGCTGAAATTGCAGGTCTACTAAAATCCAAAGGTGCTGATGCCGCTATCCTTACTGAATTGGATTCAATCTGCTGGTTACTCAACATTCGTGGTTTAGACGTATCTCGTCTACCAGTCGTGTTATCTAACGCCATCATTCACGCCGATGAAAGTGTCGATTTCTTCTTAGACCCAGCTCGTATCCCTGCAGGCTTTGAAGCGCACGTCGGTAATGGTATTCGTGTTTCTCACCCATCAGAGCTTGAAGCTCGCCTTCAATCTTTAGAGGGTAAGAATGTGTCAGTTGATTCAGGCACAAGCAATGCTTGGTACACGCTTGTTCTACAAAACGCTGGTGCCCATATCATTGAAGCCTCTGACCCGTGCCTAATGCCGAAAGCCGCTAAGAACGAAACTGAAATTGCAGGCATGAAAGCATGTCACATCCGTGATGGCGTGGCGATGGCAAAATTCCTATCTTGGATTGATGCAGAAGTCGCGCGAGGTAACCTGCATAACGAAGCGGTATTAGCTGACAAAGTACAGTCATTCCGTGAGCAAGATCCAACCCTGATGGACCTCAGTTTTGACACAATTTCAGCGGCAGGCGGAAACGCAGCCATGTGTCACTACAACCATGAGAACCAGCCTGAGCCGGGTCAACTAGAAATGAATACTCTGTACCTAGTCGATTCAGGCGGTCAGTACCTAGATGGCACAACAGACATCACACGTACTATCGCCATTGGCCAGCCAAGCGAAGAGATGATTCAACAGTTCACTCTTGCACTTAAGGGTCACATCGGCATTGCACGCGCACGCTTCCCACAAGGTACTCGTGGTTTCCAACTGGATATCCTAGCGCGTCAGCACTTATGGGCAGAAGGCTTCGACTATGACCACGGTACTGGTCACGGTGTTGGCCACTTCCTGAGTGTTCATGAAGGTCCGCAAAGCATCTCTAAAAAGCTGATCGACGTTCCTCTTGTTGAAGGCATGGTGTTATCAAATGAGCCGGGTTACTACCGTGCCGATGAGTTTGGTATCCGCATCGAAAACTTAGAGCTGGTTGTTGAGCTTCCAACTCAAGGTGACTTCTCAGTGCTAACGTTTGAATCGCTAACACGTTGCCCTATCGATAAGCGCAACATCAACGTCGATCTACTGACACGTCCGGAACTTGCATGGCTAAACGATTACCACCAAAAAGTATGGAACGATGTTAGCCCACTAGTTGACGGTGATACGTTAGAGTGGCTACGCCAAGCAACAACGCCACTAGCTCACGCTTAACGCCTAACTAGATAGGCAGCTTAGCCAAACAATTTTAGCTAAGTTAGATACGAAAACGGCTACCTTTAGGTAGCCGTTTTTATTTATTGATATCACATCACTGATGTTTCACGTGGAACATCAGCCAATGTACAAATTAACCAGAGTAAGCGCTGTGCCAATCTCGCCACACCGGATCGAAGCCACGCTGCCGAATCATAGCTTCAACATCAGCCGCACTTCTCTCATCACTTATCTCAAACTGCTCAAGCTCTTCCTCACCCGAAGCATAACCGCCCGGTTGAGTTTTTGACGCGGCAGACATACTAGTGATGCCTAAGGGCAACACGTTATCGCGGAACGTTGCTGACTCACGAGTCGAAAGTGACAGCTCAACCTCAGGGTTTAATAGTCGATAGGCACAGATTAGTTGAACTAGCTGTTTGTCACTCATGATCGACTTTGGTTGCAAACCACCCTCACAAGGACGAAGACGTGGGAAAGAAATCGAGTAGCGCGTTTGCCAGTACGTACGTTCAAGGTAGTCTAAATGGGCGGCCACGAAGAAGCAGTCGGTTCGCCAATCTTCCAAACCAATCAAAGCACCGATACCTATCTTATCAATACCCGCCTTTGCCAAACGATCGGGCGTTTCAAGCCGGTATTCAAAATCCATTTTGTTACCACGCAAGTGGTGTTCAGCGTAGGTGCTTGGACTATACGTTTCTTGGTAGACCATCACGGCGTCTAAGCCTAGTGTTTTAAGCTCCGCGTAGTCATCTTGATCAAGCGGCTGCACTTCCATCGCGAGGTAATTAAATTGCGCTTTGATATTCGGCAACACCTCACGAAAGTATTTCATACCAACTTTTGTTTCGTGTTCGCCGGTAACCAATAACACGCTATCGAACTTCATCTTTTTGATGGCTGCGCTCTCAGCATCAATTTCATCTAAAGTTAATGTGCGACGCTTGATGCGGTTCTCCATTGAAAAACCACAATACGTACACGCATTCGCGCACAAGTTGGATAAATACAAAGGAATATACAACGACATCGTGTTGCCAAATCGCTTACGTGTTAACGCCAACGATTGTTGTGCCATCTGCTCTAAGTAAGGTTCTGCCGCCGGAGAGATCAAAGCCTTAAAATCTTCTAAATCTCGTTTGGGTTTACTCAGAGCACGTTCAACATCCGCTGCCGTTTTACTGAAGATCGACATACCAATGTCATCCCAGTTGAGCTGTTTAAATCGATAAACAAACGTCATAGTAATACTACTCGTCTAGGAATGAAGTTAACGGACTAGAAGCAACCGCATGAGACACCTGCCCCGCGAGACCTGCAAGGTAAGCCATACGCCCCGCTTCAACTGCCAACTTAAAAGCAATCGCCATTTCAACCGGTTGTTGAGAAGCAGCAATCGCGGTATTCACTAACACAGCATCAGCACCCATTTCCATTGCACGCGCCGCATGTGACGGAGCACCAATGCCAGCATCAACAATCACAGGTACATTCGCTTGGTCGATGATGATCTCCAAGAAGTCAGCTGACGCGATTCCCTTATTTGAACCAATCGGTGCACCAAGCGGCATTACAGCTGCACAACCAACCTCTTCTAGGCGCTTACACAAAACAGGGTCAGCATGGCAATAAGGCAAAACAACAAAGCCATCTTTTACCAGTTGCTCAGCCGCGTTAAGTGTCTCGATTGGGTCTGGCATCAAGTATTTTGGATCTGGGTGAATCTCAAGTTTAAGCCAGTTAGTGCCAAGCGCTTCACGAGCTAAATGTGCGGCAAAAACCGCATCCTTCGCGCTCTTCGCGCCAGAGGTATTCGGAAGCAGATTTACGCCTGCATCAATAATGGGCTGTAAGATATCGTCTTGTTCAGAACGAATATCGACTCTCTTCAGTGCCATGGTAGCCAGTTGAGAACCTGAAGCTTCGATAGCACTCGCCATCAAATGCTTGTTGGCGAACTTGCCTGTGCCAGTGAACAATCGTGATTGGAATGTTTTATCTGCGATGGTTAACATGGTTAGCCCCCTGCAATAGCTTGAAAAAGAGAGATAGAATCGCCTTCATTGACGATGGTTTGTTGCCACTGGCTGCGTGGGACAACCGCGTTATTGATAGCGAATACACACCCCAAATCAGGTAGCGAAAGCGAATGAATAATGTCTGCAAGAGAAGATGATTGCGCGACCTGCTCTGGTTGCTCGTTTATTGAAATAGTTATGTTGCTCATAGTGCTTCTTCTTCTAAATTATTGGTCACTGACGAATTGCACACCGGACATTCGATATCTTGCGTGACCATTAGGTTCTGCCAGTTCATGCTCTTACCGTCGAACAGCTTGAGCTGATGTGTCGCCACTTGAAACTCCCCACTGCTAACGCGCTGAATAGCAGCAAGAGCTTGGAGGTTTCCAATAGTCCCGACCACAGGCCCAATGATGCCACTGTCACTACAACGCGTTGTTTGTGGATGATGGTCAAATGGGAAAAGGCAGTGGTAACACCCCTGCTGGTTTTGGTAATCGAAGACAACAAACTGACCTTTCCAACCAATTGCGGAGCCCGATATCAATGGTGTGTTAGCTTCGAAACATGATTGGTTAACCTGTTGGCGTGTCGTGAAGTTGTCGGTACAGTCCAACACAACATCAGCTAGCATCACTTCAAGCTTTAACTGGCTTTCTGCCATTCGCTTGTTGATGGTCCGAACTTGGCTTCTACCATTTAGCTCACTCAGCTGTAGTTTCAGTGCATCGACTTTAGCTGTACCAAGGTCGCTTTCTTTGAAAGCGACCTGTCGTTGTAGATTAGACGAGTCGACACAATCATCATCAACCAGTACGATTTTGCCGATGCCAGACGCCGCTAGATAGAGAGCCGCAGCATTCCCCAAACCACCACAACCAATCACTAACACATGACCGTTTAGTAGATTTCGTTGTCCTTGTTCACCAATTTCAGGTAATGCAATTTGGCGTTGATAGCGTACAAATTCAAAGTCACTCAGCATGGCTCAACTCCTGACTAACCTCTTCAGTAAAGGTTGAAGAGTTGCCATTCATAAGAGCCTCGAAAAATTCAATAACCGCTTTTGGATCTTCCGCCAATGTAATTGCACGCACTACCGCGAGGCTGGAGACACCACAATTCCATACCTGCTCCGCCGTCGATTGGTCAATGCCACCAATAGCCACGGTCGGATAACCAACAAGTTCTTCACTGTATGGAATGGTATCGATAAGCTGCTGGTAAAGAGCTAAACGCACTAGGCCCTGCGGCTTCGATGGCATCTGCTTCGTGGTAGTTGGGAAGATATGTCCCAACGCGATGTAACTTGGGTTTATTTGAACGATGCGTAACAACTCATAGTAGCCATGTGTCGATAGACCTATCTTGATGCCCGCTTTACTCAATTGTGAAAGGTTCGACTCTTCAATATCCTCTTGTCCCAAGTGAACACCAAAAGCGCCATGTTTGAGTGCAAGTTGCCAATAGTCATTGATAAAAACTTGAGCCTTGTATTGTCTACCGAGTGCGATAGAACGTGCGACTTGATGTTCCAAATCCGTTTGCTTAGGATTCTTAATTCGCAGTTGTACCGTATTGATTCCAAGCTTAAGCAGCCTTTCAACCCAAGCAACATCATCGACAACTGGGTATAGCCCGAGGCTTTTCTTCGTCAAATCAGGGAATGAAAGTGACGTTCCTTGATGAGTCCAACCAACGCTAATACCTAAGCGCTCGTCTTCTAAAACCGGAGTTGGGAACTCTTGGTAATGACTCGGCCATGTTCCACGTGAAACATTAGACGCTGCACGCGCTAGAACCAATGCATCTTCTAGTGGGAAATCTAGAGCCAATAGCGTTAGTAACCACGAAAAGTGATGGCGGCTATCTATTGCTTGAGGGTCGTTGGTAATACTTTTGATAGCTCGATTGGCGTTTAAGTGTGACCAAATATCTAATACAGCGGCGTCGCTGGTTACCCCAACATGTATCGTATTCGGGTGTTGCGCTAAAGCATCGCGAACATCTGTCAGCGATAAAGACTCATCATAACTTACGATATGATCAAGCGAGCTTAGCTGATCCGCTTTAACTGAAAAGACATCGGAAGCAAAACCAATAGCAAGTGAGTGATGAGAATCAACGATAGAGAAGTATTGAGTTGGGCTGACACCCAACTCAACTGCATCGGTTGCTAAACCTTGTCGCTTGGCAACCAATAGACAGTGTTGAACCTCTCCCGTTAACTCAATATATTGAGATGGGATCAGAATTTTCACTGTCATTACTCCTCTAATTGAGCTTCTTTCGCACCAACGGCTGGGTGATAAAGTTCAGAGCCAGTATCACGGAACTCTTGTGATTTTTGACGCATCCCTTCCAACGGGTTATCTAGCATCTTAATCTCGATAGCCTGATCCGCTGCTACTTGTTCTGTGTCTTTCGCGTACTCTCTCACTTCCTGAGAAATCTTCATCGAGCAGAACTTAGGTCCACACATAGAACAGAAATGCGCAACCTTACCTGATTCTTGTGGCAAGGTTTCATCATGGAAAGAGCGGGCTGTATCTGGGTCTAGTGCTAGGTTAAATTGGTCTTCCCAGCGGAATTCGAAGCGCGCTTTAGAAAGCGCATTGTCACGGATTTGTGCGCCTGGATGCCCTTTTGCCAAATCAGCAGCGTGTGCCGCCAGCTTGTAAGTAATCAAGCCAGTCTTAACATCCTCTTTGTTTGGCAAACCTAAATGCTCTTTAGGCGTTACATAACAAAGCATCGCACAGCCGTACCAACCGATCATCGCTGCACCGATACCCGAGGTAATATGGTCATAACCAGGGGCAATGTCTGTAGTCAGCGGGCCTAATGTATAGAAAGGTGCTTCATGACAATGCTCTAGTTGCTCATCCATATTCTCTTTGATCATGTGCATCGGAACGTGTCCAGGGCCTTCGATTATCACCTGTACATCATATTCCCACGCTACTTTCGTCAACTCACCTAAGGTGCGAAGTTCAGCAAATTGAGCCTCGTCATTGGCATCAGCAATAGATCCCGGGCGCAGGCCATCACCTAATGAAAGTGCTACATCGTACTTCGCACAGATCTCACAAATCTCACGGAAGTGGGTGTATAGAAAGCTTTCTTGGTGATGAGCAAGACACCATTTCGCAATGATAGAACCACCACGAGAGACAATGCCGGTAACACGCTTAGCCGTCATAGGGACATAGCGAAGAAGCAAGCCAGCATGAATCGTAAAGTAGTCGACGCCCTGCTCTGCTTGCTCGATTAAGGTATCACGCATCACTTCCCAGTTAAGGTCTTCGGCTACACCATTAACTTTTTCAAGTGCCTGATACATAGGAACCGTACCAATTGGCACTGGACTATTACGTAGAATCCACTCTCGTGTTTCGTGAATATTTCGACCAGTCGACAAGTCCATCACCGTATCGCCGCCCCAGCGAGTTGACCAAACTAGCTTCTCAACCTCCTCTTCAATCGAAGAGCTTACCGAAGAGTTACCAATATTAGCGTTTACTTTCACGAGGAAATTACGGCCAATAATCATCGGCTCCGACTCTGGGTGGTTGATGTTTGAAGGGATAATAGCTCGACCTTCAGCAACCTCTTTACGTACGAATTCAGGGGTAATTTCTTTTGGAAGATTTGCGCCAAAGTTATGGCCAGGGTGTTGGTGGTTCAGTTGCTCATCTGCAAACTTCTGACGCCCCATATTCTCGCGAATAGCAATGTATTCCATCTCAGGGGTAATAATCCCCTTACGAGCATAGTGCAACTGAGTCACACATTGCTCGCCAGTCGCACGACGAATTCTAGGTAGGTTTCCGTAACGAAGGTCGTCTAAGGTTTCGTCCTCTAGACGCTCTTTGGTGTAAACAGAGCTAACATCATCTAATAGTTCAGTATCACCACGCTCTTCGATCCACTGCTCTCTTAGCTTTGGAAGGCCGTTATAAAGGTCTATCTCGTGCGTTGGGTCGGTATAAACACCGGAGGTGTCATAGACGTGAATAGGAGCATTAGGTTCAAATACAGGCTCTTTTTTGGTACCACCAACAAGGCTACCAGCGAGTGATATCTCTCGTACAGGGACTTGAATGTCCTCTCGAGAGCCTTGGATGTAAGCTTTCTTTGAATTTGGATAAGGTTGCACTGATAAAGAATCGATGAAATTCTTCGCTTCCAGTCTTGCTTGTTTACGACTCGACATAGCATTTTTCCTTGGCTTTTAGCCATTATTTATTGGGATAAAAATGCTTGACGGATTGATGCTACAAGAGGGATCACGGTAAGAAATACAGTTGTGATCTGGTGATAGATCTCTAGAGGGATTCTAGTTAGATATCTACTCTTGTTCCCTTCGCAGGTATTAGCCTGATCAGGTTCAACGGATCCCGAGTTAACGGTCTCAGCCATATGGCACTCCGACAAGTTCTATCGAGTATATAAAAACGGCTTGGATAAACCAAGCCGAGTTGTTAACAAATCGTAAGAAGATTTTATGACTTTATCAAAAGTTGGAAGCCGATCCATGCTGCAGAGATACTTAACACCACATTGAGTAGTACGTTTAGTCCCATTTTGAAAAATGCGCCTTGCTGCATTAAAAGAACGTTATCCATCGAAAAAGTTGAGAATGTAGTCAAAGCACCAAGAAAGCCCAAGCCAATGATCTGTCTCCATGGTTCAGTTGCAACCATCTCATTTTCAAATGCAGCGATCAGTAGACCCATAATAAAAGAACCAACCACGTTAACAGTTAGCGTACCATAAGGAAAACCACGCCCTAGCAGTAGTACACACAGCTCTGAAATCAGATAACGTGAACAAGCACCAAATGCACCACCAATGGCAATAAAGCCTAAAATAGATAACTGACCCATGAATCCTCCCAAATAACAGTTCCTATATTCTAGCTTTACAGCCGATAAAAGCGAGGATGGAAACTAAGAATGTATGCGCAAATATTAAACGTTACAGGTGTCACTTAACTTCGATATAACCCATCAGTCCTGTTTTCATATGTTCAATCACATGACAGTGATACATCCAACGTCCGGGATTGTCCGCTACAAATGCCGCTTTCGCTCGGCCGTTCTTTCCAAGTAACACGGTATCCGTGTGAAAAGGCTCCTCAATTTTTTTGCCATCTAACTCAAGTACCGTGAACGTATGACCATGTATATGGATCGGGTGATGGTATTGGGTAACATTCTTAAGATCGAATATATAAGTTTTACCGAGCTCTAATGTAGCGAGTGGTTCTGGGATATTGTCTTTACTCATCCCCTCCCAGGCTCTTTTATTTGTCAGCCAAAACTTAGGCATGGATTTCCCATCTTTAGAAACGGGCGACACCGCCCCTTCCCACTCAAACACAAAATCGATCTCTTCTGCGTTAGCGAGGTCTAACTTAGGTACAGGATTAAGAGGCAATAGCGGAAGTGTTTGGCCCTCTATGAGCGTGGAATTTACAACCTCAAACTCACACAAGGAAAAAGGAAAACGTCCCTTCATTTGCAGCACATTGACTCGTTTACCTGCCTTTGGAGCAATCAGACCGATGTCGACACGCATACCGGGACCGATTTTATGTTCAGTCAATCTGTAAGGTGTTTTTATCGGGTTGCCATCTATAGCAATAACCCATGCCTCTGCACCTTCAACAGCGATAGGATAAGTGATTGTGTTATCAACATTGGCTATACGAAGCCTAGTTGTTGCATGCTGCTTTAGTTGATAAGTAGGCTCATGTACTCCATTAACACTGCTCCACTCCCCAGGAGTCCCCATACGAGCGCTAAGGCGTGGGATCATTAAGTCCTTCCACTGACCTTGTTTATCAAGGTGCCAGTGTTTAAGCATCAAGGCGTGCTCTTCATCGAACTGAACTGGTGTGCTCTCTTCAACAACAATTAGACCGACTAAGCCCATACCAAGCTGCTTAACACTGTTCATGTGTGGGTGATACCAGAATGTACCCGCATCCGGTGGCGTAAACTCATAGACGAACGTTTCACCAGGCATAATTGGTGGCTGACTCAAGAAAGGCACCCCATCCATTTCGATAGGTATTCTTAAACCATGCCAGTGAATTGTGGTTGGTTCTGATAGCTTATTAGTGAAATGAATCGTAACTGTTTCGCCCTGTCGACAGCGAATTGTTGGCGCAGGGATCTTACCGTTGAACCCCAAAACATTGGTAGTAAACCCAGGTACAATTTCAGCAGTCGAAGGCTCAGCAGTTAAGTCATAAACATACCCTCCCTTCTCATCAACCAACCGCTTCATAGAACAAGCAGGGAGAACTGTGAGTGCAGATATAGCGAGAGATGATTGAATAAATTTACGACGAGAGATATCCATATTTGTAGCCTTTTAGTAATAACGACCAAAATGTAACAAAATATTGAGAATAATTCTCATAAAGAAATGAAGTTTGTGCTTTGACTATTAATAAAAGAGGCTGAGATAAGTAAGCACTTACATTATCTCATCAGAATTAGCGGAACGAGTGAATAATTGACTGGGATCTGGAGCGGTAAAAAGCAAAAAGGCTCTAGCATTTCTGCTAGAGCCTTTAATATGGCAGGGGTGGAGAGATTCGAACTCCCAACACGCGGATTTGGAATCCGCTGCTCTGCCAATTGGAGCTACACCCCTAAAACTTTTTGTACTTTAGATTCGAAAAAACCTCGCACTAGGCGAGGTTATCGAATAAGTGGCGGAGTGGACGGGACTCGAACCCGCGACCCCCGGCGTGACAGGCCGGTATTCTAACCAACTGAACTACCACTCCGCAGTGGACTACTTGTCGTCGCTGACAAGTCGTTCATAATTTAAAGCCTGGCGATGTCCTACTCTCACATGGGGAAGCCCCACACTACCATCGGCGCTATTGTGTTTCACTTCTGAGTTCGGCATGGAATCAGGTGGGTCCACAATGCTATGGTCGCCAAGCAAATTTTAAAATTCGGAAAGCTGTTTCTTGTTCTCTTAAACTCATTCAAGCGTTTGTATCTTATGAGTCCATCAAAACCCCTTGGGTGTTGTATGGTTAAGCCTCACGGGCAATTAGTACAGGTTAGCTCAACGCCTCACAGCGCTTACACACCCTGCCTATCAACGTTCTAGTCTTGAACAACCCTTTAGGACGCTTAAAGCGTCAGGGAAAACTCATCTCAGGGCTCGCTTCCCGCTTAGATGCTTTCAGCGGTTATCGATTCCGAACTTAGCTACCGGGCAATGCCATTGGCATGACAACCCGAACACCAGAGGTTCGTCCACTCCGGTCCTCTCGTACTAGGAGCAGCCCCCTTCAATTTTCCAACGCCCACGGCAGATAGGGACCGAACTGTCTCACGACGTTCTAAACCCAGCTCGCGTACCACTTTAAATGGCGAACAGCCATACCCTTGGGACCGACTTCAGCCCCAGGATGTGATGAGCCGACATCGAGGTGCCAAACACCGCCGTCGATATGAACTCTTGGGCGGTATCAGCCTGTTATCCCCGGAGTACCTTTTATCCGTTGAGCGATGGCCCTTCCATTCAGAACCACCGGATCACTATGACCTGCTTTCGCACCTGCTCGAATTGTCATTCTCGCAGTCAAGCGGGCTTATGCCATTGCACTAACCTCACGATGTCCAACCGTGATTAGCCCACCTTCGTGCTCCTCCGTTACTCTTTGGGAGGAGACCGCCCCAGTCAAACTACCCACCAGGCACTGTCCGTAACCCCGATTCAGGGGCCAACGTTAGAACATCAACACTACAAGGGTGGTATTTCAAGGACGACTCCACCACATCTGGCGACGCGGTTTCAAAGTCTCCCACCTATCCTACACATGTAGGGTCAATGTTCAGTGCCAAGCTGTAGTAAAGGTTCACGGGGTCTTTCCGTCTAGCCGCGGGTACACTGCATCTTCACAGCGATTTCAATTTCACTGAGTCTCGGGTGGAGACAGCGTGGCCATCATTACGCCATTCGTGCAGGTCGGAACTTACCCGACAAGGAATTTCGCTACCTTAGGACCGTTATAGTTACGGCCGCCGTTTACCGGGGCTTCGATCAAGAGCTTCGACCGAAGTCTAACCCCATCAATTAACCTTCCGGCACCGGGCAGGCGTCACACCGTATACGTCATCTTACGATTTTGCACAGTGCTGTGTTTTTAATAAACAGTTGCAGCCACCTGGTATCTGCGACTCTCGTCTGCTCCATCCGCAAGGGACTTCACTGATAAGAGCGTACCTTCTCCCGAAGTTACGGTACCATTTTGCCTAGTTCCTTCACCCGAGTTCTCTCAAGCGCCTTGGTATTCTCTACCCGACCACCTGTGTCGGTTTGGGGTACGATTCCTTACAATCTGAAGCTTAGAGGCTTTTCCTGGAAGCATGGCATCAATGACTTCACTACCGTAGTAGCTCGACATCGTATCTCAGCGTTAAGAAGAACCGGATTTACCTAATTCTTCCGCCTACGTACTTGAACCTGGACAACCGTCGCCAGGCCCACCTAGCCTTCTCCGTCCCCCCATCGCAATTGTAAGAAGTACGGGAATATTAACCCGTTTCCCATCGACTACGCCTTTCGGCCTCGCCTTAGGGGTCGACTTACCCTGCCCCGATTAACGTTGGACAGGAACCCTTGGTCTTCCGGCGAGGGAGTTTTTCACTCCCTTTATCGTTACTCATGTCAGCATTCGCACTTCTGATACCTCCAGCAGCCCTTACAGACCACCTTCAACGGCTTACAGAACGCTCCCCTACCCCACGCACATAAGTGCGTAGCCGCAGCTTCGGTGTATAGCTTAGCCCCGTTACATCTTCCGCGCAGGCCGACTCGACCAGTGAGCTATTACGCTTTCTTTAAATGATGGCTGCTTCTAAGCCAACATCCTGGCTGTCTGAGCCTTCCCACATCGTTTCCCACTTAGCTATACTTTGGGACCTTAGCTGGCGGTCTGGGTTGTTTCCCTCTCCACGACGGACGTTAGCACCCGCCGTGTGTCTCCCGGATAGTACTTACTGGTATTCGGAGTTTGCAAAGGGTTGGTAAGTCGGGATGACCCCCTAGCCTTAACAGTGCTCTACCCCCAGTAGTATTCGTCCGAGGCGCTACCTAAATAGCTTTCGGGGAGAACCAGCTATCTCCAGGTTTGATTGGCCTTTCACCCCTAGCCACAAGTCATCCGCTAATTTTTCAACATTAGTCGGTTCGGTCCTCCAGTTGATGTTACTCAACCTTCAACCTGCCCATGGCTAGATCACCTGGTTTCGGGTCTAATCCTAGCAACTGTACGCCCAGTTAAGACTCGGTTTCCCTACGGCTCCCCTAAACGGTTAACCTTGCTACTAAAATTAAGTCGCTGACCCATTATACAAAAGGTACGCAGTCACACCACGAAGGTGCTCCTACTGCTTGTACGTACACGGTTTCAGGTTCTATTTCACTCCCCTCACAGGGGTTCTTTTCGCCTTTCCCTCACGGTACTGGTTCACTATCGGTCAGTCAGTAGTATTTAGCCTTGGAGGATGGTCCCCCCATATTCAGACAGGATATCACGTGTCCCGCCCTACTCGTTTTCACTGATGATGAGATGTCGACTACGGGGCTATCACCCTTTATTGCGGCACTTTCCAGAGCCTTCGTCTGTCTCATTAAAAGCTTAAGGGCTAATCCAATTTCGCTCGCCGCTACTTTCGGAATCTCGGTTGATTTCTCTTCCTCGGGGTACTTAGATGTTTCAGTTCCCCCGGTTTGCCTCTTGCTGCTATGTATTCACAACAAGATACTTACTTATGTAAGTGGGTTTCCCCATTCGGAAATCCCAGACTCAAATGACTTTTACTGTCTAATCTGGGCTTATCGCAAGTTAATACGTCCTTCATCGCCTCTGACTGCCAAGGCATCCACCGTGTACGCTTAGTCACTTAACCATACAACCCGAAGAGGTCTTTATGTATGGTAAACAACCAAGGTTTTTGGTTGTAATAAGAAGGGTTAATTCTTATTACGTGTTTGCCGGACTCAATTTTGAATACAAGACACTTGAATGTGTTTGTGTTGTGTTTTCTTAGTTAAAAGAAAACATTGAGAACTTTTAATTTGATTAACTCTTAGAGTTAATCAGTCAGCTTTCCAAATTGTTAAAGAGCAAGAGTTTCAAAGCGTTAAACTTTTAACCCATTTTTAAACACACTCGTAAGAATGCTTAAAGATGGTGGGCGATACCGGGCTCGAACCAGTGACCCCCTGCTTGTAAGGCAGGTGCTCTCCCAACTGAGCTAATCGCCCATAAAAGTTTTAATTCCTTATGGAAGGAATGGTGGAGCTATGCGGGATCGAACCGCAGACCTCCTGCGTGCAAGGCAGGCGCTCTCCCAGCTGAGCTATAGCCCCATATTTTTATTTCCTTGGGAGGAAATGGTGGGTCGTGCAGGATTCGAACCTGCGACCAATTGATTAAAAGTCAACTGCTCTACCAACTGAGCTAACGACCCAATGGTATCCCGTAGGGGAGTCGAACCCCTGTTACCGCCGTGAAAGGGCGGTGTCCTAGGCCTCTAGACGAACGGGACACTGGATTGAAGAACTTGGGAGCTCTTCGTCTCTTTTACTTTCTAAACCATATCAATCTGTGTGGACACTTATCGTGAATATCTTCGTATAAGGAGGTGATCCAGCCCCAGGTTCCCCTAGGGCTACCTTGTTACGACTTCACCCCAGTCATGAACCACAAAGTGGTGAGCGTCCTCCCGAAGGTTAAACTACCCACTTCTTTTGCAGCCCACTCCCATGGTGTGACGGGCGGTGTGTACAAGGCCCGGGAACGTATTCACCGTAGCATTCTGATCTACGATTACTAGCGATTCCGACTTCATGGAGTCGAGTTGCAGACTCCAATCCGGACTACGACGCACTTTTTGGGATTCGCTCACTCTCGCAAGTTCGCAGCCCTCTGTATGCGCCATTGTAGCACGTGTGTAGCCCTACTCGTAAGGGCCATGATGACTTGACGTCGTCCCCACCTTCCTCCGGTTTATCACCGGCAGTCTCCCTGGAGTTCCCGACATTACTCGCTGGCAAACAAGGATAAGGGTTGCGCTCGTTGCGGGACTTAACCCAACATTTCACAACACGAGCTGACGACAGCCATGCAGCACCTGTCTCAGAGCTCCCGAAGGCACACCTGCGTCTCCGCTGGCTTCTCTGGATGTCAAGAGTAGGTAAGGTTCTTCGCGTTGCATCGAATTAAACCACATGCTCCACCGCTTGTGCGGGCCCCCGTCAATTCATTTGAGTTTTAATCTTGCGACCGTACTCCCCAGGCGGTCTACTTAACGCGTTAGCTCCGAAAGCCACGGCTCAAGGCCACAACCTCCAAGTAGACATCGTTTACGGCGTGGACTACCAGGGTATCTAATCCTGTTTGCTCCCCACGCTTTCGCATCTGAGTGTCAGTATCTGTCCAGGGGGCCGCCTTCGCCACTGGTATTCCTTCAGATCTCTACGCATTTCACCGCTACACCTGAAATTCTACCCCCCTCTACAGTACTCTAGTTCACCAGTTTCAAATGCAGTTCCGAGGTTGAGCCCCGGGCTTTCACATCTGACTTAATGAACCACCTGCATGCGCTTTACGCCCAGTAATTCCGATTAACGCTCGCACCCTCCGTATTACCGCGGCTGCTGGCACGGAGTTAGCCGGTGCTTCTTCTGTTGCTAACGTCAAGAGATGCCGCTATTAACGACACCCCCTTCCTCACAACTGAAAGTACTTTACAACCCGAAGGCCTTCTTCATACACGCGGCATGGCTGCATCAGGCTTTCGCCCATTGTGCAATATTCCCCACTGCTGCCTCCCGTAGGAGTCTGGACCGTGTCTCAGTTCCAGTGTGGCTGATCATCCTCTCAGACCAGCTAGGGATCGTCGCCTTGGTGAGCCATTACCTCACCAACTAGCTAATCCCACCTAGGCATATCTTGACGCGAGAGGCCCGAAGGTCCCCCTCTTTGGCCCGTAGGCATTATGCGGTATTAGCCATCGTTTCCAATGGTTATCCCCCACATCAAGGCAATTTCCTAGGCATTACTCACCCGTCCGCCGCTCGACGCCGTTATCGTTCCCCGAAGGTTCAGATAACTCGTTTCCGCTCGACTTGCATGTGTTAGGCCTGCCGCCAGCGTTCAATCTGAGCCATGATCAAACTCTTCAATTTAAGATTTTGTCGACTCAATGAATACTGATTACATTACATAGTAATGTTGAATTGACTGTGCCGAATCTTACGATTCGAATTGGTCACTCAGTTCATTGAAATCAAGTTGAAACCGAAGTTTCATTTTTGATATTCATCAACGAGTGCCCACACAGATTGATAGGTTTAAATTGTTAAAGAGCTTTTCCTTTTTGAGCTTCGCTCAAATCGGACGGCCATTTTAGCGATTTAAGTTTTAGTGTCAACCACTATTTTCAAAACTTTTTTCAAGCGCTTGGCTTGGCTAATTTGGCTTGCTGATTCGTTTTGGTTTCCTAAGAAGCCATCCCGTGTCAGCGAGGTGGCATTATAGAGATCAGCGTCACGTTGGCAAGGCCTTTTTTAAGTTTTTCTTACTTTTTTGATTGTTCGAGCGTTTTTTGTTCAAAACACGCCATTTTCACTAGTATTCCCCACAATTAAAGGCTTAAGGTGCCTATATAAAGGAGGATTTATGAGTTCAATTCGTAGTTATAAAGGTATATCACCTCAGATCGGACAAGGTGTCTATATAGATACAAGCTCAGTACTTGTTGGTGATATCAAAATCGGTGATGACTCTAGTGTATGGCCTTTAGTCGCAGCTCGGGGAGATGTGAACCATATCCATATTGGCGATAGAACCAATATCCAGGACGGCAGTGTTCTCCATGTTACCCATAAGAATGCAGAGAACCCTGAAGGTTACCCTCTATTAATAGGCAATGATGTCACGATCGGTCATAAAGTAATGCTGCATGGCTGCACAATTAAAGATCGTGTACTCGTAGGCATGGGCGCTATCGTATTAGATGGTGTGATCGTCGAACAAGACGTGATGATTGGTGCAGGAAGTTTGGTTCCACCTAACAAGGTTCTTGAAAGTGGTTATCTATATGTAGGAAGCCCAGTTAAACAAGCACGTCCACTGAATGATAAGGAACGTGCTTTCTTACAGAAATCAGCTGACAACTATGTTCAGAATAAAAACGACTACCTAGACTCTGTACTTCCCGTTTAAAGCGCTTTGATCTGGATTCTATTAGAGGAGTCATACTCCTCTTCTTCTATTAGCTCTTCCGCTAACTCTTCAATATCAAAACGAAGCTCTGAAAAGATAGCCAAAGCTTGTTCGCCGCTTTCGATGTCTTTACATGATAATCGTGACAACTCTTCAATCGACACTACACACTCAATCAATGCTCCTGATTGTTGCGCTGGAAAAACAATAGATTGGCTCTCTTCATCCCAATCTTGGATATCTGGAAATAGGATTGATTGGTTCATTTTTATAAATACCTTGTTATATCTCTAGGTTCTTACGCAACTCTCTTAAAATCTGTTTTGTTCCCGGGCGAAGACCACGCCACAACATAAAACTCTCAGCCGCTTGTCCTACTAACATCCCCAATCCGTCATAAGCAGCATGAACACCATTATCTAATGCCCATTGGTTGAATACCGTATTGCCCGAACCATAAACCATGTCGTAGACGACACTATTATTGTTAAAGATAGTTGGAGAAACTTCTGGTAGTTGACCACTTAGGCCTGAAGACGTTGAGTTAATAATGACATCAAAGCCTTCGTTCACATCACTTAACCCCATCCCTTTTGTGTTTCCATGCGTAGCAAACATGTCAGCTAACAATTCAGCCTTTGAACTGGTGCGGTTAGCCACCACTAATTGCTGTGGCTTTTGATCAAGCAGAGGTTGAATCACTCCTCTTGCTGCACCACCAGCACCCAGTAAGAGAACTCGAGCTCCCTCTAATACTACTTGGTGTTGAAGTAAATCTTGGACAAGACCTTCACCATCAGTGTTATCACCAATGATTTCTCCGTCATCTAGCTTCTTAAGGGTATTTACGGCACCAGCTAGTTGAGCTCTTTCAGTCAAACGATTAGCAAACTGATAAGCGTCTTCTTTGAAGGGTGCGGTGACGTTACACCCTCTTCCACCTTCACTAAAAAAGGCTTTAGCCGAGGTAATGAACTGGCCATGTTCTGGCTGTAGTGCTGTATAGGTAAGTTGTTGGTTAGTTTGGCGAGCAAATAACGTATGGATGAATGGCGATTTGCTTTGCCCAATAGGGTTACCGAAAACGGCATAACGATCTACTTGCTGTGTCATATCCTTACCTAACAGAAATTATAAAAAGGGTCATCTATATAGATGACCCTATCACTATCCCTATAAGGAAGGAAGAACTACCAAGCTCGAGGTTTTAGGTAGTCGCTATAAAGCAACGCTTCTGGTGACCCTACTTGAGGTTCGTAACGGTATTCCCAGCGAGCCAATGGCGGCATAGACATCAAGATAGACTCTGTTCGCCCGCCACTTTGTAGGCCAAACAAGGTACCACGGTCATAGACTAGGTTGAATTCAACGTAGCGACCACGGCGGTAAAGTTGGAAGTCACGTTCACGTTCACCATAAGGTGTCTCTTTGCGACGCTCAACAATAGGTAGGTATGCCGCAGCATAGCCTTCACCAACAGCTCGCATGTAAGCAAAGCTCTTTTCAAAGCCCCACTCATTTAAGTCATCAAAGAACAGACCACCAACACCACGCGTTTCATCACGGTGAGGTAGATAGAAGTACTTATCGCACCACTCCTTGTGTTCTTGATACACGTTATCGCCAAATGGCGCACACAGATCTTTAGCGGTTTGATGCCAAGACTGGCAATCTTCATCGAAAGGATAGAATGGCGTTAAGTCGAAACCACCACCGAACCACCAAATAGGGTCTTCGCCTTCTTTTTCGGCAATAAAGAATCGAACGTTAGCATGAGAGGTTGGGATATAAGGGTTTTTAGGGTGGATAACTAACGATACGCCCATTGCCTCAAACTTACGCCCGGCTAATTCAGGGCGATGAGCCGTTGCTGAAGCGGGCATTGCCTTACCTGCAACGTGAGAAAAGTTTACACCACCTTGTTCAAAGACCGCACCGTCAGTCATAACACGAGTACGACCACCGCCACCAAGGCGATCGCCAGGTTCGCGTTCCCATGCATCTTCTTTAAATAGTGCGCTACCATCAGCTTGTTCAAGCTGTTGGCAAATCGAATCTTGTAGGCTCAGTAAAAACTGCTTTACTGCTTCTTTATCAATTGCTGACATTTTACTTTCCTTTGCAGGGTTTAACCCTGTCTCAATATTTTCGACGTTTTTGCATCTCTGATTTCGCTTGGCTTGTCACGACCACCCGTTTTCCCTTCAAGAATCGCAACCAAGTGTTGGCCAAGTTGCTGTTGTACTTCTTCAGTCGTCATACAAGGTGGTTCGCCCGTCAGGTTAGCACTGGTAGAGGTTAACGGCTTACCGAATTCATTACACATTCTTTGAACCAAAGGGTGATCCGTCACTCGCACAGCGATTGAATCAAACTGACCACTCACCCAATCAGTAACTTTAGCACTGGTTGGCATGATCCAAGTGACCGGCCCTGGCCATGTTGCTTTGACCGTCGCAAGTTGCTCATCGGTCAGTTGGGTTTCATCAATATAAGGAAGCAGCTGCTCGTAACTTGCAGCAATCAAGATCAAGCCCTTTTCAACTGGACGCTGTTTTAACTCGAGTAATTTCTTGATGGCATGTGGATTATCAGGATCACAACCAACCCCAAAAACGCCTTCGGTCGGGTAAGCAATGACCTCGCCCTGTTGTAATGCCTGCAATGTATGTTGAAAGTTATCCACGGGTTGCCTCATTAAGTCAGTTATCGAACTCGCTAAGTGTACAAATTATCACTCACTGTTACTAAAGCTATTTGTTTATAAAATGTATCAATTGGCAATTTAGACTGACGCAAACGTTTTCCTAAAGCAATTTTACCCGTATAATGCGCGCAAAATATCTAATCACTAATTAAATCGTACCTGAAGGAGTTTGAGATGACTGTCGGTATTATCATGGGTTCTAAATCTGATTGGCCAACAATGAAGCTAGCTGCGGATATGTTGGATCAGTTTGGCGTAGCGTACGAAACAAAAGTGGTTTCAGCTCACCGCACACCTCAGTTGCTTGCAGACTACGCAACCAGTGCGAAAGAGCGCGGTATTAAAGTCATTATTGCTGGTGCTGGCGGTGCCGCCCACCTACCAGGCATGGCGGCTGCTTTCACAAGCGTACCTGTACTTGGTGTTCCAGTTCAGTCTAAAGCGCTGAAAGGCATGGACTCTCTGCTTTCTATCGTGCAAATGCCAAAAGGTATTGCGGTAGGTACTCTGGCTATCGGTGAAGCGGGTGCAGCGAACGCTGGCATCCTAGCTGCTCAAATCATTGGTACACACAATGAAGAAGTAATGGCAAAAGTAGAAGCATTCCGCTCTGAGCAAACAGAAACGGTACTTGCTAATCCAAACCCTGCAGAGGACTAATTCCCATGCATGTTCTTGTGTTAGGCGCGGGCCAACTTGCTCGCATGATGTCCCTAGCTGGGGCACCGCTGAATATTGAAATTTCTGCTTTTGATGTTGGCAGCAAAAATATTGTTCATCCATTAACGCAAGCGATTCTAGGCAACGGCTTAGAAAATGCGATTGAGCGCGCGGACGTGATTACTGCTGAGTTCGAACACATCCCTCATGATGTGCTTGAAGTATGTGAGCGCAGCGGTAAGTTCTTACCGACCACAGAAGCAATCAAAGCTGGCGGTGACCGTCGCCTCGAAAAAGCGCTATTAGACGAAGCGAACGTGAAGAACGCTAAGTACTATGTGATTAACTCTCGTGAAGACTTTGACGCAGCCATTGCTCATGTTGGCCTACCGATGGTGTTGAAGAGCACACTTGGCGGCTACGATGGCAAAGGCCAGTGGCGTTTGAAAACATTAGAAAGCGTTGAAGCAACTTGGACAGAAATGGCCGAGTGCATTGCTGCAACCGACAATCAAGCAATTGTGGCAGAAGAGTTTGTTCCGTTCGACCGTGAAGTATCACTAGTTGGTGCTCGTGGAACTAATGGAGAGGTTCAAGTTTACCCATTGGCAGAAAACGTTCACACCGATGGCGTATTAAGCCTATCGACCGCAATTGATGATATTCAACTGCAAGAACAAGCGAAAGCCATGTTTACCGCGGTTGCTGAGCGCTTAGATTACGTTGGCGTGCTAGCACTTGAGTTCTTTGACGTTCAAGGTTCACTGCTGGTTAACGAGATTGCACCACGAGTTCATAACTCAGGCCACTGGACACAGCAAGGTGCTGAGACTTGTCAGTTTGAGAATCACCTTCGTGCGGTCTGTGGAATGCCACTAGGTAGCACCAAGTTGATTCGTCCAACCGCAATGATCAACATCCTTGGTGAAGATACTCTACCTGACGCTATTTTGGCTCAAGGTGGTTGTCATGTGCACTGGTATGGTAAAGAGAAACGAGCAGGCCGTAAGATGGGTCACATTAATGTGAGCGCAGACTACAGCGCCGAACTGCAAAGAACATTATGTTCTCTGGCAGATATCCTCGACAAAAAAGCTTATCCAGCTATTCATGAATTTGCTGAGCAAATGAAATAGGCCAGCATAGCTTTGTTAGTTTAGATACAAAAAATGGCGCTCAGTGAGCGCCATTTTTATTTCTATAACCTGAGGCTATTCAGATTGAATGTGGTGACATTTGCGGTCGGCACATTGCTTTTTCATTCCGTGAGCTGTTTTCTTCTCAAGTAATAGCGGGAACTGACACGCTTCGCAACGACCAATAATAGGCGGCTGATTTACTGCAAACTTACACTTAGGGTAGTTATCACATGCGTAGAAGGTTTTACCGTAGCGAGATTTACGCTCGACCAAATGGCCTTTGCCACATTCAGGACAGCCAACCAACGGCTGCTCTTCAGGTTGTTCTTTGGGCTGGCCTAAAGATTCGATGTGATTACACGCAGGGTAGCTGCTACAACCAATAAACATGCCATAGCGACCTTGCCTCAGCACCAGTTCGTTATGGCATTTAGGGCACGGTACACCCAACTCTTTCACTACATGGCCATCGTTTTGGTGCAAAGGCTTGATGTAGTCGCAACTCGGATATTGCTTACAGCCTAAAAACGGGCCATGCTTACCATGGCGGAGCTGAAGCTCTCCGCCACACTGTGGACACGGTTCATGCTCTAGTGCATGTTCATGTGCTGAAAAAAGCTGATTATCAATCTTACTACTCATGATAAGCCTGTATTAATGCAAGATACCTTGCTCTTTGGTGTACAACAGCTCTTCCATTTGCGTGTAAGCACTTTCATTACCCGGTACGTTAAACAGCACCATTAAGATAATCCACTTCAGATCATCCAACTCAAATTCATTGGTTTCTAAACCCATCACACGATCAATCACCATTTCACGAATCTCTGTCGTAAGAACGTTGATCTGCTCAAGGAACAACAAGAAACCGCGACACTCCATATTAATACGTGATACCTCTTTACTTGTGTAAACACGCATCGAGGTATTAGAGCACATAGTAATCGCCGCTTGGTTATCGGTATCTTGCAGTGCAGCAAGGTCTTCTAACCAATGGAGAGCCTTATAAATATCATCTTGGTGAAACCCTGCTCGAAGAAGTTCATCTTCAAGTTCGTCTTGATCCACCTGCAATTCAGAATCGCTATGGATGTAGGTTTCAAACAAGTACATCAGTATGTCCATCATCATAGCTAGCCTCTCCCCTTTCGAATATAGCCACCGGAAACTGCAACAACATGCCCTGAGAGCTCAAGCTCTAAAAGCTGCATCATGACTTCATGCACAGGTATATGGGTTCTCTGTGCCAAAATATCAACGGGTGTCGCCTCTAATCCTACGTTAGCTAACAGATGTGGAAATGGCAATTGTTCATTTTCTTCCAAGCTTGACGCAGGTTCGAATAAATTAGGCTGTTGATCTATAGACCAGTCTAACAGACTCTTTATTTCAACCAATACATCTTGAGCACTCTGTACCAAGCAAGCACCAGCTTTGATTAAGCTGTTGCCTCCACGACTCGTTGGGCTATGAATAGAGCCTGGAAGCGCGAATACTTCACGTCCTTGCTCCAAAGCGTAGCGAGCAGTAATTAGTGAACCACTTTTCTCTGCAGCCTCGATCACCAAGGTTCCTAACGATAAACCACTAATAATACGATTGCGACGCGGGAAATGTTCAGGTCGCGGTTTAGCACTTGGACGAAACTCTGAAATTAGCGCCCCGCTTTCACATATCCGAGCCGCGAGGTTTCTGTGCCGCGCAGGATAAATAGAATCCAAGCCAGACCCGAGCACAGCAAAGGTTTCGCCTCCTTTTTCTAACGCACCATCATGAGCATAGCCATCGATACCTAAGGCTAAACCACTGGTGACAATCAAGCCATTTTGTACAAACTCTTTGGCAAATGATTTCGCAGTCTGTAAACCTTCGATGCCGGCATTACGGCTTCCGACCATGGCGATTTGAGGTTCTATCAGTTTTTCAACGTTGCCCTTAACGAAAAGAACTGTGGGCGCCGAGGCAATCTCACTCAGCAATTTAGGATAATGTGGGCAACTCGGAGTAAGGATGTGATGATTAGGTTGTTTAGCTCGCCAAGCGAGACAAGCCTCTACCTCTCTTGGGGCTTGCTCTCGTAGATAGGAGATTTGTTTAGTTGATAAGCCCAATGCTTGTAGCTGTTGCCCTGAGTAACCAACAATGTTTAAAGGAGAATCAACACTCAGTAGGCGAGCAAGACGCTTTCCCCCCAGTTGCGGAATAAAGCTTAACGTTAACCAAGCGATCAATTGCTGTTCATTCACTCGCTTCCCTCTTCCGTCACAGCTAGATCCAAAGGCGATACTGCCAGAATGTCATTACTCACAGGCTTTGAACTTTGAGTGATCAAGGCGAGGCTAAAATACTCATAAGGTCGAATGACCATAAGGCTGCCCAGCGAGGTACTTGGTAACTGCACCTTATTACTCGCTGCAGACTCTTTATAGCTATATTCACCTTGTTTGCTGAACACGACAGCACCACTTTCACTGAGAGTAAACATAGAGCCTTGGCGAAGATTGTCATGCGAGCCCTTGTTGATCACCACCACCTGATTTTTCGCACTGTATTGATTGCCCTCGAGAGAACCTAATATATTTGCGAACTGACCCGCAGCACTAGGGGCAGGATAAAACGTTATAGAGAGATTCACTTGGTCGACGCCCAGCTCGGGCAGTACTAGATCGTTAAGTAGAACTTCTTGCAGCTGAGTGTCTATCTGTAGACTGCTGAACTCATCATCGACTTCTTTTAAGCGCGCAGTGGCAACCAAGCGCAAAGAAGTAATACTCGCTTGAGGGTGCTGCCTTTGATAAGTTTCAACGGCGCGGTAGATACCCCACTTAGGATGCTGCTGGTTTCCAGATATGAATAATCGGTCTTCCCCAGACAAGAAGCGTTTTCCATCGCTTGTTCCCAACACTCGTTGCGCTGATTCAATATCTTGCTGCCCAACCAAGCGATCAGACTGCAAATAAGGCAAAACCAACCCCTCATTCACAGTAGGCACTGCTTTCTTCTCCGAGACACGAATCTTAGGGCTGAGTTTGATAACAGGCTTGAGGCTCAACACAGGTTCACCATTAATCCAAACCAACGACAACTTGTCTCCGGGATAAATAAGGTGAGGATTTTCTATCTCTGGATTCACCTGCCATAACCTTGGCCACAACCAAGGGCTATCGAGATACATTGCTGAGATGTCCCACAAGGTGTCGCCCTTAACCACCACATAAGCTTCAGGTGCACCTCGCTTAATGGTTAAAGGTTGCTCACTATTCTCTGCCACTGCGACAAAAGAAATTGAGGAAAAAACAAGCGATAAAGTGGGGTAAATATGACGCATGACCTAGCTTCCTTGGTCTGTATATTTGGAGAATTACCATCAGGATGCTGTCATTTGACCTCTAAAATGTCTAGAATTGAGCCAACAAGGTTAAAGCTGTTTCGGCACAGTTCAATATTTCGAGTGTATATGTCTGTATTACAAGTATTAACATTACCAGATGATCGTCTACGTACCGTGGCGAAACCGGTAAAAGAAGTTACCCCAGAGATTCAAAAGTTCGTTGATGACATGATTGAAACCATGTACGACGAAGAAGGTATCGGCCTTGCGGCAACGCAGGTAGATTTCCACCAGCGTATCGTTGTAATTGATATTTCAGAAACGCGTGATGAACCAATGGTTCTTATCAACCCTGAGATTATCGAGAAGCGCGGCGAAGATGGTATCGAAGAAGGTTGTCTATCTGTACCTGGCGCTCGAGCTCTAGTACCTCGCGCTGCAGAAGTAACGGTTAAAGCACTAGACCGTGACGGCAACGAATTCACATTCGACGCTGATGACCTTCTGGCTATCTGTGTTCAGCACGAACTTGACCACCTAGAAGGCAAGTTGTTTGTTGATTACCTATCGCCACTTAAGCGTAAACGTATTCAAGATAAGCTAGCGAAAATCAAACGCTTCAATGAGAAGCAAGGCAAATAATCGCAGCTATTACTAAATTAAGAAGGAAGCCTACCTTGAGTCAGTCTTTAAGAATTGTCTTCGCAGGTACTCCGGATTTCGCCGCCCGTCACTTGGCGGCGTTGTTGTCTTCGGAGCATGAAGTTATTGCTGTTTATACACAGCCAGATCGTCCAGCAGGCCGCGGTAAGAAACTGACTGCGAGCCCAGTAAAAAACATCGCTCTTGAAAATAACATTCCGGTTTACCAACCAGAAAACTTCAAGTCAGATGAAGCTAAGCAAGAGCTAGCGGATTTGAATGCGGACATCATGGTTGTTGTAGCGTACGGCTTATTGCTCCCACAAGTGGTTCTAGATACGCCTCGCTTAGGTTGTATCAATGTGCATGGTTCTATTCTACCGCGCTGGCGTGGTGCTGCTCCAATTCAACGCTCTATCTGGGCGGGTGATAAAGAGACTGGCGTTACGATCATGCAGATGGATATCGGCCTAGACACAGGTGACATGCTGAGTATCGCTACGTTACCAATCGAAGCAACAGATACTAGTGCATCGATGTACGAGAAGTTAGCGGGCCTTGGCCCTGACGCTCTTGTTGAGTGTTTAGCTGACATCGCTTCAGGCAAAGCAGTCGCTGAAAAGCAAGACGACGAACTTGCGAACTACGCGAAAAAGCTAAGCAAAGAAGAAGCGCGTATCAACTGGAGTGATGACGCGGCTCATATTGAGCGCTGCGTTCGTGCTTTCAACCCATGGCCAATGAGCCACTTTGAAGCTGCAGAAAACAGCATCAAGGTATGGCAAAGCCGTGTGGCAGAGCAAACTTCTGATAAGCCTGCAGGTACTATTCTGCAAGCGGATAAAACGGGTATCTATGTGGCAACCGGGCAAGGCGTACTTGTTCTTGAACAGCTGCAAGTACCAGGTAAAAAAGCTATGTCTGTTCAGGATATCTTGAACTCTCGTGCAAGCTGGTTTGAAGTTGGAACTCAACTTTCTTAACCGCTTTAAAGCTGCCATAACGCAGTTTAGAAAACCTTTACGAGGGCAGAGATGCCCTCATGTATTCAAATAAATATTCGGTACCCCTCATGAATGTTCGCGCTGCTGCTGCAAATGTCCTATTTCAAGTTGTCGATAAAGGCCACTCTCTTTCACACGCTCTCCCTGCGGCTCAAAAAACGATCCGCCCGCGAGACCATGCTCTACTGCAAGAGATTTGCTACGGCGCACTTCGTTACCTGCCTCGCCTAGAGTCAATCGCTAACGAGCTGATGGAAAACCCGCTTAAAGGTAAAAAGCGTGTATTCCACCACCTGATTTTGGTGGGCATTTATCAACTGAGCTTCATGCGTATCCCTTCGCATGCAGCTGTTGCGGAAACGGTTGAGGGCACAAAAACACTGCGTGGTCCAAACCTAAGTGGTTTGATCAACGCAGTATTACGTAGCTACCTACGTGACCAAGAAGAGCTGGATGAAAAAGCAGTTAGCCACAACGCGGGCAAATACGGCCACCCAAGCTGGATTCTAAAAATGCTTCAAGAGAGCTACCCAGATCAATGGGAGCTACTGATTGAAGCCAACAACAGCAAGGCACCTATGTGGCTGCGCGTAAATCGCCAACACCACACTCGTGACGAGTATGTTGAACTGCTTAAAAACGAAAACATTGAATACACCCTGCACTCAGAAGCAGCGGATGCAATAAAATTGGCTTCACCTTGTGATGTAACTTTATTGCCAGGCTTCGACAAAGGTTGGGTTTCAGTACAGGACGCAGCGGCTCAGCTTTCGGTTGATTACCTAACACCAAAAGACGGTGAGCTGATCCTAGACTGTTGTGCAGCACCAGGCGGCAAGACCGCGCACATTCTTGAGCACACTAACGACACAGAAGTGGTTGCGATTGACTGTGATGTTAAACGCTTAGACCGTGTTTACGATAACCTTGAACGTCTACAACTGCGTGCCGACGTAATTTGTGGCGATGCTCGCTACCCTGAAGAGTGGTGGATGGGCGATAAGTTCGACCGTATCCTACTTGATGCGCCTTGTTCGGCGACTGGCGTAATCCGTCGTCACCCAGACATCAAATGGCTACGTCGTGCATCGGATATTGAAGCACTAGCGGAACTACAAAGTGAGATCATGGATGCAATGTGGCGCCAGCTGAAAGAAGGCGGCACCATGGTTTACGCAACATGTTCTATCACACCACAAGAGAACGTTCTGCAGGTGAAAGCATTCCTAGAACGTACTGAGAACGCAACACTAGTTGGGTCTGATATCGAAAATCCGGGTCGTCAAATACTGCCTGGTGAAGAAGATATGGATGGCTTCTACTACGCAGTTCTAGTAAAACAGGCATAACAATTAACAGCGGCTAAGAATTTTATTTCTTAGCCGCTGTTTCTTTCTAGTGCATTATCAAAGCAAAATGAGAACACTAGAATTACAACGGCAAAAATAAGAGAAAGGCTATGAAGATCATTATCCTAGGTGCTGGACAAGTAGGCGGTACCCTTGCTGAAAACCTAGTGGGTGAAAACAATGACATCACGATCGTCGACCGTAATGCCGACCGACTGCGTGAACTTCAAGATAAATATGACCTTAGGGTTGTAAACGGCTATGCCAGCCACCCAAACACATTACGTGAAGCGGGTGCGCAAGATGCCGACATGTTGGTTGCAGTAACCAACATGGATGAAACCAACATGGCCGCGTGTCAGGTTGCCTTCTCTCTTTTTAATACGCCAAACCGAATTGCACGTATTCGTTCTCCAGAATATCTAGAAGAGAAAGAAGCGCTGTTCAAATCAGGTGCAATCCCTGTCGATCACCTGATCGCACCGGAAGAACTGGTCACCAGCTACATTGAGCGTTTGATCCAATACCCAGGCGCACTACAAGTGGTGAGCTTCGCAGAACAGAAAGTCAGCCTAGTGGCGGTAAAAGCCTACTATGGTGGTCCACTGGTTGGTAATGCCCTGTCTGCTTTGCGTGAGCACATGCCACACATCGATACACGTGTGGCGGCTATCTTCCGTCAAGGTCGCCCTATTCGCCCACAAGGCACCACAATTATTGAAGCCGATGATGAAGTGTTCTTTGTAGCGGCAAGTAACCATATCCGCTCAGTAATGAGTGAGCTACAGCGCCTAGAGAAACCGTACCGCCGCATAATGATTGTTGGTGGTGGTAACATCGGTGCAAGCCTAGCGAAACGCCTTGAGCAGAGCTACAGCATCAAGCTTATCGAGCGTAGCTACACACGTGCAGAGAAGCTATCTGAAGAATTAGAAAACACCATCGTATTCTGTGGTGATGCTGCAGACCAAGAGCTACTGACCGAAGAGAACATCGATCAAGTTGATGTGTTCATTGCCCTAACCAATGAAGATGAAACCAACATCATGTCGGCAATGCTGGCTAAGCGTATGGGTGCCAAAAAAGTAATGGTACTGATTCAGCGCGGTGCCTATGTAGACCTTGTGCAAGGCGGTGTGATTGACATTGCAATCTCCCCACAACAAGCGACCATTTCTGCGCTACTTACTCACGTTCGTCGTGCTGATATTGTTAACGTATCTTCTCTACGTCGCGGTGCTGCTGAGGCTATCGAAGCGATTGCCCACGGTGACGAAACCACATCTAAAGTCGTTGGCCGAGCGATTGGCGATATAAAACTACCACCGGGCACCACCATTGGTGCCATTGTTCGCGGAGAAGAGGTGCTTATCGCGCACGATAGAACCGTGATCGAACAAGATGACCACGTAGTAATGTTCCTAGTAGACAAGAAATACGTGCCTGATGTTGAGTCTCTTTTCCAACCGAGTCCGTTCTTCTTGTAGCCTTATTCTCATAAGTCTTCACGTAACAACGCGCTTAGGCATTAAGCTATGGTCAATTTTCGTCCTATATTATTAGTGATAGGGTTAGTGTTATCAAAACTGGCCCTGTTCATGTACATCCCAACACTGGTCGCCTTCTTTACCGGCACAGGTGGCTTTCTCGAATTCGGTCAATCAGTGGTGATCACGCACATCGTCGCGTTCATCTGCTTGAGTTTAGGCCGCTCTGCCAAGTTCAGACTTGGGGTGCGGGATATGTTCCTGATCACCTCTCTGGTATGGACAATAGCCAGTGCCTTCGCTGCGCTACCGTTCGTGTTCATCAACCACATCAGCTTCACTGACGCTTATTTTGAAACCATGTCGGGTATTACCACAACAGGTTCAACAGTACTGAGTGGCTTAGACAGCATGGCACCAAGTATTCTACTGTGGCGCTCAATACTACAATGGCTGGGTGGCATTGGTTTCATCGTAATGGCGGTTGCGGTACTGCCGATGCTTAACGTCGGTGGTATGCGCCTGTTCCAAACTGAATCTTCCGATTGGTCCGATAAAAGCAGCCCTCGAGCAAAAACTGTCGCCAAGAATATCGTAGCCGTTTATCTGGTATTAACGGGTTTATGCTTAGTGAGCTACCTGTTTGCGGGCATGAGCGTGTTTGATGCCATCAACCACTCGTTCACCACGCTATCGACTGGCGGTTACTCGACTTCAGATGGCTCGATGAACCACTTCTCAAATAGCGCTCACTGGGTGGGTACAGTGTTCATGTTCCTTGGTGGCTTACCATTTCTGCTATTCGTTAGCGCACTGCGTGGTAGAAAACTGTCTATCCTCTACAAAGATGCTCAGGTGAAAGGCTTTACCTACCTGTTCTTATTCACCAGTGCGGTCATTTCAACATGGCTTGTGGTGAGAGATGGCTACACCGTTTTGGATGCACTGCGTGTTTCTATGTTCAACATAGTATCCGTAGTCACCACTACCGGTTTTGGTTTGGAAGACTTCACAGCATGGGGCGCACTACCAACCACCTTGTTTGCCTTCTTGATGATGGCTGGCGCATGTTCAGGTTCAACCTCGGGTGGTATCAAGATATTCCGCTTCCAGATAGCGATGACGATGCTTCACAAACAGATGATGAAGTTAATTCACCCATCAGGCGTATTTGTTCAGCGCTACAATCAACGTCCTGTGAGCGACGATATCGTGCGCTCATTGGTAGCATTTGGTTTGATGTTCTTTATTACGATTATCTTAATCGCTGGCGGTTTGAGTGCGATGGGGTTGGACCCAATCACCAGTATCTCTGGTGCTGTGACTGCAGTTGCTAACGTGGGTCCGGGAATGGGTAGTGTTATTGGTCCAACAGGTAACTTTGCTCCACTGCCAGACGGTGCTAAATGGTTACTAAGCTTCGGCATGTTGATGGGAAGACTCGAGATCCTGACACTTATCGTTCTATTCTTCCCTGCCTTCTGGCGACGCTAGTTACACAAATACTTAAGGATATAGAGATATGAGATCATACCTACTTATCGCAAGCGCACTGCTGAGCAGTTCAGCATTGGCCGATCAGATGGTGACTCTGCAAGATGGCAAACAGATATTGCTGAAAGATGATTTTACGTGGCAATACGTGGTACCACAGCAGCAAACAAAAGAAGCAGTAACATCAAAGAGCACGGAGCCTGTTGCTGCCGCACCTGTTGTCGCCGTTCCGATTGCAACGAATATGCAAGGTACGACAATTGTTGTTGATAGCAAGAAGCCAAGCCTACAGCTGTCACAATCAGGGGTTGATGTGGTATTCGGTGCTAGCCACTATGAAGATGGTGAGCTGATAATTCCAACGGCGATTACCAACCAAAGTACACAAGCTGTGATCTTGGTGTCGGTAAAGCTCGACCTTTATTCTACTAGCGGTGAGCTTTTAGAAGAGAAAACGGTCTCCGTTTGGAAATCAATCAAGCGTATGGCAGATACCTACCTTCGCCCAAAAACGGATGCTGAAGGCACCTCGATCAAGCTAGAGGTTGAGCAGCACCCTGAGTACCAAATTAAAGCAGAAATCGTTGAAGTACTGACTCGCTAAACCGGAGTCACGTACAGATAGATCGCGAAGAAGTGGCAAGCGCAGCCCGCCAACACAAACAAGTGCCAGATGGCATGATTGTATGGGATGCGCTTAGCTACATAGAAAATCACACCTAACGAGTAAATCACGCCACCGAGTGCTAATAGCACCAAGCCGCCCATCTCAATATTCATCGCCAGTTGATACACCACGATCAGTGACAACCAGCCCATTGCTAAGTAAGTCACCAATGACAATCGCTTAAATCGGTAGACGAAGGCTATCTTCATAATGATGCCGACCAGCGCAATTCCCCAAATCACCGCCATCAACCCCATCGCTAATGGCGTTCTTAAGCTAACCAGTAAAAATGGTGTGTAGCTGCCTGCGATCAGTAAGTAAATCGCGCAGTGATCGAGAGTTTTCAGCAGACGTTTGGTTTTTTCTGTGGTGATAGAGTGGTAAAGCGTAGAAGCAAGAAACAGCAGAATGATACTGCTGCCATACACCGCCATACTGGCAATCGTCAGTGTGTCGGCTTGATGGTCAAACGCACGGATCAGTAGCAGGATTAGACCAACCACGCCAAGTACAACGCCCAAGCCATGGGTTATCGCATTGGCGCGTTCTTCGATGTCACTGTATTCGCTCGCCGATGATGCAGACATGATTATCCTACTAGAGTAAATGTTCGATAACGCTAGTATTACACATTAAGCGTACACGTGTAAGCTTAAATTTTTATGACATGTAAAATCTCAAGAGATCGGAGACAACCGATCCCTTAAGCATCATTTATTTAGAAAGCACTAAGACGCGCTTTCTAGATACTCAATTACCATCTTACCCGCCTCTTCTGGGGAGGTATCGAGTGGCACGCTCAACTGTCGATGCAATTGGCCAATGCCTAGCAAACTTGCCAACATACCTTTTGCACCATCGCGATTACGGTCTATTTCAAACCATAGCTTAAGTTCTTTGTCATCTCGATGAGCAACCACTTCCAGCTCGCGCCAACGGCCATGATAAGGCCCTGTGGTTGGAACAAACTCAAACTCTTGAACAAACGGAAGTTCAAAGCCATCAACCGCTTCACACTCAACCTGACGAATACGTAACCCTTGAGCTTCCAGTTCGTTAAAAATGCCATCAAGGAGTGCATCAGGGCGAACCGTTAAGATATCTTTATCCGAGGGGTCAATCGCCATCGCTATGTCTAGCCCTGTTTCCAGCCACACCTTGGAATCGCCAATCGTCACCGGTGTGTTCAACGGAACATCAAACTCACACTCAAAGTCGCGAGTTTCACCCGGCTGAATAACAAACGCGTATGGCAGGCTCCATTTTGCTAGTGAGTATGTCTGCTGCATGCGGCGTGTTTGGCCGCCCTCTTGCCTTTGCGAGTTCATGGTGACTTCTTTGACGTAACGACAGCACAGATTAAGATCGATATTGTCGATCTCCTGCGGCTGGGCGCCACCATACACATGCACAATAATGCTCGCCTTCTGCCCTGGGTACAGCACTTCCTGTTGCAATACCGAATCGACCTTAGCCGACCCAATACCAAAACTTGCTAACGTTTTCTTTAAGAACGACATATGCACCTCCTTTAAAGCATCATCTTAAGCCTGAAAGAGGTTCAAACTCAAATATACTGCTCACACAATTTTAGCTCTAATATCGTCTATTTATCACTCAAGCGTCGATCGATAACTGAGATAGTGATAATCTAATACTCGATATGCATGCATATCATTATCCTGATTTACTATTCGGATTGGCGGAAGCCAGACGAGTGACTCTTCAAGCAATTGAGGCGGATCTCATAGTGAATCAGGCCATTAGATTGGCAATGGATATGCCTGACCGTTAGGTAAATTAATGCGCCCAACAGCTGTCAGGTTCTCGCACACCAACCGTAGTGCGATGCGTCGTCGTAGTGGCTTTGTTGCTGCTCCAACGGCAAAGAAATTGGCTCCTACAATGACTTTAGTTGAGAAGACTGCTTTATTAGCACCGACTACAACAAAAGTAATTAAAGCCGCTTAACAAAAAGCGCAGTTTTACTGCGCTTTTTTCTTGCCCGACATACTCTGGAAATACGTTTACACATTGGTATTCCTTAACCGATTTGATACCTTAACCACAAATCATTATAAAATTTGTGGAGAATAAAGTATGAAGTGTCACCGCATAGAAGAACTGCTTGAACTGATGGAGCCAGAGTGGCAGAAAGATCAAGAGCTTAACTTGTTAGAGTTCATCATTAATCTGTCAAAAGAAGCAGGCTACGATGGTAAGCTTGAAGACCTGACTGATGATGTACTTATCTACCATCTGAAAATGCGCAACAGCGAAAAAGATGAAATGATTCCTGGCCTTAAAAAAGATCAAGAAGACGATTTCAAAACCGCAATCCTAAAAGCACGTGGCCTACTTTAATCATCTCTATGTGTTAAAACGCCATTGCGTTATAGATAAATAGCTCAATTTAAAAAAGCGACCACTCGGTCGCTTTTTTGTTTCTGTTCGCTATTTTTTCGTCACAACTGTTATGACTTTTGTTGTTAAAGGTTGATTGCGTTAAAGAAATGAGAACAAGATTGTCGCTATAATCGCCACCTATAAGGATCTTCTAAAATAATAAGAGTGAGTGCTCTTTCAGCCTTGCACCAAACTTAAGCTTAGATCCTCTAACATCATATTTTTAAAGCAATGTCGTCAATACTCTCGAAGAAGGGTATAGCCACCAAAAGGATAGTCCATGAGTCAGGATAAAATCGATATCAAAGATGTGACTCCTAAAACCTTTAACCCTAAGACACATAAAGGTAATGGAGATCGATTTAACCCAAGTAACCGAATCTATGTTCGAGAAAGCAAAGGTAAATTCCAACAATTACGCCGCTACGGTGGTTGGTTCTTACTTTTACTTTTTGCGCTGATCCCATGGATTCCATTTGGTGAGCGACAAGCAATCTTGCTCGATATCGGTAGCCAGCAGTTCAACTTCTTCGGCACCACTCTCTACCCGCAAGATCTCACCCTACTTGCGATCTTATTTATGATTGCCGCCTTCGGCCTGTTCTTTATCACCACCTTTTTAGGCCGTGTGTGGTGTGGTTACCTGTGCCCGCAAACCGTGTGGACCTTCATGTACATCTGGTTCGAAGAGAAGCTCGAAGGTGCTGCCAATAAGCGAAGAAAACAAGATTCTGGCAAGTTGACCACCAATCTGATGATCAGAAAAACCATCAAGCACATTGCATGGTGGGCAATTGCTATCGCGACCGGTTTGACCTTTGTTGGTTACTTCATCCCAATCAAAGAACTAGTGGTTGGTTTCTTTACCTTTAACTCTTCGTTCTGGCCAGTGTTCTGGGTACTGTTCTTCGCTGGCTGTACTTATGCCAACGCTGGTTGGATGCGTTCAATTGTTTGTCTGCACATGTGTCCTTATGCTCGCTTCCAATCTGCGATGTTTGATAAAGACACTTTCATCGTAGGCTACGATAACAAGCGTGGTGAGAGCCGTGGTCCTCGTTCTCGCAAGGCAGATCCTAAAGCACTTGGTCTTGGCGACTGTATTGACTGTAACCTGTGTGTGCAAGTTTGTCCGACGGGCATTGATATCCGTGACGGCCTGCAATACGAATGTATTAACTGTGGTGCGTGTATTGATGCCTGCGACAAGACCATGGAGCGTATGGGCTATGAAAAAGGTCTGATTAACTACACCACGGAGCATAGGCTTGAAGGCCACTCGACTAAAGTAATGCGTCCTAAATTATTGGGCTACGGTGCAATACTTGTTCTGATGCTTGGCTTGTTCTTTGTACAGATCGCCAGCGTCGACCCAGCAGGATTAAGTGTTCTGCGTGATAGAAACCAACTGTTCAGAGTCAACACTCAGGGGCTGGTTGAAAACACCTATACCCTCAAGGTAATCAACAAGACTCAACAAGAACAAGAGTACAAGCTCGAAGTAAGCGGATTACCAGGTTCAATTTGGTACGGCAAGCAGACCGTGACGGTTGCTCCGGGCGAGGTTTTGAACCTACCTATCAGTTTAGGTGCTGATCCTGAGAAACTGAGCTCACCTGTTTCGACAATTCAGTTTATACTCTCGGATAATGAAGAGTTTACGATGAAAGTAGAAAGCCGCTTTATCAAGAAGCTCTGATACTAGTCACACACGATTGGTATAACACCTAATAAATGGAAAAAGGCTCAGTAATGAGCCTTTTTTATTATATGACGATGCAAGCCTTTAACTTTGATAACCTGACCCCCGACTTCATGTGGTTCGCACTGGAGAGCATTGGGGTGCGTGCTGAATCTGGGCTTCTTGCTCTGAACAGCTACGAAAACCGGGTCTATCAATTCACCGATGAAGACCGTAAACGCTACGTCGTTAAGTTTTATCGCCCTCAGCGCTGGAACAAAGCACAGATCCAAGAAGAGCATGACTTTGCATTGGAGCTCATCGACCAAGAGATTCCCGTCGCGCCGCCAATGCGTATCAATGGTGCTACCCTGCATGAGTATCAGGGCTACCTGTTCGCGCTGTTTGAGAGCGTCGGTGGCAGACAGTATGAAGTGGATAATCTGGATCAGTTAGAAGGCGTTGGCCGTTTCCTTGGTAGGATTCATAAGGCAAGTGCGGCTAAGACCTTTCAGCATCGTCCTACGATCAGCCTAGATGAATACCTGCATCAACCACGCAAGATCTTAGAAAACTCTCAATTTATCCCGATGCACCTAGAGAACGCCTTCTTTAACGACATCGACATGTTGATCAAAGAGCTAGAGAGTCAATGGCCGAACAACGTTGAGAACATCCGCCTGCATGGTGATTGCCACCCAGGTAATATCTTATGGCGTGATGGGCCAATGTTCGTCGATCTTGATGATGCACGTAACGGCCCTGCGGTCCAAGACCTATGGATGCTACTGAATGGTGAACGCCAAGATAAGCTAATGCAATTGGATATTCTGCTAGAGAATTACCAAGAGTTTTGTGATTTTAATAGCTCACAACTGAAACTAATTGAGCCCCTGCGCGGTCTACGTATGGTGCATTACATGGCATGGTTAGCTAAGCGATGGGACGATCCAGCGTTTCCGTTGGCCTTCCCATGGTTCAATGACCCGAAATATTGGGAGCAACAAGTACTTGCTTGTAAAGAGCAAATTGCTACCCTGCAAGAGCCACCACTTTCGTTGATGCCTCAGTGGTAACCGCAATCGCAACATACAACTAGATAAAAATTCAAACATAATGGAGATTGAATAAATGAAAAAGCTATTCGCATTTTTCTCATTGATCATGTTGAGCCTGTCAGCTCACGCTGCGAAATTTAACGAAGGTGAGCACTACAAAGTTCTTGATCTAGAAGCATCAAAGAAACCTGTGGTAACTGAATTCTTCTCTTTCTACTGCCCACACTGTAATAGCTTTGAGCCTATCATCCAGCAGCTAAAACAGCAGTTACCGAAAGACGCTAAGCTACAGAAAAACCATGTTTCATTCATGGGTGGCAACATGGGTCTGCCAATGAGCAAAGCTTACGCGACCATGATTGCACTAAAAGTGGAAGACAAAATGGTACCAGTGATGTTTAACCGCATTCACAACATGAACAAGCCACCACGCGATGAAGCAGAACTACGTCAAATCTTCTTAGATGAAGGTGTTGATGCGAAGAAATTCGATGCGGCCTACAACGGCTTTGCTGTAGATTCTATGGTTCGTCGTTTTGATAAAGCATTCAAAGACAGCGGTCTTTCTGGTGTACCAGCAGTTGTGGTTAACAACCGTTACTTAGTAGAAGCACAAGGCATCAGCAGCCTAGACGAGTACTTCGAATTGGTTAATTTCTTGCTGAAGAAGTAAAAAAACCATCAAAAATCAAAAATAAGGGAGCTTCGGCTTCCTTTTTTGTACCTGACGCTTTTTAATCACTATAGGAAGTAAAGCCAGTCCTCAGTCTAGTTCTACTTCCCATTTATCCAATAAACCTTTATAAGGTGCGCGATAAAGTGAACCTTTAGATTTTGTTGTTTTCTATAACTTCTTATTAACAGCCATTTATTGCTGCCAATCACTGGGGCAAGGAGCCTCTGAATGAAAATCAAATATACGTTATTAGCGTTAAGCGTTGCTGCTGCGCCCGCGTTTGCCAAGCTTGCTGATGAGCAAGGCTTCAGTGGTGAAATCTCTATTAACACCGGGGTAACCTCCTCTACCTCAAACTTTGATACCGATGCTAATAGCACAATTTCATCAAACACCCAGAAAGCCTCATCTGAGAGCTCATTTCTTGTCGCACCGCTAGGTAGTATCGCTTACACCTTTGGTGAAAAGTTAAATCATCAAGTCTACACAGGTACTGCACGTGATGACGTGGCTACGGGTACCGTAGTGCTTGAGGTTGGTTACAAATACCAACTTGAATCAGGCATGGTTATTGACGCTTCACTACTACCAACCATTATGTCAGGTGAAACCTGGGCCAACCCTTATGCAGAGGGTGTCGCTCGAAGCAAAACCGATGAAACTGGTAATGCTTTCCGTTTGAAGCTAAGTAACATCGCAGGTTCAGCTTTCTCACTGGATATGGCTTACGCGACCAAAGATGTCGATAGCGATCTGGTTGGATACGAAGAGCTTAAGCGTGATGCTGATACCATCTACTTGAAAGGTCAGTACCGCCAGCCAATCAGCCGCACCATGATGCTAGTACCATCTTTGATTTACCAATCAAGTGATGCGGAAGGTAATGCTGAATCATTCGAACAGTTCGGTGGTGAAGTCAGCTTATTTGGTGGTATGGGTCGTCACCAATACGCATTAACAGCGGGCTACAACCAACGTTCATATGACGCTAGCAACCCAATCTATGACAAAAAGCGTAGTGACGATAACATCAACCTCTTCGCAGCTTACGAATATGATCAATTCATGGACTGGGAAAACTGGTCGTTCGTTTCTCTTGCAGGTTACGGCACGAGCGACTCGAACATTACCTTCTATGATGAGTCTCAATACATTGTTTCAGTTGGCTTAAACTACAAGTTCTAACCCAGCCGATACGGATACACTATCAAACCAAAGCCTGCATCTATGCAGGCTTTTCCTACTTTTCACTACACAGCTTGTGCCGTAAGTTGCTTCAATAATCTATCCATCGCGCGGTAACCGAGAGCTTCGGATAAGTGTTTCTTTTCTATCTGCTCGTTACCGTCCAGATCAGCGATGGTGCGTGCGACCTTGATGATTCGGTGATAGGCACGAATCGATAGCCCCAAACGATGCAGTGCCGTTTCGAGAAACTCCGCATCTTCGCGTCGCAGTGGACAGTACTTTTCAATTTCTCGACTGCCGAGCAGTGCATTCGATTTATGATTCCTAGACAACATGGTTTGACGAGCCTGCTTGACCCTCTGCTTCACGACTTGGGTAGTTTCACCTCTGTCACCACCTTCGGCGAGCATTCCTTTGGGCAATAGTGGGATCTCGAGAGACATATCAAACCGATCAAGCAATGGCCCTGATAGCCGGTTGAGGTAGCGCAATATGATCTGCGGGTTAGCACGCGCTTGATTACCCTCATAGTAACCAGTTGGACTAGGGTTCAATGCACCAATTAATTGAAAGCGCGCAGGAAAGCGAGTTTTACCCGCCACCCGAGAGATAATGATTTCACCCGACTCCAGTGGTTCACGCAATGAATCGAGCACCTTACGCTCAAACTCGGGCATCTCATCAAGAAACAATAAACCATTATGTGCCAAAGAGATCTCGCCCGGGCGAGGTACAGAGCCACCACCAACCAGCGCTGCCATTGAGCTCGAATGATGTGGCGCGCGAAACGGACGTTGCTTCCAGTTGTATTGATTAATCTCTTGCTGAGTCAACGAAGCGACTGATGCCGTTTCCATCGCCTCATCATCACTCATATCAGGTAACAAATCACGCAGACGAGACGCTAACATGGTCTTGCCCGTTCCAGGAGGTCCGAGAAAAAGTAAGTTATGGTTACCCGCAGCTGCGATCTCCAATGCTCGCTTACCCTGCTGTTGGCCAATGATGTCCTGCAAGTCACGAAGCTCAGACACATCGACTTGATGTTGCTCGGTGCGATACAAACCCAGTTGAGCCTGACCACACATATCTGCGCAAACTTCCAATAGGGTTTGCGCCGACTTATGGGCCCCTTTCCCCACTAGAGCCGCCTGATCGCCATTGTAATGCGGCACAACCAAGCAGCGCTCAACACTATCAGCAGCCAGTGTTGCTGGCAGTACCCCTTTCACTGAACGCAGTTCTCCCGACAGTGCCAACTCACCGATAAACTCATGCTGCGCGATCTTGGAGGTAGGAAGTTGCTCAGAGGCGACTAAGATTCCAAGCGCAATCGGTAAATCAAAACGGCCGCCCTCTTTTGGCAAATCCGCCGGAGCAAGGTTGACCGTGATTCTTTTCGATGGAAACTCAAAGCGAGAATTGATGATGGCACTTCGGACTCTGTCCTTGGACTCTTTGACTGTCGTTTCAGGTAAACCCACCAGCGTGAACCCCGGCATTCCATTGCTGATATGCACCTCAACCGTCACTTCTGGCGCTTCTACCCCCACACTAGCCCGGCTATGAATTATCGCGAGTCCCATAACTTTCCTTTGTCTTTGATTTAAAAGTATTCGCTCTGGATATTCGTTGCGCACCAAAGCAATAAGATTGTTATATAGCTTGGTGGAATGGTGTTTTAATGTGAAAAAAGAATGACATTTTCCTTGTCATGCGACAGATTTGTGTGATAACACTAGAGATGTAGACATTTACTGAACAGAATAAACAAGAAAACTCGAATTATATGAACTTCAACGCTCGCATTTACGCACTGATTAACCTGATTATCGTAGTCATTATTGAGACTGCGCGGGGGCGAGTGGGAAAAAAGTAACCACGAATTAGAAAAAACCCCCGCACTGACAAGTCCGGGGGTTTTTTCTAATTTATAGATTCGAATTTTATATTTTTGAACATTTTCGGCTTTGCCGATTTACAGGAAGAATGGGAGCACAAGATGTGCAGAGACAAAGGAAAAAGTTACCAAAATAAAGGTAATACGGGAGAATTCCGATGAAAGGCGCAGAATTAGTCGTATCCGCACTAAAGCAGCAAGGAATAGAGACCGTATTTGGCTACCCAGGTGGTGCCATCATGCCAATCTACGATGCACTTTATGACGGCGGAGTTGAACATATCTTATGTCGCCATGAGCAAGGCGCAGCAATGGCTGCGATCGGTATGGCTCGTGCAACACAAGATGTGGCAGTGTGTATGGCAACCTCAGGCCCTGGTGCTACTAACCTAGTCACTGGTTTAGCCGATGCCTTTATGGATTCTATCCCACTGGTTGCAATCACAGGTCAAGTTGCAAGCTCCCACATAGGTACCGATGCATTCCAAGAGATGGATGTGATTGGTATGTCTCTATCATGTACTAAACACAGCTACCTAGTCACCGACATTGAAGAGCTAGCTCCAACACTAGCCGAAGCGTTTGTGGTAGCAAAATCTGGCCGACCTGGCCCAGTTATCGTTGATATCGCCAAGGATGTTCAACTGGCTGAAGCTCCTGTAAACTCTCTTCCTGAATTTACTCCTCCTGCAATTCCGGTTGCGACAACCGATGCGATTGAGCAGGCACAATATTTCTTATCTCAAGCAACCCGCCCCGTGTTATACGTAGGTGGTGGTGTGCAACTGGCAAAAGCAACCGGCGCAGTTCGTGAGTTCTTACGCCTCAACCCAATGCCAGCAGTAAGTACACTGAAAGGCTTAGGTACCATTGAGCGTGACGACCCACACTACTTAGGCATGTTAGGTATGCACGGCACCAAAGCCGCTAACCTAGTGGTTCAAGAGAGTGATTTATTGATTGTTGTTGGTGCTCGTTTTGATGACCGAGTAACAGGCAAGCTCGATACCTTTGCACCTCACGCTAAGGTTATCCATATCGATATCGATGCAGCTGAGTTCAGTAAACTGCGTCTGGCTAATGCACCAATTCGTGGCGACATCAACAAGATCATGCCTCAACTAGAGCTTACTCAAGACATCTCTTCTTGGGTTCATCATTCTGAAGGCCTACGTAGCTCATTCAAGTGGCGATATGACCACCCAGGAGATCTGATCTTTGCTCCACTGCTGTTGAAGCAGCTTTCAGACATGATGCCAGCAAGCTCTATCGTTTCAACTGATGTAGGCCAACACCAAATGTGGGCTGCGCAGCATATTCAACCTCGCGATCCACAAAACTTCATCACCTCTGCCGGTTTAGGCACCATGGGCTTTGGTTTACCAGCCGCGATGGGTGCTTCGGTTGGCCGTCCTGATGACCAATCTATCCTTATCTCTGGTGATGGTTCGTTCATGATGAACGTGCAAGAGCTTGGTACGCTAAAACGCCGCCAAATCCCAGTGAAGATGGTACTGCTAAACAACTCTCGCTTGGGTATGGTTCGCCAATGGCAATCTCTGTTCTTTGATGGTCGCCACAGTGAAACCATCTTAGATGACAACCCAGACTTCGTAATGCTTGCAAAAGCCTTCGATATCCCAGGCAAGACCATCACTCGCAAAGAAGAAGTAGAACCCGCTCTAAAAGAGATGCTAGAGAGCAAGACGGCTTACCTACTTCATGTTCTTATCGATGAAGAAGAGAACGTATGGCCACTAGTACCGCCAGGTGCTTCAAACAGTGATATGTTGGAGAACACATAACATGAAAAGATACCTATTAGACATCAAAGCCGATGATAAGCCAGTACTACTAGAGCGTGTTCTTCGTGTTATTCGTCACCGTGGTTTCATCGTTAAGCAAGTAGCCGGTACTCAGAATCATGAAAGCAAGATCGCCAGCGTTGAGATCATTGTCGACAGTGAGCGTCCAATTTCCTTCTTGGTAAATCAAATCGAAAAGCTGTGGGATGTACGTACCGTTGACGTTATCTCTATCAGTCGTAATGAATTGCCAAACAACAACTTACAACAAAAGATAAGTGCATAAGGAACCGCAAACATGACAGCAAAAACGGCAGACTATATTTGGTTTAATGGTGAAATGGTTCCTTGGGCTGAGGCGAACGTTCACGTCTTAACCCACGCTATGCACTACGGTACTTCAGTGTTTGAAGGTGTACGTTGCTACGACACACCAAAAGGTCCGGTCATCTTCCGTCACCCAGAGCACGCAAAGCGCCTAAAAGACTCAGCAAAAATCTACCGCTTCCCGATTCCTTACACTGAGGAAGAAATTATGGAAGCGACTCGCGAAACACTACGTCAAAACAAACTAGAGTCTGCGTACATCCGCCCTCTAGGCTTTGTTGGTAACGTGGGTTTGGGTGTATGTCCTCCAGAAAATACTGAGATGGACCTAATCATCGCCGCTTTCCCTTGGGGCTCTTACCTAGGTGAAGAAGCGCTAGAAAATGGCGTAGATGCGATGATCTCAAGCTGGAACCGTGCGGCTCCAAACACCATCCCAACAGCTGCAAAAGCGGGTGGTAACTACCTATCTTCACTACTGGTTGGTGGTGAAGCACGTCGTCATGGTTACGATGAAGGTATCGCTCTCAGTGTCGATGGTTACCTTTCTGAAGGTGCGGGTGAGAACATCTTTGTTGTGCGCAATGGCGTGCTATCTACACCACCAGCGACCAGTGCAATTCTGCCGGGCATCACGCGTGATTCAATCATGACGCTAGCAAAAGACATGGGGTATGAGATCCGTGAAGAGAACATTGCTCGCGAAGCGCTATACCTTGCCGACGAAGTCTTCATGACAGGCACAGCAGCGGAAATTGTTCCAGTTCGCAGTGTAGACAAAATTACAGTAGGTGAAGGCAAACGCGGTCCTATCACTGAAAAAGTTCAAGCGGCTTACTTTGGTCTTTTCAATGGTACCACTGAAGATAAGTGGGGCTGGCTAGACTATGTTTACCCAGAAAACCAAACTTCAGAAAATCAGTAAGCAACAGCCAAATATTTTATAAGGATTTAAGCAATGCCAATCTATCGTTCAGCAACGACTACCCACGGACGCAACATGGCTGGTGCGCGCGCTTTATGGCGTGCAACTGGCGTTAAAGATGATGACTTCGGTAAGCCAATCATCGCAGTTGTAAACTCTTTCACTCAATTCGTACCGGGCCACGTTCACCTTAAAGATATGGGCCAATTAGTTGCAGGTGAAATCGAGAAAGCGGGCGGTATCGCTAAAGAATTCAATACCATCGCAGTTGATGATGGTATCGCAATGGGTCACGGCGGCATGCTGTACTCACTGCCATCACGTGAGCTTATCGCAGACTCTGTAGAGTACATGGTTAATGCTCACTGTGCGGATGCGATGGTATGTATCTCTAACTGTGACAAAATCACTCCGGGAATGATGATGGCAGCAATGCGCCTAAACATCCCAGTGATCTTTGTATCAGGTGGCCCAATGGAAGCAGGTAAAACCAAGCTTTCCGATCAGATCATCAAGCTAGACCTTGTTGATGCGATGATCCAAGGTGCCGATCCAACAATTTCAGATGAGCAAAGTGAGCAAGTAGAGCGCTCTGCATGTCCAACATGTGGTTCATGTTCAGGCATGTTCACGGCTAACTCAATGAACTGTCTAACCGAAGCGCTTGGTCTGTCTCAGCCAGGTAACGGCTCTATGCTAGCAACGCACGCTGACCGTGAAGAGCTGTTCATCAATGCCGGCAAGCGTATCGTTGACCTGACTAAGCGTTACTACGAGCAAGACGACGCATCAGCACTGCCTCGCAATATCGCGAACCGCGCAGCCTTTCAAAATGCGATGGCTCTAGATATCGCAATGGGTGGTTCTAGTAACACCGTTCTTCACCTATTAGCAGCGGCTCAAGAAGGTGAAGTGGACTTTGATATGGGCGATATCGACGAGATGTCTCGTCGTGTTCCACACCTATGTAAAGTGGCTCCTTCAACACCGAAATACCACATGGAAGACGTTCACCGCGCTGGTGGTGTAATGGCTATCCTAGGTGAGCTAGACCGTGCAGGCCTACTGAACAACCAAACTCGTACTGTACTTGGCCTAAGCATGCAAGAGCAGCTTGCTCAATACGACATCATGCAGACAGAGGACGAAGCGGTACTTAAGTTCTTCCGCGCGGGTCCTGCTGGTATTCGTACGACTAAAGCCTTCTCGCAAGATTGTCGTTGGGATCGCCTTGATGACGACCGTAAAGAAGGTTGTATCCGTACCAAAGAGAACGCATTCAGCCAAGAAGGTGGCCTAGCGGTACTTTCAGGTAATATCGCCGTTGACGGTTGTATCGTTAAGACAGCAGGCGTTGATGAAGAGAACCTGAAATTCCAAGGTCCTGCTATCGTATTTGAAAGCCAAGACACAGCCGTAGAAGGCATCTTAGGTGGCAAAGTAAAAGCGGGTGAAGTGGTTGTTATCCGTTACGAAGGCCCTAAAGGTGGTCCGGGCATGCAAGAGATGCTTTACCCGACGACTTACCTAAAATCTATGGGCTTAGGTAAGTCTTGTGCACTACTAACGGATGGTCGTTTCTCTGGTGGTACATCGGGTCTATCTATCGGTCACGCTTCTCCAGAAGCAGCAAGTGGCGGTACTATCGGCCTAGTTCAAGATGGCGACATCATCACTATCGATATCCCTAGCCGTTCAATCACACTGGATGTGCCTGAGGCTGAGCTAGAAGCACGTCGTGTTAAGCAGGATGCACTAGGCTGGAAACCAGCAGACCGTCAACGTGAAGTATCATTCGCACTAAAAGCTTACGCAAGCATGGCAACCAGTGCTGATAAAGGCGCGGTGCGTGATAAGTCGAAGCTTGAGGGCTAATCTATGAGTGATGACACGGTCAGTCCCCAAAAACAAACTGGCGCAGATTATCTGCGTCAGATCCTGAGAGCGCCAGTTTACGAAGCAGCAATAGTGACACCTCTGCAAGAGATGCCTCGCTTAAGTGCTCGTATTGGTAATCAGGTTCAGCTAAAGCGCGAAGACCGTCAGCCGGTCCACTCGTTCAAGCTACGTGGTGCCTACAACATGGTATCAAGCCTTTCAGAGCAGCAGAAAGCCGCAGGTGTGATTGCCGCATCGGCAGGTAACCATGCTCAAGGTATGGCACTGTCCGGTTCTAAGCTTGGTATTCAAACCACGATTGTGATGCCAAAAACCACACCAGATATCAAAGTTGATGCTGTACGTGGCTTTGGCGGTAACGTGGTTCTGCACGGCAGCAACTTTGATGAAGCAAAGGCTGAAGCAGAGCGCCTTTCCGCTGAACATGGCTACACCTTTGTGCCTCCTTTCGATCACCCATTGGTGATCGCAGGACAAGGCACCATGGGTATGGAGATGCTTCAGCAAAATGGTCACATGGATTACATCTTTGTGCCTGTCGGTGGTGGTGGTTTAGCGGCTGGTGTTGCAGTGCTAGTTAAGCAGCTGATGCCAGAAATCAAAGTCATCGCGGTTGAACCAGAAGATTCATCTTGCTTGAAAGCAGCACTCGACGCCGGAGAACCAGTAGTACTGGATCAAGTCAGCATGTTTGCCGATGGTGTTGCGGTTAAGCGCATTGGTGAAGAGACATTCCGTCTGTGTCAGCAGTACATCGATGGTCACATTGCTGTGTCTAGCGATGAGATCTGCTCTGCGGTGAAAGACATCTTTGAAGATACTCGCGCAATTGCCGAACCTTCTGGTGCACTTGCTCTGGCAGGATTGAAGAAGTTTGCTGAGCAGAACCAATTGCAAGGCAAGCAACTGGCAACGGTACTGTCTGGTGCTAATACCAACTTCCATGGTCTGCGCTATGTGTCTGAACGTTGTGAATTGGGTGAGAAGCGCGAAGGTCTGCTTGCGGTTACTATTCCTGAACGACAAGGTGCCTTCCTAGAGTTCTGTAATATCATTGGCGGCCGTGCTGTGACTGAGTTTAACTACCGTCATAACGATGACAGCCTGGCGAACATCTTCGTCGGTGTACGTCTCAATGGTGGACAGGAAGAACTCGATCACATCATCAACGACCTACGTGAAGGTGGCTACCCAGTCGTCGACCTGTCTGATGATGAGATGGCAAAACTGCACATTCGCTACATGATTGGTGGCAAGCCATCAAAACCATTGAAAGAGCGCTTGTACAGCTTTGAGTTTCCAGAATATCCAGGTGCATTGATTAAGTTCCTTGATACCTTAGGTACTCACTGGAATATCAGCCTGTTCAACTACCGTAACCACGGCGCTGATTACGGCCGCGTATTATGTGGTTTTGAACTGGACGATGAAGATTTGGCTCAGTTCTCTACTCACCTGAGAGAGCTTGGTTACCAGTGCAAAGATGAAACCGATAACCCTTCTTACAAGTTCTTCTTGTCATAAGAGCGAGTTACCGAAACAAAAGAGCGAGTGAAAACTCGCTCTTTTTGATCTTGCCGACAAAGATCTTTCAATTAGATCGCTTTGCGATGATCCAACCAATCTCGGTGAAGTTGTTCACTGGATCCTAAATAGTTGACCATCCACTCGATCAACTTGTGGTTGTCGTCTTTTCGCCACACCAAGCAGCACTGACTCAACGGGCTCGGCTCTGGCAAAATTTTCTCCACCAGCAAACCTTGCTCGATAATCGGCGCGGCAATATGCCTTGGCATGTACCCTACTCCAACACCGTTCTTCAGACATTCAATCGCGCTATACCAGTTAGGTAACAGCAAACGCCTTTGATTAGCGTAGTGGCCAGTGTGACGCTTAGGCAGCACGCTTGAGGTGTCATCCAAGCAGATGGCTGGATATTGGCTCACGAACTCTTCATTGAGATTCTGTTCGCGCACACACGGGTGACTTGGTGACATCACAAACGCCCAATCTAATTGCCCCATGTCTTTGACTTCAAAATCGCCGCCAACTGGCACTGCCGAGGTCGCGCCAATCACGATATCCGCTCTGCCTTGTGCTATTGCTTCCCAAGAGCCGTTAAACACTTCCATGTTGATCTGTAGCTCAGCAAACTCAAAGGTTTGATAAAACTCTTCAATCATCGGCTTCATCTTGTCGAGCTTCACCACATTGTCGAGCGTAAGACGCAAGGTTTTCTTCCAACCACGAGCTGCTCGACGAGTCTGGGCACTGACCTCTTCCATTTGTCTCAGTAGTGCACGCGCCTCTTCAATGAACAGTTCACCTGCCGGAGTGAGCTCGACCTTTCTCGGTAAACGCCTGAAAAGTAAAACATCCAGTTCTTGCTCGACTTGTCTGACACCATAGCTGATCGCCGAGGGCACTTTGTGCAACTGCTCAGCCGCCGCGGTAAAGCTACCCAAGCGCGCTACCGTATCGAGCATTTCTAAAGAGGATTTAGAGAACATAAGCCTTCAAATTTTTTGATTGATAACCACATATTTTAGCGTTTTATTTTATCAGATCCGAAAAATAGAATGTCAGCATAAATAAACAGGGACTTTCACCTCTGTATATCAAACAATTTTTTTGATGATAAAAACATCACTACTTTTAGCGTAATGGCATCTTATGAATATTTCTAAATTTCAATTGGTCTACCTTGCAGTACTTTCAATGCTAGGTTTTATCGCGACCGATATGTACCTTCCTGCATTTAAGGCGATGGAGATCGATTTCGCAACCGGCCCTGAGCAGATCGCACTATCTCTTACCGTGTTCCTTGGTGGTATGGCAATGGGTCAACTGCTTTGGGGACTGGCGAGTGATAAATACGGTCACCGCAATACGCTGGCGGTTGGTCTTTTTATTTTCACGGCCGCTTCGTTCGGTTTGGCATTCAGTACTGAGGTATGGCACCTACTGACGCTGCGCTTCATTCAAGCGATTGGCGTATGTGCACCAGCGGTAATCTGGCAAGCGATGGTTATCAAGCGCTACTCTGAGAGCAGCAGCCAACAAATTTTTGCAACCATCATGCCTTTGGTGGCACTGTCTCCAGCTCTGGCACCTCAACTTGGTGTACTACTGGCAGATAACTTTGGCTGGCACAGCATCTTCGTGACATTAACACTAATGGGTGCGCTGCTAGTGGCAACTACTATGGCTCAACCAAAAGAAGCGCCAGAAGTAAAACAAACATCAGTTAAAACTGATATCAAGATGCTGCTTAAATCAAAGCCTTACGTGGGCAACGTATTGATGTTTGCATCGGCTTCTGCAGCGTTCTTCGCTTACCTAACGGGTATGCCTGAGATCATGGCTCAGTTAGGCTACGAAGCAAAAGATATCGGCCTGAGTTTCATCCCACAGACGATCGCATTCATGGCGGGTGGTTACTTCGGTAAGCAAGCCGTGAAGAAGTATGGTGATGGTGTGGTACTAAGAAATCTGATTGGTTTGTTCAGCGTTGCTGCAATGCTTATCTTCATCGCATCGCAGTGGGAGCTGACATCAATCTGGCCTCTACTTGCACCTTTCTGTCTGATTGCAGTAGCGAATGGCGCACTTTACCCAATCGTGGTAAACCGTGCCCTATCAAGTGCGAAGCAAAGCCCAGCAACAGCGGCTGGCCTACAGAATAGCTTGCAAATCAGCATCAGCAGCCTATCAAGCGCATTGGTAGCAGCAATGGCTAGCCAAGCACTAAGTGCAACAGGTATTGCAGTTGTAATTTGTTTAGGCGCCCTATGGATTGGCTACATTGTGTCGAACAAAGAGCTTTCAGAACACTTTGCAGCACCAGATAACTCTCGTGTTGTAGCAGAAGAGAAGCAAGACTAGTTTCTAGCTTCATATAAACAAAAAAAGAGCGAGGTTACTCGCTCTTTTTATATCTGAATTTTGTACTCACTAGAGTTACTGCGAAACCGCTTCTCCATCAACAACTTCCAACGCAGGTGCCTTATGGCGGCTGTACTCATCATAGTTAACCACTCGACTGCGTCCCATGTCTTTTGCCATGTACAGAGCATTGTCCGCCATCTTAACCAGAGATTCGGTATCTGAGGCTGGCTTAGGATATGTCGCGACACCAATCGATACACCTAACTGGCCTAAAGAAAGCCCTTTGTGCTCTAAGTGCATAGAACGAACCGCATCACACAAGGTTTGTCCGAATTCGGTCGCTTGCTGCATGGTGTAATGTGGAAGCAGCACCGCCAACTCTTCACCACCTAAGCGACAAGCAATCTCATCTTCACTGACACTTTGCTTGAGCAAAGCGCTGATCTCTTTTAGTACGAAGTCACCCGCATCATGACCAAAGTTGTCATTAAAGCGTTTGAAATGATCCAAATCGAGCATTAACAAAGACAGTGGCTGCTCGCTGGTGGCCGAATTCATCGAGTGTTCTTCTAGCTTCTGCTCAAAGAAGCGACGGTTGAACAGTCCAGTGAGTGGATCGCTCAATGCTTGCGAGCGAAGCTTCTCTTGCAGGCTCAAGTTAGCCAGCGCCAAGCCTAGGTGTTCTGACACACTGAAAGCCAATTGCTCGGTGATTGGGTCAATCTCGATATGCCCTTGACCGAAATAAAGGTGCATGATGCCAATGGTGTTGCCATGAGCGGTCAATGGGATACAAAGCGTCTGATTGTTTTCCATCTCATGCATGTGACCACAAGTTAACGAGTGAAAGTCATCATTTGATTGATGTGCTCGCCCCTTTCGCAGTGACCAACACTCTTCCGGTGCAAAGCTCGCACTTCCTGGCCAAGCCTCTCCCCAATCTAGCTGAGTGATGAGCTGGTTACGCGAAGCACGCATCAATGAAACACTGCCGTTCACCTGACCAAGAATTCGCGGCAAGATATCTGAGACGATCTGCTGAGCTTCCACCATGTTGTTACATGCCGCAAGCATATTCGCCAAACGGTGCATCAACTCAATCTCATGGGTTCTTTGGCGAATACGCTCATCTTGCTTCTTCTGCTCTTCTTCAACCTTGTGCACAATCTGACGGTTACTCACATACGAAGTGCCAATCAAAAAGCTCAAGCTCAATACAACCATCCCGATCAGAATACCCATTAGCTGGAAGTTCATCTGCTTAAGTTGATGCATTGGTGAAGAGATCACGATAACGAAACTGCTGCCATTCATCGACTCTTTGTGCGAGTAATAGATACGATCGACAGAAGTGACGGTACTAAAGCGTACATCGCTGCCAAGGCCAGTTTTCAAAGCTTGCTGAAACTCGGGACGATTGCTGTGGTTCTCAACACTCGCAAGTGCATGATCGGAAAGGTCTGTATCACCAATGACCACACCGTCAGTGTTAATGACCTGTATTCTCAGCCGAGTGCTGGCTTGCGTCAAGTTGCCAATGTAGTCGTCCACATCCACTCCGGGAGTAAACAAACTGCTATCTTCACGGATTTCATAGACAACATCAGACATCAATGAGACGAGATGGTTACGTTCGTTCTCTACCACTAACTTTTCCAAGGTGATGTAAAAGCCGTATAAGCCCACCAGCATTGAAAAAGATAAAATAACGATCGGCAAGGTTTGCCACTTTTTATCAACAAGTCTCATTTTGCACACACTTTAAATTTACAGAATGACAGACCAAATATTAACAATCTGCCTACAAAATACAATTAGGAAATAGATTATTTTTTTATCAGTAAATGATGACAAAAAAGCCAGCAACGTTAGTTGCTGGCTTTCACAAGAATCAAACTTTAAGTGTTAGAAGATTACTTTTTCTTTGGGCGCTGCCAATCCGCAATCTTGCGCTCTTTAGCACGGCTGATAACCAGTTCATTTTCAGAAACATCACGCGTTACCGTTGAACCCGCGCCTACTGTCGCGCCATTGCCGATAGTAACAGGGGCGATTAATTGGCTATCAGAACCAACGAATACGTCATCGCCGATGATAGTCTTAAACTTGTTCGCACCATCGTAGTTACAAGTAATAGCACCAGCACCAACGTTAACACGCTGGCCAATCTCAGCATCACCTAAGTAAGTAAGGTGGTTCGCTTTAGAACCTTCACCAAGACGAGTGTTCTTCACTTCAACAAAGTTACCAACGTGCGAATCATTACGCATGTCAGCACCTGGACGTAGGCGAGTAAATGGACCAACTGTGCAGTCTTCACCAACAGTTGCACCTTCAATTACGCTGTATGGGCGAATAACCGTGTTGTCATCAATTTCACAGTCTTTTAAAACACAGCCAGTGCCGATAACCACGTTATCACCAATGCTTACGCTGCCTTCAATAATCACGTTGGTGTCGATTTCAACGTCCATACCACACTGCAGTTCGCCACGTAGATCAAAGCGGCTTGGATCGCGTAGCATAACGCCCTGCTTCAATAGCTTGTCTGCTTGCTCAGCTTGGTAAGCACGCTCTAGACGAGCCAGTTGAGAGCGATCGTTCACGCCTTCAACTTCAATTGGGCTTACAGGGTGTACAGCTTCTACCGCACGACCTTCATCATGAGCTGCAGCAATAACGTCAGTTAGGTAGTATTCACCTTGCGCGTTGTCATTGCTTAAGCCAGACAACCAACGCTTAAGATCACCACCTGTCGCGACCATAACGCCGGTGTTGATCTCTTTGATAAGCTTCTGCTCATCCGTTGCATCTTTTTGTTCAACTATAGCTACTACTGGGCCATTGCGACGAATGATACGGCCGTAACCCATTGGGTTATCCAGCACAACCGTAAGTAGTGCAATACCACCGTTTGGTTGAGCGTCTAATAGGTTTTCAATAGTTTCAGGCGAGATAAGAGGAACATCACCGTAAAGCACCAGTACTTTCTCATCATCAGCAAAGTGCGCTGATGCCTGATCAACCGCATGACCTGTACCTAACTGCTCTGCTTGCAGTGCCCAATTTACCGATTCCTCAGCCAAAGTAGCCTTCATCTGATCACCACCATGGCCGTAAACCAAGTGGATATTTTGAGCGCCTAGACCATTACAGGTATCGATCACATGCTTCACCATTGGTTTGCCTGCAAGAGTATGCAGAACCTTTGGTGTGTTTGAGTACATGCGAGTACCTTTGCCCGCTGCAAGAATTACCGCGCTAAACTTCATTGTAAACCTATCCGACGTAATTTTTATTTAAGCTGATATTGTAACCGTTTTGAGACAAAAACTTAAATTGTAATAACCATTTAATCGGTGGTGATACGTAAACGTATATATATGAGTATGCAAAAAAACAAAAAGGCGACCCTTAGGTCGCCTTTAGCTCAGAACCAATAATCTTATAAAAGATTAGCGGCGCTGTTTTGTCAGTTCGATAACTCGTAACTGAGCAATGGCTTTAGCCAGTTCACCGGCCGCTTGTGCGAAGTCTATGTCGCCATGCTGATTTTGGATATTCTCCACAGCTTTGCGTTTAGCTTCTTCCGCCTTTGCTGCGTCTAGCTCTTCACCACGGATAGCTGTATCAGCCAGTACAGTCGCTGTACCAGGCTGAACTTCTACCATACCACCAGAAACATAAATGATTTCTTCGTGGCCGTGCTGCTTAACAATACGCACCATACCAGGCTTGATAGCGGTCAGCAGTGGAGTATGACCATGGAAAATACCAAGCTCACCCTCACTACCGGTCACCTGAAACGTCTCAACAAGACCAGAGAAAAGCTTTTTCTCTGCACTTACTACGTCTAGGTGAAAGGTTATTGCTGCCATATCGCCTCCTAGTTAGCCTTATAGCTTCTTAGCATTCTCAATAGCTTCGTCGATAGTACCGCAGTACATGAACGCTTGCTCTGGAATGTCATCGTATTCACCAGATAGTAGACCTTGGAAGCCACGTAGAGTCTCTTTTAGAGGTACGTAAACACCTGGGTCACCAGTAAATACTTCCGCTACGTGGTAAGGCTGAGTAAGGAACTTCTCAATCTTACGAGCACGAGATACTACTTGCTTATCTTCTTCAGATAGCTCGTCCATACCTAGGATAGCAATGATATCTTTCAGCTCTTTATAGCGCTGAAGTGTAGACTGAACGCCACGAGCGATGTCGTAGTGCTCTTGTCCAACTACCAATGGATCCAGTTGGCGAGATGTAGAATCTAGCGGGTCGATCGCTGGGTATAGACCCATAGCTGCGATGTTACGGTTAAGTACAACCGTTGCATCCAAGTGCGCGAACGTTGTTGCTGGAGACGGGTCAGTCAAGTCATCCGCAGGTACGTATACCGCCTGTACAGACGTGATAGAACCTTGCTTAGTTGACGTGATACGCTCTTGTAGAACACCCATTTCTTCCGCAAGAGTAGGTTGGTAACCTACCGCAGAAGGCATACGGCCTAGAAGTGCTGATACCTCAGTACCTGCAAGCGTGTAACGGTAGATGTTATCTACGAATAGTAGAACGTCACGACCTTCGTCACGGAAACGCTCAGCCATTGTTAGACCAGTCAGTGCAACACGTAGGCGGTTACCTGGTGGCTCGTTCATCTGACCGTAAACCATCGCTACTTTTGATTCTTCAGGTTTTTCAACGTTTACAACGCCTGCTTCCTGCATCTCAAAGTAGAAATCGTTACCTTCACGAGTACGCTCACCTACACCTGCAAATACAGATAGGCCAGAGTGTTGAAGTGCGATGTTGTTGATAAGTTCCATCATGTTAACGGTCTTACCTACACCTGCACCACCGAATAGACCGATTTTACCACCCTTAGCGAATGGACAAACCAAGTCGATTACCTTAACACCCGTCTCTAGAAGAGCTGTCTCGTTAGACTGTTCTTCGTAGCTTGGAGCTTCACGGTGAATTGCGTAGTGCTCTTCTGCACCGATTTCACCACACTCATCAATCGCGTCACCTAGAACGTTCATGATACGACCTAAGGTCTTAGTACCTACTGGTACTGAGATTGGAGCGCCAGTATTTTCTACTGTCAAACCACGACGTAAACCATCAGAGCTACCCATTACGATTGCGCGAACTACGCCACCGCCAAGTTGTTGCTGAACTTCAAGAACTAGACGCTCTTTCACTTCATTAACATTCAGAGCATCGTATACACGAGGTACTTCGCCCTGTGGGAACTCTACGTCGACTACCGCACCGATGATCTGTACGATCTTACCTGTAGCCATCGTTAATCCTCTAACTATTTAGTTTTACCTAAGCTTAAAACGAATAAGCGATTAAACCGCTGCTGCGCCTGAAACGATTTCAGAAAGTTCTTGTGTAATAGCCGCTTGACGCGCCTTGTTGTACACAAGCTCTAAATCATCGATTAGGTCGCTAGCGTTGTCGGTTGCAGCTTTCATTGCAATCATTCGAGCCGCTTGCTCACAAGCAAGGTTCTCTACCACACCTTGGTACACTTGAGATTCGACGTAACGAACCAATAGTGCATCTAGTAGTGGTTTTGGCTCAGGCTCATAAATGTAGTCCCAAGCATGATCGCGCTGCATGTCTTCGCTATCTGATTTAGGCAAAGGAAGTAATTGATCGATCGTTGGTTCTTGTACCATAGTGTTTTCAAACTTGTTGAACACTACGAACAGGCGATCCAATTCACCTTCATCATATTTCTTTAGCATTACGCTTACAGAGCCGATTAAGTCTTCAAGGCTTGGGCTATCGCCTAGGCCAGAAACTTGAGCTGCTACTTTCGCGCCGCTGTTGTTGAAAAATGCTGTTGCTTTTGAACCGATAATTGCCAGTTCAACTTCAGCACCTTTCTCAGACCAGTCTTTCATGTCTAACATAGCTTTCTTGAACAAGTTAATGTTCAAGCCGCCACATAGACCACGGTCTGTAGAAACGATGATGTAACCAACACGTTTGGCTTCACGTTCCTCAAGATAAGGATGCTTATACTCAAGGCTACCGTTAGCCAAATGACCGATCACTTTACGCATTGTTTCTGCATATGGACGAGTAGCTTCCATTGCGTCTTGAGAACGACGCATTTTTGAAGCTGCTACCATTTCCATTGCTTTCGTAATCTTCTGTGTGCTTTTAACACTACCGATTTTATTACGTATCTCTTTTGCGCCGGCCATCGTTACTCTCCGTTAATGGTATGAGGTGACCCGAAGGCCACCCACCAATTACCAGGTCTGGGTTGCTTTGAAATCGTCAACAAGCTTCTTCAGCTCAGCTTCGATATCATTGTTGTAAGCACCCGTTGTGTCGATCTGTGTAGCTAGATCGCCATATTGACCGCGAGCAAACGATAGTAAAGCAGCTTCAAAATCTAGCAGCTTATCAAGCGCTACATCTTGAAGGTAACCACGCTCTGCAGCGAAGATTACAAGTGCTTGGTCAAATACAGACATAGGAGCGTACTGCTTCTGCTTCATTAGCTCTGTAACTTTTTGACCATGGTCTAGCTGCTTCTTAGTCGCTTCATCAAGGTCAGACGAGAACTGTGCGAATGCCGCTAGTTCACGATACTGTGCTAGAGCTGTACGGATACCGCCAGATAGCTTCTTGATGATTTTAGTCTGCGCTGAACCACCTACACGAGATACTGAGATACCTGGGTCAACAGCTGGACGTACGCCCGCGTTGAATAGCTCAGTTTGTAGGAAGATCTGACCATCGGTAATCGAGATTACGTTCGTCGGTACGAATGCAGATACGTCACCAGCTTGCGTTTCAATGATAGGAAGAGCAGTTAAAGAACCAGTCTTGCCTTTCACTTCACCTTTAGTGAATGTTTCTACGTAGTGTTCGCTTACACGAGCAGCACGCTCTAGTAGACGAGAGTGAAGGTAGAAAACATCACCAGGGAATGCTTCACGACCTGGTGGACGCTTAAGTAGTAGCGAGATCTGACGGTAAGCTACAGCTTGCTTAGATAGATCATCATAAACAATCAGTGCATCTTCACCGCGATCACGGAAGTATTCACCCATCGCACAACCTGCGTATGGCGCTAGGTATTGCAGCGCTGCAGATTCAGAAGCAGATGCAACAACAACGATAGTGTTAGCTAGCGCGCCGTGCTCTTCTAGTTTGCGAACTACGTTAGCGATAGTCGATGCTTTCTGACCGATTGCTACGTAGATAGAGAAAATACCAGAATCTTTTTGGTTAATAATCGCATCGATCGCCATCGCTGTTTTACCAGTTTGACGGTCACCGATTACTAGCTCACGTTGACCACGACCGATAGGGATCATTGAGTCAACAGACTTGTAACCAGTTTGTACAGGTTGATCTACCGATTTACGGTCGATTACACCTGGTGCAATTACTTCTACAGGCGAAGTTAGTTTCGCTTCGATAGGACCTTTACCATCAATTGGCTCACCTAGTGTGTTTACAACACGACCAAGTAGTTCTGGACCTACTGGCACTTCAAGAATGCGGCCAGTACCTGTAACTTTCATGCCTTCCTGTAGGTCAGCATATGGGCCCATTACAACAGCACCAACCGAATCACGGTTCAAGTTAAGTGCTAGCGCGTAACGGCCACCCGGTAGTTCAATCATTTCACCTTGCATCACGTCCGCTAGGCCGTGAATGCTAAGGATGCCATCGCTTACCGAAACGATAGTACCTTCATTGCGAGCTTCACTAACAACGTCGAAAGATTCAATACGTTGTTTAATTAGATCGCTAATTTCAGTGGAATTAAGTTGCATGCTCCAATCCCCATTAAGACTGCAATGCATCGCTCAGGCGGTCTAGTCGACCACGTGCTGAGTTATCGATGACTAGGTCTCCGGCTCGAATAATAACTCCGCTAAGCAGAGTCTCATCTATACTGCAATTCAGCTGTACTTTGCGCGCTAGGCGCTGTTCCAATTTGCTGCTGATATCTGCGCGTTGTTCTTCAGAAAGTTCAACCGCTGAAGTCACTTCAACGTCGATCTCTTTCTCGTGCTCTTGTTTGAGCAATAAGAACTCTTTGCAAACATCAGGAAAAGCCATTAATCGGCCATTCTCTGCCATCACTTTTATCAAGTTCTGGCCGAATTCATCAAATTGTTCGCCACAAACTGCAATGAATACTTCCGCTAATTTTTCAGCAGTTAGAGAACTGCTTAGTAGATTGTGGATATCATTGTTTTGTGCCACTTCGGCAGCAAAAGAGAGCATTTGACTCCATTGGTCAAGCTCACCTTTTTCTACCGCAAAGTCAAAAGCTGCTTTAGCATAGGGGCGTGCGATTGTTGTCAAATCAGACATATACAGCCCCTTGCTTTAAAGTTTTGCAGTAATGTTGTCAAGAAGGTCTTTGTGTACGTCTTTATCGATCGTACGCTCAAGGATCTTCTCAGCACCAGCTATAGCCAGAGTTGCGACTTGTTTGCGCAGGTCATCACGGGCACGTGTGCGCTCAGCTTCAAGTTCTGCTTCAGCTTGCGCTAAGATTTTCTGGCGTTCTGCCTGAGCTTCTTCGCGAGCTTCATCAATAATTTGAGCTTTACGTTTGTTTGCCTGTTCAATAACCTCAGTTGCAGTGCGCTTTGCTTCTTTCATTTGCTCAGAAGCGTTGGCTTGTGCCAGGTTCAAGTCTTTAGCAGCGCGCTCAGCGGCTACTAGACCGTCAGCAATTTTCTTCTGACGCTCTTCAATTGCTTGCATGATTGGTGGCCATACATATTTCATGCAGAACCAAACAAACAGTGAAAAAGCAATTGCTTGACCTAGCAGAGTTGCGTTCATATTCACAACAGCTACCCCTCGTTAAGAATCAACTACAAAAATTTAATTAACTATTAAAGAGTTAATTAGCCTGCTAGTTGACCAACAAATGGGTTAGCAAACGTGAATAGTAGTGCGATTACGATACCGATCATTGGAACAGCATCCAGTAGACCAGCGATGATGAACATCTTAACTTGTAGCATAGGAGCCATTTCAGGTTGACGCGCAGCGCCTTCTAGGAATTTACCACCAAGAATAGCAAAACCAATTGCAGTACCTACGGCACAAAGACCAACAATAATAGCAACAGCGATTGCTGAAAAACTTAGTACAGTTTCCATTTACGTTCTCCGATTAACATTAATAGTTAGAATAAAGCTTAAAAATTTTTTTTAGTGATCACTATCTTCGTGAGCCATTGATAAGTAAACAATTGTCAACATCATGAAAACAAATGCTTGAATCAAAATAACCAAGATGTGGAAGATAGCCCAAGGTAGTGCACCTACCCATTGTAAGTACCACGGTAGCATTGCCGCGATAAGAATAAACACCACCTCACCCGCAAACATATTACCAAACAAACGCATACCTAGAGATAGTGGCTTCGCCAGAAGCGAAATTACCTCAAGTACCAAGTTAAATGGAATCATGATTGGGTGATTAAATGGATGCAGTGCCAATTCTTTAGCAAATCCGCCCAAGCCTTTTACTTTGATGCTGTAGTAGATCATCAGAGCAAAAACACCTAGAGCCATTGCCATGGTTATATTTACATCAGCTGTAGGAACCACTTTCAAGTAAGGGATGCCTAACCAATGCTCTGCAGGATATGGTAAGAAATCGATTGGCACTAAGTCCATCAAGTTCATTAAAATAATCCAGCAGAATATAGTCAGTGCTAATGGGGCAATCAGCGGGTTGCGGCCATGGAAAGTTTCTTTAACGTTGTCGCCAACGAATTCCACTACCATTTCTACAAAACACTGAAGCTTACCAGGTACACCTACTGTTGCTTTCTTAGCGACTGAGCGAAAAACCCAAAGGAATAACATCCCTGTCAACACCGAAAAAAACAGACTGTCTATATGTACGTTCCAGAAACTTGTCTCCTCTACAAAACCTAACTTAGCTAAAGATAGATTCTGTAAGTGGTGTTCAATGTATCCGGATGCTGTTGCCGCAGCCATAACTCGTCCTATTTCTTATTGTTAATGAAAAGCACTGGCGCAAAGATATTAATACCAAGAACCAGTAAATAGGTCAGTTTGAGGGGAATTAACTCCACCTGCATATACATGTAGACAATAGAGAATAGTAGAACTGTGATTAGGATTTTTAGCGCTTCGCCAGCATAGAACGACGCCGCAACTAACTTAGTCGCGCGAGCTCCACAAAAAAGGAAAGCACACACACAAAAAACCACATTCGCGATGACAAAAATACCGCCACCGATTAATGCAGCAAAACCCCAGTCAGGATTAACAGCTAAACCTAACCCTATCGCCACTAATATAACCGCGCTAAGCTCGATCAATAACATTTGCTTTGCAAGCACTCGTCCTGGTCTTGCTAACGCCGCTACCATGTATTCGTTCCTCTTTAAGCCCACTTTACCACTCGCTAAAAAGCGTGCTGAGAAATTGGCGAAAATTATACGTTCAGCCAAATCGATTGCAATAAGAACGCTGCAATCATTTACATTTTTGCATACAAACCGACAACTTTTGTACGAAATTACTTGTTTATTACATAATTGACCTAAATCAATTATCTCATTTAGTACTCTAATTTAGCAATAAGTTGCTCTAATTTGTGAGGCTCATCAAGAGTAATTGTCACTTTTGACTTACCGCTAACAGAACGAGTAACTGAAACGTTTGCTTGCAATTTTTCCGTGAGTCTTCGCGAAAGTTCGATAGCTTCTGTGTCTTCAGGCTTTGATTCTGGCTCAACGTCTGGTTTTAAACACTTTTTAACAAGTTGTTCAGTTTGACGCACGGTCATGTTTTTAGTCGCCGCAGTGTTCGCAGCCTCAACTTGGGTATCACCTTCGAGCGCAAGCAGTGCTCGAGCATGCCCCATTTCCAATTGTTTGTTGGAAACTAAACCTTTTACTTCATTTTCGAGCTGATTTAGACGTAATAAGTTACTAACCGTTGCTCTCGATTTACCAATCACATCAGCGACTTGCTGGTGCGTTAGTTCAAATTCATTCTGTAAGCGCTCTAGCGCTTGTGCTTCTTCGATAACATTCAGGTCTTCACGCTGAATATTCTCGATTAACGCCATCGCAATCGCGGCTTTGTCTTCCACTCGCTTGATAAGACACGGCACTTGCTTAAGGCCCGCTTGACGAGCCGCTCTCCAACGACGCTCACCCGCAATAATCTCATACTGATCTTGCGCTAATGGACGTACAACGATTGGCTGGATGATGCCTTGAGATTGAATGGAAGCCGCCAGCTCTTCTAGCGCTTCAGGCGCGATATCTTTACGCGGTTGATAAACACCTGGCTTCAAGCTACCAACAGCCAATTCTGTTAGCTCTCCATCAGCCGATAACGCCTGACTATGAGAAGCGACTTGCTGTTTTTCACGAGCCAATGAACTAGTTGCAAGCAGTGCATCTAGCCCTTTTCCTAAACCACGCTTAGACATTGAGCGAATTCCTTTGGTTAGACCTATACTGGGACTTCTTCACGACGCAACATTTCGCCTGCAAGAGCAAGATATGCCTTAGCACCAGCGGAATATTTGTCGTAGTACATTGCTGGTTTGCCGTGACTCGGCGCTTCAGCAAGACGTACATTTCTAGGGATCACGGTTCGGTAAACTTTGCTACCGAAGTGTTTTTTGAGTTGATCTGATACTTCGTTTGATAAGCGGTTGCGAGGATCATACATAGTACGCAGAAGACCTTCGATCTTCAGGTTCTCGTTAACCACCGCCGCAAGCTTGCTTATGGTATCCATCAACGCAGTTAAACCTTCAAGAGCAAAGTATTCACATTGCATTGGAACTAATACGGAATCGGCAGCTGCCATGGCATTAATTGTAAGAAGGTTTAATGAGGGTGGGCAATCAATAAAGATGAAATCATAATTATCGCGAATGGATGCGAGTGCGTTTTTAAGGCGAACTTCGCGCGCAAACACTTCCATTAGCTTGATTTCTGCCGCAGTAACATCACCGTTTGCGGCGATGAGGTCATAATTGCCAGATGTACTCCGGCAAACTACCTCATCAAATGGGGTGTCTTCAACCAACAAATCGTAAGCAGTTGCTTCAACCTGATATTTGTCGACACCGCTCGCCATAGTGGCATTACCTTGAGGATCGAGGTCAACAACCAATATCTTGCGTTTAGTTGCCGCCATTGATGCTGCTAAGTTAATGCAAGTTGTTGTTTTTCCTACGCCGCCCTTCTGGTTGGCAATTGCTACGATTCTACCCACTATGGCCTCGCTGATTATCCCTGACGCGATAAAGTTACTAGATGACGCTCTCCGTCAAGCTCTGGCACTCGCAAAGCTTTAATGTCTGTCACTGAACACCATTCAGGTAACAGGTCAATTTCGTCTCTAGGATGTTGTCCCTTAAGAGCCAAAAATACACCGGATTGCTCTTTAGGTAAATGGTGACACCACTCTACCATGTCTGTCATTGACGCAAATGCGCGACTGAGCACTGCATCAAACTTTTCTTCAGATTGAAACTCTTCAACACGGCTTTGAACTGGCACAACGTTGTCGATACCCAGCTCATGAACCACTTGTTTAATGAAACGAATACGCTTACCTAAACTATCTAGCAAGTAAAACTCGCAGTCTGGGTTCATGATTGAGAGCGGAATCCCAGGTAAGCCAGGTCCGGTGCCTACATCGATAAAGCGCTTACCCTGTAAGTGAGTGCTAACAATGATGCTATCTAAGATATGTTTCACCATCATTTCTAATGGGTCACGAACCGAAGTCAGGTTGTAAGCCTTGTTCCATTTGTTGAGTAATTCAACGTAGCCAACCAACTGGCTACGTTGTTTTTCAGATACTTCTAGGTCAGTCTGGCCAATCAGGTGATCCAGTTTTTCGCGTAATACGCTCATTATGCTTCCTCACCCTTTTTCAACAGGCCGTGTTTTTTCAAGTAAACCAGTAGAATTGAAATTGCCGCAGGTGTAATACCCGAAATACGAGAGGCAATACCAATTGAATCCGGTTTAGCGTTAGTTAGTTTTAGGACTACTTCGTTAGAAAGCCCTTTTACCTGGGTGTAATCAATATCAGCAGGCAGTTTGGTGTTTTCATGACGCAGTGATTTTTCAATTTCGTCTTGTTGACGCTGAATGTAGCCTTCGTACTTCACTTGGATCTCAACTTGCTCAGCCGCTTGTTGATCTTCCAATGCTGGAGCAAAACGATCCAGAGCCGTCAGTTGTGAATAAGTCATTTCAGGACGACGCAGAAGATCTTCACCGCTCGCTTCACGAGACATTGGTGTTTTTAGGATCTGGTTCAGCGCGCCAATATCTTCAGATTTTGGATTAATCCAAGTCTCTTTCAGACGCTGACGTTCTTTCTCCATGTTGTCCATCTTCTCATTGAATCGAGCCCAACGTGCATCATCAATCAAACCAAGTTCACGAGATTTTTCCGTCAGACGGATATCGGCGTTGTCTTCACGAAGCAACAGACGGTATTCCGCACGAGACGTAAACATACGGTACGGTTCTTTGGTGCCCATGGTTGATAGGTCGTCGATCAGAACGCCCATGTAAGCTTGGTCACGACGTGGGCTCCAGCCTTCTTTGCCTTGAGTAAACAGACTCGCGTTCAAACCAGCCATCAGACCTTGCGCAGCTGCTTCTTCATAACCAGTTGTACCGTTGATTTGACCAGCGAAGAACAGACCTTTAATAAACTTCGTTTCGTAAGTCAGTTTTAGGTCGCGAGGATCGAAGAAATCATACTCAATCGCGTAGCCAGGGCGCACGATGTGAGCATTTTCGAAGCCCTTCATTGAGCGAACAATTTGAACCTGTACATCAAACGGTAGACTAGTAGAGATACCATTCGGGTATAGCTCATGTGTCGTTAGGCCTTCAGGCTCAATAAAAATTTGGTGGCTGTTTTTATCAGCAAAACGCATCACTTTGTCTTCAATCGAAGGACAGTAGCGAGGACCAATACCCTCAATCACACCAGCGTACATCGGGCTGCGGTCAAGGTTGGCACGAATCACATCGTGCGTATTTTCATTGGTGTGCGTGATGTAACATGGGATTTGGCGTGGCTGTTGTGCTCGGCTGCCCATGAATGAGAAAACCGGTGTTGGGTTATCACCGTGCTGAACCTCAAGCTCAGAAAAATCAACACTACGCGCATCGATACGAGGAGGCGTGCCGGTTTTCAGGCGATCAACTCTAAATGGAAGATCACGAAGACGGTCAGCTAAAGCGATCGATGGTGGATCACCAGCACGACCACCAGAAGAACTTTCCATACCAATATGGATCTTACCGCCTAGGAATGTACCCACCGTCAGTACCACAGCATCAGCACGGAACTTAAGACCCATTTGGGTTACCACACCGACCACTTGATCCTGTTCAACGATCAGGTCATCAACCGATTGTTGGAACAAGGTTAGGTTTGGTGTGTTTTCAAGAACATTACGCACAAAGGCTTTGTAAAGCGCTCGGTCAGCTTGAGCGCGAGTTGCACGAACCGCAGGACCTTTTGACGCGTTTAGTGTTCTGAACTGAATACCTGCATGATCAATGGCTTGTGCCATCAAACCACCCATTGCATCGACCTCTTTCACCAAGTGGCCCTTACCGATACCACCGATAGCTGGGTTACAAGACATTTGTCCCAAGGTATCGATATTATGAGTAAGTAATAACGTACTTTGACCAGTACGTGCAGATGCGAGTGCGGCTTCCGTTCCTGCATGGCCGCCACCAACAACGATGACGTCAAATTTTTCGTGATAAAGCATGAACCGACCTCAGGTATTCAAACGTTTTCTAGACTGATAAAAAGGAGCGATATTCTACCTGTTTTCATAGCTTGAGAAAACGTTTTTGGAATTTTTCGATTAAGCTGTTTTTAATTAATATAGATAAGATCTTTAAAGAGATCTTTTATTGGATCTATTATTAGGATCGAAGCGGTCTGTGGATAAGTCGGAAATGATCAACGAGATCATGGATCTTTTTTGGATCAAATGGTGTGATCTAACTTTGATCAGGATGAGGATTAGCTGGGATCAAAATGGCTACTTATTCACAGGGGTAAATAGCTCTAAAACTTGTTATTTGGATAACTATAGGTTAATCACCGAATATGTATGATCTTATCCACAGCAGATCTTGAAAATAAATGGCTAATTTTCGGCTTTTACCCCAAAAAGTTATTCACAATCTCGATATTCAGGCACAAAAAAAGCGGCAAAAGCCGCTTTTTTAAGAGGATAGACGGTTAAAATTGGTCACTATGATCGTTAAACCACTCTTCTGCAGCGTCTTCAGGGACCGGAGTCTCCAAAACATCGATGGTAAAACAGTCAGAAATCGCCTGTCCGCCAAGTTTTGTTAATAACTCATGAGCGGTTTGGCCTGCTGCGCAGAAGGTGTCGTAGCTTGAATCACCAATGGCAATCACAGCAAAGCGAACCTTATCGAGTTGAGGTGCGTGCTCTGTCAGATCGGCTATGAATGGCTTGATATTGTCAGGGAATTCACCAGCGCCATGGGTCGATGTCACTACTAACCAGAAGCCTTGCTGAGGAATATCATTGTATTCAGGCTGGTTGTGTAGCGTTATCTCATGGCCTTGTTCTTCTAGAAGATCATTAAGGTGATCGCCAACGTATTCAGCGCCACCTAAGGTGCTACCTGTAATAATGTGGATCATTAAGCTGTCCTTACTATAGAAAAAGGCCGGCATCAGCCAGCCTTCTTGGGTTATTTACCAATACAGAATGAAGAGAAGATACGCCCCAACAGATCGTCTGAGCTGAACTCGCCCGTGATCTCATTAAGGTGTTGCTGAGTGATACGAAGCTCTTCCGCCAAGATTTCACCCGCCATGTAGCCTTCAAGTTGCTGCTGGCCAATATCGAGGTGCTCTGAGGCACGCTCAAGCGCATCCAAGTGACGACGGCGAGCCATAAAGCCACCTTCATGACCACCAGCAAAGCCCATACACTCTTTTAGGTGACTACGTAGGGCATCCACGCCTTGACCTGTTTTTGCGGACAAGCGAATCAGAGTTGGATCGTTCACGTGACAAATCCCGAGCTCTTCATTGGTTTGATCCGCTTTGTTGCGAATGACGGTCATCCCAATGTTATTTGGCAAACGATCAACGAAATCTGGCCAGATATCTTTCGGGTCTGTGGCATCGGTTGTAGTGCCATCCACCATAAATAGGACTCGGTCTGCTTGAGCTATTTCTTCCCAAGCACGCTCAATACCGATTTTTTCAACTTCGTCAGATGCATCACGCAGGCCTGCGGTATCGATAATATGCAGTGGCATACCATCAATATGGATGTGTTCTCGCAGTACATCACGTGTGGTACCAGCAATATCGGTCACGATTGCCGACTCTTTGCCTGACAGCGCGTTTAGTAGGCTAGATTTACCGGCATTTGGGCGACCAGCGATCACCACCTTCATGCCTTCACGCATGATAGCACCTTGGTTGGCTTCTTGGCGTACTGCCTCTAGGTTGTCGATGATAGCCTGTAAGTCAGCACTTACTTTACCGTCTGCCAGAAAGTCGATTTCTTCTTCTGGGAAGTCGATAGCCGCTTCAACATAGATACGCAGGTGAATCAGTGAATCGACTAGGGTGTTAATGCGTTTTGAGAACTCACCTTGAAGAGATTGCAGTGCGGATTTAGCCGCTTCTTCTGAGCTTGCGTCAATCAAGTCAGCGATCGCTTCGGCTTGGGTTAAGTCCATCTTGTCGTTTAAGAACGCACGCTCTGAGAACTCACCAGGACGAGCTGCACGCACACCAGAGATCCCCAGGATGCGTTTGATGAGCATATCCATAACCACTGGGCCACCGTGACCTTGCAGCTCTAGGACATCTTCACCGGTAAAAGAGTGCGGGTTAGGGAAGTAGAGCGCGATACCTTGGTCGAGCTCGATGCCATCGCCAGATTTAAAAGGTAGGTACTCAGCGTAGCGAGGCTTAAGTGTTTTTCCCGTTACTTCTAGGGCAACCTGAGTCGCTAATGGGCCGGAAACGCGGATAATACCGACGCCACCACGGCCGGGCGCGGTCGCTTGAGCAACAATCGTATCTGTAGTCATAGTTGTGCCTGCTAGCATGTGAACGCGAAAAAGGGCATTCACGATTAATCAATTAGCTGAATTGTAATCAGCTAAAAACAAAAAGGCGACCTTTTGGTCGCCTTTCTTTAGCTCTTTCTACTATCGAACTTACTTAGAATGTAAGCCTTTCTTTTCCAGCGCGCGGTAGATAAGCGTTTGCTGAATCAGAGTTACGATGTTCGATACTAGCCAGTAAAGAACCAGACCTGAAGGGAAGAACAGGAAGAAGAATGTGAACATAACCGGCATAAAGGTCATGATCTTCTGCTGCATTGGATCCGTTACAGTTGTCGGGCTCATCTTCTGGATTAGGAACATTGAAGCACCCATCAGAAGTGGCAAGATGTAGTATGGGTCTTGCGCTGAAAGGTCAGTAATCCAACCGAAGAACGGTGAGTGACGCAGTTCAACAGACTCCATTAGTGCCCAGTATAGCGAAATGAAGATAGGCATTTGCAGGAGGATAGGTAAACAGCCACCTAGTGGGTTTACTTTCTCTTTCTTGTAAAGCTCCATCATTTCTTGGCTCATGCGTTGACGGTCGTCGCCGATACGCTCACGCATTGCAGTCAGCTTAGGCTGAAGCATACGCATTTTCGCCATAGACGTGTACTGAGCTTTCGTTAGTGGGTACATAGCACCACGAACGATGAAAGTTAGGATGATGATTGCCACACCCCAGTTCGATACGAAGCTTTGAATGAACGAAAGCAGAGTATGAAGTGGTTTAGCAATGAACCATAGCCAGCCGTAATCTACTACCAAGTCTAGGTTTGGTGCAGTTGCTGCCATTTGGTCTTGAAGTTTTGGACCAACCCAAAGCGTTGCTTTAAAGCTTGCTTCGTCACCGTTAGCGATGGTTTTGTTCGGCATACGAACACCGATGTCGCCTAGGTTACCGATTACACGAGTGTAAAGGTTGCTGCCTGCTTCGTCGCGTGGGATCCAAGCACTTGCAAAGTAGTGTTGAATCATCGCTGCCCAACCTTGACCATTTGCTAGGTTAAGAGACAGGTTGCGATCTTGCATGTCGTCGAAGCTGTATTTCTTGTAACGCGTATCTTCCGTAGAGTAAGCACCACCACGGTAAGTTGGCATTGTTAGGCTACCGCCGTCATCCATAACGTTTTGACGTAGGTGAGCGTACATACCGAATGTCGCGTTGTTGCCAGAGTTGTTGACTACATCGTATTCAACGTCAATCGCGTAGCTGCCGCGCTTAAGGATGAATGTTTTTGTGTAATCTAGGCCGTTCGCTTGGTAAGTCATTGGGATGCGTAGTTCATCCTGACCGTCAGCCAGCGTAAAGCTGTCTGCTGAAACCGTGTAGCTAGGGCGGTTTGTGCTGCTAAGGTCGATACCTTGAGGACCAACTAGACCGCTTTGAGCGATAAATTGGTGGCCTGGTTCATTCTTAAGAAGAACAAAGCTCTCTTCAGAATCAAACTCAGCTGAGTAATCATTTAGGTCTGCTTTCACAACATCACCACCAACCGTATCAATTGACAGAGTCAGTACATCAGTGGTCACTGTGATAGTTTTTGCAGAAGAAGCAACTTGACCAGGAGCCGGGTCTAGATCATCTGCATAAGATGGCGCTGGTAGGGTGCTGCCAGATTGTGCCTGCTCAACCGCTTGTGGAGCTGGGTTCTTAGCTACATTCCATTGTTGGAAAAGTAGGAAAGAAACCAAAGCCAATGCGATTAACAGGATATTACGTTGAGAATCCATCGTTATTTATCTCTGTCTTGTTTTTGGACTGGTGGAACGGGGTCAAAGCCCCCATCGTTCAAAGGATGGCATTTTAATAGACGTTTGCCTGATAACCAACACCCTTTTACAAAACCGTGAGCTTTCAACGCTTCTATCGCATATAAAGAGCAGGTTGGAGTAAATCGGCAGCGTGGGCCGATGAGTGGACTAATAAACCATCTATAAAAATAGATGGGTATTAGCGCTATCCACGCGAAGGGCGAGACAGGCGAAGCCATAATTTGTCGAGTAGCTTGAACATTTCTTCATTGCTTAAATCTTGCGCGCTCTTCTTAGCGATTACAACAAAATCTTTGTTAGGAAGTTTGTGCTGAGTGTTACGAAAACTTTCACGAGTAAGACGCTTGAATCGATTACGACCCACGGCGGTTTTAATCTGTTTTTTCGGAACGGCTAATCCAAGGCGAGGATTTGAAAGAGAGTTATTTCGAGCAATGATGGTGAAATGAGGAGAGCCAGCTCGATGAGCTTGCTTGAAGACATTTTGATAATGTTCGGGAGTTAACAAGCGTAACTCCCGACCGAAGGCTAGCTTATTCAAAATAATCAAAGATTACTTAGAAAGACGCTTACGGCCTTTTGCACGACGTGCATTGATTGTTGCGCGACCGTTCTTAGTAGCCATGCGAGCACGGAAACCGTGAGTACGCTTACGCTTTAGAACTGTAGGTTGAAAAGTGCGTTTCATTGTAATTACCTTACTGATCAGTAGTTTTAGGTTTTTGTTAAACCCGGCGTGGGCATTTTTTCTCTTCTTTATATAAGAAAGGAAAACCGACGCCTCTCAACAAAGAGGCGGAATTGTAATCACTGTCACAAAAAGTGTCAATGATTGGGTTAACTAAAATTCCGGTCGGGGGATTATACGTAGAATAACTAAAATCACAAGGATCCTTAGTCGATCCCAACCTTATTTAGGAATTTTTTTAATTTAGGATCTTGTGGATTACCAAAAATATCCTGTGGAGATCCCTGCTCGACAATATGGCCGTCAGCCATGAAGATCACTCGGTCTGCGACCTCTCTAGCGAACTGCATTTCATGAGTAACCACCAGCATGGTTTGATGCTGGTTTGCCAATTTTTTCATCAGGTTAAGTACTTCGCCAACCCACTCAGGATCCAGCGCAGAAGTTGGTTCATCAAACAGTAAAAGCTCTGGTTGGAGTGCCATTGCACGGCCAATACCAACACGTTGCTGCTGACCGCCAGAAAGCGCTGCTGGGTAGCTGTCTGCTTTGTCACCTAGGCCGATATCATCCAGTATTTGTTGTGCTTTTTCATAGGCTTGCTGCTTCTTCCAACCACGCACTGTAATCAAACCTTCAGCAATGTTCTGCTTGGCGGTTTGGTGAGCAAATAGGGCATAGTTTTGGAAAACAAAGCCAGTCTTACGTCGCAGTGCTAGCACCTCTGCTTTGGTATGCTTTTGGGCATCGACTTTGATGTCATCAATCGAGATCGTGCCTTGGTCGGCTTGCTCAAGAAAGTTCACACAGCGCAGTAGTGTCGACTTACCTGTACCACTCGAACCTATGATAACAATGATCTCACCTTGCTTGATTTCTAGGTCGATCCCTTTGAGAACTTCGGTGTCACCAAAGTGCTTGTGGATATTTTGTAATTTGATCATCGTACGTATGCCTTATTCAGTTTCACTTCGGCCCAGATTTGAATACGAGTTAGGATAACCACCACACCCCAGTAAATAAGAGCAACTGCCAAGAAAGCCTCGAAGAAACGGAAGCTTGAAGATGCCTCCATTTGAGCCTTAGCCATAATCTCAGCCACGCCTAGCGTAAAGGCAAGTGAGGTCGATTTGATCATGTCGATGAAGTAGTTCATCAGAGAAGGCAGAGCGACACGGGTCGCTTGCGGCAAGATCACTCGGCGCATCGCTTGGCTCGTCGTCATACCTACCGAAAGGCTCGCTTCCATCTGGCTGCGATCAATACCGATAATCGCGGCGCGAATACTTTCTGCCATGTAAGCGGCAAAGTGCAGGGTTAAACCAATGACTGCAGCACTGAATGCATCTAAGCCAACCATCCACGGGAACACCTGAGGTAAACCGTAATAAAGGAGGAATAGCTGAACCAGAAGTGGGGTGCCACGGAAGAAGCTAATATAAAGTTGGCTGAGTTGGTCGAGTACTGGGATTTTGAACACACGAATGTTTGCCAGTATCACAGACAGGATCAGAGCAAAGAACAAGCCCCAAATCGCCATCTCCATGGTGGTGCCAAGATACTTCAACAGTATCGGTAGCAGCTCTAGCATGTAGTTAAAATCAAATCCCATAATCTATCTCGTATTTTTATTGGAAGCCGCGTGATATCAAGCGTTTTTATCAGTGATATAAAAGCAAAAGCCCACCGCTGTATAAAGCAGTGGGCCTTGAATGGAGAGTGAGTGATTACTTCTGAGTAATGTCCGCACCAAACCATTTCTGAGAGATACTTTCTAGCGTACCATCTGCGCGCATTGCTGCTAATGCTTCGTTTACTTCGGCTTGTAGTTTCTTACCGTTATCGTTGTCTACGAAAGGCCAAGCATTTTCAATCGTTTCGAATGGCTGACCTGCTAGCTGTAATGGTAGACCAGTCTTCTTGATAAGCTCTAGTGCAGATAGGCGATCCATAACGAATGCATCGGCACGGCCAAGAGCGACATCGTGTTCAATGCCTGTGTCGTAGGTTTTCACGTTGATCTTGCCATCTTTGTCGTAGCTGCGTAGCAGTTGTTCAAAGTTCGAGCCTAGGTTTACCGCAACCGTTTTGCCTTCAAGGTCTTCGATACCTTTAATGCTGTCATTACCCTTACGAACGGTAATTTGTGCGCCGTCTACTACGTATGGGTCTGCGAATAGGTATTTCGCTTTACGTGCATCCGTCATTGTAATTTGGTTAGAAATGGTATCAATTCGACCCGTTTCAAGAAGACCAAACAGACCAGAGAAGTTCGCTGTCACGTACTCAACCTTGTAGTCGTTACGTTTACCGATCTCATCCCATAAATCCACTTCAAAACCTTGTAGCTGGTCTTGTTTAACAAAAGTAAATGGGAAGTAGCGACCAGACATGCCGACTTTAACTTCAGTCGCAGCTTGAACAGTAGCAGCAGAGAGTGCGATAGCCGCAATTGCAGCCTTAATCCAGTTATTCATTTGGTAACTCCTTATATTTATGGGATTGGATGTTACTGGTAAATTGCTCGATAGAATAAATAACCAGATGTTATTAACCATAACTAGATCGCATTCTCGTTTTGGGGATAACTAGCAAGGATCCGGGCATAAGTGGATCGTTGTGTGAGTAAATTAGGGGCAAGATGTGCGGATCCGCCGGTTAATTACAAATTTATTGTGAATAACTTGGATCTTATTCACTGGATCTGTGATCAATTGCTGGTGATCTGACTTATCAACAGGTAAAATTAGCAGTCATTTCATATTACTTAAATAGAGTGGGGGCACCGTGTCATCTTCGCTTTGGTTGCAGTGTTTGCAACAGCTTCAAGAAGAGTTACCAGCTACAGAATTCAGTATGTGGGTTCGTCCGTTACAAGCGGAGCTCAATGACAATACTCTAACTCTATTTGCACCGAACCGTTTCGTACTCGATTGGGTTCGTGATAAGTACTTAAATAGCATTAACCGTCTGCTGCAAGAATATTGCGGCAACGATATCCCGCATCTGCATTTTGAAGTAGGCAGCAAGCGTGTATCGGCACCTAAGCCGGCAACACCTGCATCGGCTCCTGCGCCAACTCGTACTGCTGCAGATGTAGCGGCAGAGTCTTCGGCGCCTGCACAGCTGCAAGCTCGTAAGCCTGTTCATAACACATGGCGCGATGAAGAGCCTGTGGATGTGGACATCAACCACCGTTCAAACGTCAACCCTAAGCACAAGTTCAATAACTTCGTTGAGGGTAAGTCGAACCAACTTGGTTTGGCTGCAGCACGTCAGGTGGCAGATAACCCAGGCGCGGCATACAACCCACTATTTCTATACGGTGGCACCGGCCTAGGTAAAACTCACTTGTTGCACGCGGTAGGTAATGCCATTGTTGATGGCAAGCCGAATGCAAAAGTGGTTTACATGCACTCTGAGCGTTTTGTTCAGGATATGGTTAAAGCGCTACAAAACAATGCGATCGAAGAATTCAAACGCTACTACCGTAGTGTTGATGCATTGCTTATCGATGACATCCAATTCTTCGCGAATAAAGAGCGTTCTCAAGAAGAGTTCTTCCATACCTTTAATGCGCTGCTTGAAGGCAACCAACAGATCATCCTAACTTCTGACCGTTATCCAAAAGAGATCAACGGCGTAGAAGATCGTCTTAAATCTCGTTTCGGTTGGGGTTTGACGGTTGCGATCGAGCCACCAGAGCTTGAGACGCGTGTTGCGATCTTAATGAAGAAAGCAGAAGACCATCAAATCCACCTTGCAGATGAAGTGGCATTCTTTATTGCTAAGCGTCTGCGTTCTAACGTTCGTGAGCTCGAAGGCGCACTGAACCGTGTTATCGCGAATGCGAACTTCACTGGTCGTCCAATCACTATCGATTTCGTGCGTGAAGCGCTACGTGATCTACTGGCACTGCAAGAGAAGCTGGTTACTATCGATAATATTCAGAAGACCGTTGCTGAGTACTACAAAATCAAAGTGGCGGACCTGCTGTCTAAGCGTCGCTCTCGTTCTGTTGCTCGTCCACGTCAATTGGCGATGGCATTGGCGAAAGAGCTGACTAACCACAGCTTGCCTGAGATTGGTGATGCATTTGGTGGTCGTGACCACACCACGGTACTGCACGCTTGCCGTAAGATTGCTCAGCTGCGTGAAGAGAGCCACGACATTAAAGAAGATTATTCGAACTTGATTCGTACCCTTTCTTCTTAATACACAGTATTCTTAACCTTAATAAGCAGAATCTTGGTCACGCACCTATGTTGCGTGCCATTTAGACCGTAAGAGCAAGATATGAAATTTACCATTGAACGTAGTCATCTGATTAAGCCGTTACAACAAGTGTCTGGCGCGCTAGGTGGCAGGCCAACACTTCCAATTCTAGGAAACCTACTGATTAAGGTAGAAGATAACGTGTTGTCGATGACAGCAACGGACCTAGAAGTTGAACTGATTAGCCGTGTAACGCTTGAAGGTGATTTCGAAGCGGGCAGCATTACAGTACCTTCTCGTAAATTCCTAGATATCTGCCGTGGTTTACCTGATAACTCAGTGATCACTGTGGTATTGGATGGCGACCGTGTTCAAGTACGCTCTGGTCGTAGCCGTTTTTCACTGGCAACTTTGCCAGCGGCCGATTTTCCTAATATTGAAGACTGGAGCAGCGAAGTTGAAGTGTCTGTGACACAAGCTGAACTGCGTGGTCTTATCGAAAAAACTCAATTCTCAATGGCGAACCAAGACGTTCGTTACTACCTCAACGGTATGTTGTTTGAGATTGAAGGTTCGACTTTACGCAGTGTGGCGACTGATGGTCACCGTATGGCGGTATCGCAAGCTCAGCTTGGTGCTGATTTTGCACAGAAGCAGATCATCGTGCCTCGTAAAGGTGTGCAAGAGCTAGTGAAGCTATTGGATGCGCCTGAGCAACCAGTAACGCTGCAAATTGGTAACTCAAACGTGCGTGCTGAAGTGAACAACTATGTCTTCACTTCGAAGCTGGTTGATGGTCGCTTCCCTGATTATCGCCGCGTAATGCCGCAAAATACCACCAAGACACTAGAAGCTGGCTGTGATGAACTACGTTCAGCGTTCTCTCGTGCAGCGATTCTGTCGAATGAAAAATTCCGTGGTGTTCGCGTGAACCTTGCAGATAGCGAGATGCGCATTACCGCCAACAACCCAGAGCAAGAAGAAGCCGAAGAGATGCTAGACGTGACTTATGATGGTGACGCGCTAGAGATCGGCTTCAACGTAAGCTATGTACTTGATGTATTGAATACACTGCGTTGTGAACAGGTTCGTATCTCAATGTCAGACGCGAACGCGAGTGCCTTGATTGAAAATGCACAAGATGACAGCGCAATGTACGTTGTTATGCCAATCCGTCTATAGAGTTGGTGCCATCGTTAATGATTAATATGATGATGCTATGCCACTCTCTCGTCTAATCGTTAAGCAGTTTAGAAATATTGAAGCCTGTGACATTCAACCGTCATCAGGCTTTAACTTTCTTATAGGGCCTAACGGAAGCGGTAAAACCAGTGTCCTTGAAGCGGTATATCTGCTCGGCCACGGTCGCTCATTTAAGAGTTCCCTAACGGGACGCATCATACAAAATGAGTGTAGCGAGCTGTTTGTGCACGGCCGTTTTATGACCTCGGATCAATTTGAGCTGCCAATTGGCATTAATAAGCAGCGCGATGGTACAACAGAGGTTAAAATAAGCGGTCAAACTGGGCAAAAACTCGCGCAGTTAGCGCAAGTCTTACCTTTGCAGTTGATTCACCCGGAAGGGTTTGATTTACTGACAGATGGACCTAAGCATCGACGCGCATTCATTGATTGGGGAGTCTTCCACAGTGAATCGGGTTTCTATGATGCATGGGGCAGGGTAAAGCGCCTCAATAAGCAGCGAAACGCCTTATTGAAAACGGCAACACACTATCGAGAGCTGAGCTACTGGGACCAAGAACTGGCCTGTTTAGCGGAAAGCATCAGTGAGTGGCGTGCCACCTACGTCAATCAGCTTAAAGAAGTCGCCGAAGAGATCTGCGCGACCTTCCTACCTGAGTTTGAGATAAAGATTAACTATTATCGCGGCTGGGACAAAGATACCCCATACGCCGAGATATTAGAGAAGAATTTTGAAAGGGATCAGCAGCTTGGTTACACCTTTAGTGGACCAAACAAAGCGGACCTGAAGATAAAAGTGAACGGCACTCCAGTGGAAGATGTCTTGTCACGAGGTCAATTGAAGTTGATGGTGTGTGCGTTGCGAGTAGCACAAGGGCAGCACCTCACTCAAATGACAGGTAAGCAGTGCATCTATTTAATAGATGACTTCGCTTCCGAATTAGATAGCCAACGCCGCGCACGTCTTGCTGAGTGTTTAAAGGCGACCGAGGCTCAAGTTTTTGTAAGCTCTATTACCGCTGATCAGATTGCAGATATGCATGATGAAAATAGCAGGATGTTTCATGTGGAACATGGCAAAATAGAGCAAGGATAATTAGTCAGAGAGTAACTATGTCAGATAATTACGATTCATCGAGTATTAAGGTACTGAAGGGTCTGGATGCGGTTCGTAAGCGTCCTGGAATGTACATTGGCGACACGGATGATGGTACCGGTCTGCACCACATGGTCTTCGAGGTAGTAGATAACTCTATTGATGAAGCGCTTGCTGGTCACTGTAATGACATCATTGTTACTATCCATGAAGACAATTCAGTATCGGTACGCGATGACGGCCGTGGTATTCCAACTGAAATTCACCCAGAAGAGAACGTGTCTGCTGCTGAAGTAATCATGACGGTTCTTCACGCTGGTGGTAAGTTCGATGATAACTCATACAAGGTATCAGGTGGCTTGCACGGTGTAGGTGTTTCAGTAGTAAATGCACTGTCTAAGCAGGTTACTCTTACTATCCACCGCGGTGGTCAAATCCATACTCAAACGTACCACCACGGTGAGCCTCAAGCGCCACTAGCTGTGATTGGTGATACGGACAAAACGGGTACAGAAATCCGTTTCTGGCCAAGTGAAGAGACATTCTCAAATGTACTTTTCCACTACGATATTCTAGCTAAACGTCTACGTGAACTGTCGTTCCTAAACTCAGGCGTTTCTATCAAGCTAATTGATGAGCGTGAAGAAGATAAATCGGATCACTTCATGTTTGAAGGTGGTATTCAGGCGTTCGTTGATCACCTAAACACCAACAAAACACCAATCATCCAAAAAATCTTCCACTTCGACCACGAACGTGAAGATGGCATTACTGTTGAAGTAGCAATGCAATGGAACGATGGTTACCAAGAGAACATCTACTGTTTCACCAATAACATACCTCAACGTGATGGTGGTACTCACCTTGCTGGTTTCCGTGCTGCGCTGACGCGTACTCTGAACAGCTTCATGGATAAGGAAGGCTTCTCTAAGAAAGCGAAGACAGCAACATCGGGTGATGATGCTCGTGAAGGTCTGACTGCAGTTATCTCGGTAAAAGTGCCAGATCCTAAGTTCTCTAGCCAAACTAAAGACAAGCTGGTTTCTTCTGAAGTGAAATCTGCCGTTGAACAAGCGATGGGTGAAAAACTGTCTGAGTTCCTGATCGAGAACCCAACAGAAGCGAAAACCGTTTGTACTAAAATTATCGATGCAGCACGAGCTCGTGATGCAGCGCGTAAAGCACGTGAAATGACTCGCCGTAAAGGTGCTTTAGACCTAGCGGGCCTACCAGGCAAGCTTGCAGACTGTCAGGAAAAAGACCCTGCACTGTCTGAACTATACATAGTGGAGGGTGACTCGGCAGGCGGCTCCGCAAAACAAGGCCGTAACCGTAAGAACCAAGCGATTCTTCCACTAAAAGGTAAGATCCTAAACGTAGAGAAAGCACGTTTCGACAAGATGCTTTCTTCACAAGAGGTAGCAACGCTGATCACTGCTCTTGGCTGTGGTATCGGCCGCGACGAATACAACCCAGATAAGCTGCGTTACCACAACATCATCATCATGACCGATGCCGATGTCGATGGTTCGCACATTCGTACGCTACTATTGACCTTCTTCTACCGTCAAATGCCAGAGCTTATTGAGCGTGGCTACATCTACATTGCTCAGCCACCGCTTTACAAAGTGAAGAAAGGTAAGCAAGAGCAGTACATCAAAGATGAAGATGCAATGAACCAATACCAAGTGGCATTGGCTCTAGACAACGCAGCGCTACACGTAAACCCTGATGCACCAGCATTGGCAGGTGAAGCACTAGAAAAGCTAGTTCAGCAATACAACTCTGGTATCAAGCTAGTGGAGCGTATGAGCCGCCGTTACCCACATGCTCTAATGCATGAAATGATCTACATGCCTCGTCTAACTGCAGAGCAGTGTCACGATGAGTCAGCAGTAGAGGCATGGGGCAAGCAGCTAGTAGAACAACTGAACGCGAAAGAGGTTGGTGCAAGCCAGTACTCTCTAGAAGTTGAGAAGCATGAAGAGCTAGGTCTAAGCCTACCTAAGATTGTGGTTCGTACTCACGGTGTGACACACGAACACGCGCTAAGCGTTGATCTGTTTAACTCGAAAGAGTACGGCAAGCTAGCAAGCCTATCAGAAGCGTTAGATGGCCTGATTGAAGAGGGTGCTTACATCAAACGTGGTGAGCGTACTCAAGCAGTATCAAACTTTGTTGAAGCGTTGAACTGGTTGATTAAAGAGTCTCGTCGTGGTCTAAGCCTACAACGATACAAAGGTCTAGGTGAGATGAACCCAGATCAGCTTTGGGAAACCACAATGGACCCAGAGACACGTCGCATGATGCAAGTAACGATTGAAGATGCGGTTGGCGCTGACCAACTGTTCACGACGCTAATGGGTGACCAAGTTGAGCCTCGTCGTAACTTCATCGAAGAGAATGCATTGAAAGTAGCCAACTTAGACGTTTAGATTGTTTTCTCTTCGTTGGATGAACTGATTTCTGTGTCGAAGGTGCTCATTTATGCTTATAAATTCCGCGCCTTCTCCTTGAACTAAGCTCATCTAGCTTCGATAAAAATAATCTAAAGATTTTAAAGAGACTGTCAGAAATGGCGGTCTTTTTTGTTTTTAAGTGATTGAAAAATATTGAATTGCAAAAATAATTGAAAATAATCCCTTGAAACTATTTTGCTTAATCCATATATCTATTTGTGAAGAGGATGACTGTCTTGCTCTACAAGAGAAGAAACAGAACCTTCATTACCGCTGACGAAGTATCGCTCAACAGAGGATAACTTTAGCAGCACACAACTTAAAAATTGATTCACTGTCATGTCCCAGTGTTGTCGCCAATAGAGGTGAAACCCGAGGAATGCAAATTGAATCTCTTAGCTGTTTACTTGGTCTCATACACAGGTTCGATCTAAGTAAAATTCGCAGCTAAGACTATTGCTTACTAAAAGGATAGCATTATGAGAACTGTAGATTTCACTCCACTTTACCGCAACGCAATCGGCTTCGATCGTCTATTCAACATGATGGAAGCGAACACATCGAAGAATACTTCTGGCGGTTACCCTCCATACAACATCGAGCAAAAAGACGAGAACAACTACCGTATCACTATGGCTGTTGCTGGTTTTGCTGATGACCAATTAGACCTGACTCAGAAAGAGAACATGCTAATTGTTAAAGGTGAGCGTAAACCTGAAGCAGAAAAAACCTATGTGTACCAAGGTATCGCAGAGCGTGATTTCGAGCGTAAATTCCAACTAGCAGACTACGTAAAAGTGGTAGGTGCGAGTATGGAAAATGGTCTTCTTCACATCGACCTAGAGCGCGAAATCCCAGAAGCGATGCAACCACGTAAGATTGCAATCAATGGTAATAGCCTACTAGAAGGTTAATACCCGTCATACTTGAATCTACAGCGTTGTTGACGTCGTAAATTCCCCCTAATCACATAGGTTCCCTATGCTCATAGGGCTGAATTTTCTAGTCGCCTAGCTGAACCCCCAATTATTTAGGGTATTCAAGTGACAAAACTATCGGGAAGTAAAAGTGAAAGAGCACCTATGAGGTGCTCTTTTTGTTTGTCTCTCTCTAACGTCATTCCACAGAGGGAGGAACGACCGAATAGGGAATCTCTATTTGCTTTCGCTGTAAGCCTTTTTCACTTCTTCAGCAATGATCGCAATACCCTTCTGCATTGCTTCATCGTCTTGTACGTAGTTCATACGTAGGCACTGATGAGCATGATCCCACTCGTCTTCTTGGCCGATAAAGAAGTATTCACCTGGAACAATCAATACACCGCGAGCTTTTAATCTGTCGTACAGTTCCATGGTGGTGATTGGTAGTTCATCAAACCATAGCCACAAGAAGATAGCGCCTTCAGGTTTGTGAATACGGAAACGTGGGTCATCAATCGCTTCTTGCAGCAGTTCAACGGCGCGCAAAGACTTCTCTTTATAGAAAGGCTTGATCACTTCGCTGCTTAAGCGCAGCAGGTCATCGTTTTCAATCATGTGGTTGGCGATAGCAGGGCCTACACTGTTTGGTGCTAAGCTGATGATGCCATTCATGTTGGTTAGCGCTTGGGTTACTTCTTCGCTCGCAATCACGATACCACAACGCACACCTGGCAAACCAAGCTTAGAAAGGCTCATGCACAGAATCGTGTTTTCATTCCAGAATGGTTCCACATCTTCAAAGATGATGTTTGGAAATGGTAGGCCGTAAGCATTGTCGATCAGCAGTGGGATGTTGTTGTCACGCGCCAGCTTATCCAGTTTACGCACTTCTTCGTCGGTCAGTACGTTACCGGTTGGGTTGGTTGGGCGAGATGCACAGATAGCAGCGACTGAGTCATCCACTTTTAGCTGTTCGAAATCGACGTGGTATTTGAACTGGCGGTTTTCTAGCAGCTCGATCTCAGGGTGGTAAGAGATAAAAATATCGTCATCAATCCCTGCGTCACCGTAGCCGATGTATTCGGGTGCGATTGGCAGCAAGATTTTCTTGTGAGAACCGTCAGGTTGTTGGCCTGCTAGTAGGTTGAACAGGTAGAAGAAGCCGCTTTGGCTGCCGTTAGTTAGGCTGATGTTCTTCTCGCTGATATCCCAGCCATAGGTCTCTTTCAGCATTGCCGCTAGAGACTTAATAAAGCTGTCTTTGCCTTGTGGGCCATCGTAGTTGGCGAGGGCGGCGATGAGTTCTCCACTGGCGAGCATGTTTGCACTGGCTTGGTTAAAGTAATCGAGCATGGCAGGGATAGCGGCTGGGTTGCCACCACCAAGCATGATTGCGCCAGGAGTGCGCAGGCCATCATTCAAATCATCCATCAAACGAGTGATTCCAGAGTAACGATTAAACTTTTCACCAAACTTAGAGAACTGCATTACTTATTTTACCTAATTCATTGTGATTGCTTGTTATGTGTCATTAAGGCAGACCTTATGTCTGCCATCAGTGTAATCCTTGAACATACCGCAATGTTTTTGCGACGCATAGCGCCAAATGCTCTAACACGTAAAAAACTTCTATAAAGTTTGGCTAATGAGTGACTGCTTGCTTATTGCACTGGTTTTTGAGATCAAAAAGGAGAAGCCTAAGCTTCTCCATGAGTTTTGACTGTTTAAACCTACTGGCTTATTTCGCTCCGGTATACACAACCAACACCTTGTCATCTTCGTATTGACGTTCGAAGGCGTAATAGCCCTTGCTGTTGCGGATAATGTGCTTCCCTTGCGCGACAGCTGGGTGGCGCTGACGGAATTGGCCAAGTGCTTGCCAGTGCTTTAACAGCTCAGCTCGCTCTCCGGCTATTTGCTCCCAAGGCATGTCTGAACGAGTACCCTGCATAGGGTCGGAACCCGTTGGGCCGAAATCACGGGCGATTTCATCTCCGTAATAGATCTGGACTGCACCCGGAGCCAACATCAATGCGTTTGCCGCTTTGGTCTGTTTGGCAAAGTCACTGCCGTGCTGCGTCCAGAATAGCGAGGTGTCGTGAGAGGATAAGTAACTCAACACGTTGAACTCGCTGTCACTGTTGATCTTCTCTGCGTAGCGAAGGTAATCAGCGTCGAGATCAGACAAACATTTGAGCGCCTTTGGTGCGATATCACTCTGGAATTCGAAGTTGATGATCGAATCAAATCCGTTGGCGAAGTAATCTGATTTCACCACGCTGTGTGCCCACACTTCGCCGGTCATCCAAAATGGTAAGTCATCTAAGGCTTTGTCAGGGTTATTCTGTTTCCATTCAGCCAGTGCTTGGTTGGCGCTCTCTTTTAGCTCTGCCCAGGCTTCGAGCTCAACGTGTTTTGCGGTATCGACTCTAAAACCATCCACGCCGTATTCACGAACCCAGTCTGAAAGCCAAGTGATGAGGTGGTCACGGGGTGTTTTGAGTTCATCAGTCGCGCTGGTGGATTTGTTGCGATAGAAGTTTGGTAGCCCTGTGGTTTCCGTCGATTCTGTTTTGAAATCAGGTAAGTGCGCCAATGACATGGTCAGGTTGTTGTAACCCGGAGAGTCGTAAGCACCGATATCGCTGCGCAGCCAGGCTTTGCCCCACCACTTTTCCCACGCTTCTTTATCGCCGTAAGAGATGTAGTTGTTGAAGTAGTGCCAGTTCTGACCTTTTGCGGGTTGCCAATCTGTCCAGTTATCACCAAGCGTTTTTGTTGCTTCTTCATCACTCAGGTTGAGCTTACCAAAGTCGAACTCCTGCATATCGGCCAGGGTAGCGTAGCCAGTATGGTTCATGACTATGTCCCAAACGACACGAATACCTTTGCTGTGCGCAGTATCGATGAAGGTTTTTAGCTCGTCTTCGGTACCCATGTTGCCATCAAGTTTGGTCCAATCTTGATGGTAGTAACCATGGTAGCCATAATGTTTGAAATCACCACGGTCACCGCCGCCAACCCAACCATGTATCTGCTCTAAGGGAGAGGTAATCCAGATAGCATTAGCACCGAGTGACTCTATGTAGTCGAGTTTTTCGGTTAAGCCTGCTAGGTCACCGCCATGGAATGTGCCGATTTCATCGTGTCCGTCTTGGCTACGGCCGTAGCTATTGTCGTTGTCAGGGTTGCCGTTGTGGAAGCGGTCGGTCATCACGAAGTAGACCGTGGCATTATCCCAACTAAAATCTGCTTTGGTTTCAGGCTCAACCTTTTCTAGTAATAAGACGCCTTGGCTACTTTCAGCTGGTTGTATGGTGATACTGCCGTTAGTGACCGTTGTTTGTATTCCGGAAAGGGCATCTCTGATCAAGGTGCCATCATCAAAGGTTTGAGCAACATTGATGGTGGTTGGCCCGTCACTAGGAACCGGACAAGCAAAGCTTTGGGCTTGTTGCTGTTTTGGTTTTATTTGAACCGTTAACTCATTGGTTTGCGGGTTGAGTGTAAATTGGTAGGTATTCGCGCGAAAGACCTTAATAGCGAGCTCTGATTTCTCAGCGCAATCGTCTAGGCGAAGGGGTTTATTGAATTTAATGCGACTCTCTTCCGCCAGTGCATAGTTGGTGCCACAGGTATTTTTACTGTCGCTGATAGAGAAGGTATAGCTACCTTTAGCGAGTTCCTGTTCTGCGATTACAGTGCCTTTGCCTGACGATTCGAATACCACGGTCTCGTTATCAATCGTCAGTAATAGGTTGTTGTCGCTGGTTTGGCTGCATGCGCTGAGTGCAAGCATTGAAAGTGCGAGTACTGTTTTTTTCATTGTTCCCTTCCCCTGAATAAACAGGTCAGTTATAGCAAACAATGCCCTATACAGTCTGAGTGCTGATTCATTCAGTTAATCAATAACACCTCTACAAACAAATGCTTGGTTCACAAAAACAAAAAGGGAAGCTTTCGCTTCCCTTTGGGTGTTTACCTTTTGTTGCTCAGAGCATCGCTTTGAACAGCTTTCTCACTCGTACTTATTTTTGTAGTAGAGAGATGTCAGCAATCTGTAGGAACAGGTTACGTAGGTTATTCAGTAGTGTCAGACGGTTCTTCTTAAGTGCTTCGTCATCAGCCATAACCATTACGTTATCGAAGAACGCATCAACAGGCTCACGTAGAGCTGCTAGCTTGCTTAGGGCTTCTTGGTAGTTACCTGTCGCGAATGCTGGCTCTAGTGCTTCTGTCATTACAGCAACGTTTTCAGCCAGTGCTTTCTCTGCATCTTCTTGAAGAAGTGCTAGATCGATATCTGCTGCTAGCTCACCATCGAATTTCGCAAGGATGTTACCTACACGTTTGTTCGCTGCTGCTAGTGCTTCTGCCGCTTCTAGTTCACGGAAGTGAGAAACCGCTTTAACACGTTGGTCAAAGTCAGTTGGCTTAGTTGGACGGTTAGCTAGTACTGCCTGGATGATATCCACGCTGAAACCAGCATCTTGGTACCATGCGCGGAAACGACCTAGCATGAAGTCGATAACGTCAGCTTCTACGTTGTCGTTGGTTAGCTTGTCGCCTAGTAGTTCTTTCGCTTTTGCGATCAGATCTGTTAGGTCTAGGTTGTAGCCGTTTTCAACGATAATACGTAGTACACCTAGTGATGCACGACGTAGAGCAAATGGGTCAGAACCTTTTGGAGCCTGGCCAATACCGAAGATACCTACGATAGTGTCTAGCTTGTCTGCCATTGCTACTGCAGAAGAAATGCCAGTGCTTGGTAGGTCATCACCTGCGAAACGAGGCATGTACTGCTCGTAAAGTGCTAGTGCAACTTGCTCGTCTTCACCATCGTGAGTCGCGTAGTGCATGCCCATAACACCCTGAGTATCCGTGAATTCGAATACCATAGAGGTCATTAGGTCACATTTCGCTAGTAGACCTGCGCGCTTAGATTTCTCAACGTCAGCATCGATCTGCTCAGCAATATAGCCAGCAAGCTCTGTGATGCGGTCTGTTTTGTCTTTGATAGTACCAAGCTGCTTCTGGAAGATAGCTTGGTCTAGTTCTGGAAGACGGTCGATTAGAGGACGCTTACGGTCTGTGTTGAAGAAGAATTCAGCATCAGCAAGACGTGGGCGTACAACCTTCTCGTTACCTTCGATAACATGGCGAGGCTCTTTAGACTCAATGTTTGATACGAAGATAAAGTTAGGAAGTAGTTTCTTGTTTTCATCGTAAACAGGGAAGTATTTTTGGTCACCCTTCATGGTGTAAACCAAAGCTTCAGAAGGAACTTTTAGGAACTCTTCTTCAAACTTAGCTGTTAGTACTACTGGCCATTCAACCAGAGACGTTACTTCTTCAACAAGGTCATCTTCTAGGTCAGCTTTACCGCCAACCGCTGCTGCTGCTTTTTGCGAATCAGCTAGGATGATTGCCTTACGCGCTTCGTAATCTGCCATTACTTTACCGCGCTCTTCTAGGATCGCTGGGTATTGCTCTGCAGAATCGATAGTGAACTCTTGTTCACCCATGAATCGGTGACCACGGATAGTGCGGCCAGATGCTACGCCTAGAATCTCACCTTCGATAAGGTCAGCGCCCATTAGCATAGTCAGTGTTTTAACCGGACGGATGAACTGAGTCGTCTTGTTACCCCAGCGCATTGGCTTAGCGATAGGCAGGTTACCTAGAGCTTTAGCCGCTAGCTCAACAACGATTTCAGACGTTGCTTGGCCTTTTACTTCTTGTTTGAAAAGAAGCCACTCGCCTTTGTCTGTTACTAGACGGTCAGCTTCTTCAACCGTGATGCCGTTACCACGAGCCCAACCTTGAGCAGCTTTTGTTGCGTTGCCGTCAGCATCGAATGCTACAGAAACTGCAGGGCCGCGTTTTTCAACAACTTTGTCTTCTTGGCCTTCAGCCAGTGCTGCTACTTTAAGAGCAAGACGACGAGGTGCTGCGTACCACTTCACGCCTTCGTGCGCTAGGTTTGCGCCTTTAAGCTCAGCTTCGAAGTTTGCTGCGAATGCTTCTGCTAGAGTGCGAAGTTGCGTTGGTGGTAGCTCTTCAGTACCTAGTTCAATTAGAAATTCTTTAGCCATGATTACTTCTCCTCGTCCTTCTTGCACATTGGGAAGCCAAGTGCTTCACGTGATGCGTAGTATGCTTCAGCAACTGATTTAGTTAGGTTGCGAATACGAAGGATGTAACGTTGACGCTCTGTTACAGAGATAGCTTTGCGCGCATCAAGGATGTTGAATGCGTGGCCTGCTTTTAGAATGCGCTCGTAAGCTGGAAGCGGAAGTGGCTTCTCAAGCTCAAGTAGCTCTTTACACTCTTTTTCACACTGGTCGAAGAAACCGAATAGGAAATCTACGTCTGCGTGTTCGAAGTTGTACGTTGATTGCTCAACTTCGTTTTGGTGGAAGATGTCACCGTAAGTTACGTTAGAGCCGTCTGGTGCAACGTTCCATACTAGGTCGTAAACTGAGTCTACTTCCTGGATGTACATTGCTAGACGCTCAATACCGTAAGTGATCTCGCCTGTTACAGGCTTACACTCAAGGCCGCCAACCTGTTGGAAGTAAGTAAACTGAGTTACTTCCATGCCGTTTAGCCATACTTCCCAACCAAGACCCCATGCACCTAGTGTTGGGTTTTCCCAGTTATCTTCAACGAAGCGAATGTCGTGAACAAGTGGGTCAACACCAAGAACCTCTAGTGAGCCTAGGTACAACTCTTGGATATTGTCTGGCGATGGTTTTAGCGCTACTTGGAATTGGTAGTAGTGCTGAAGACGGTTAGGGTTTTCACCGTAACGGCCATCAGTAGGACGACGTGAAGGTTGTACGTAAGCTGTAGACATTGGCTCTGGGCCAAGTGCTCTTAGACATGTCATTGGGTGAGAGGTGCCTGCACCTACTTCCATATCTAGAGGTTGAACAATGGTACAACCGTTTTGAGCCCAGTAATCCTGCAGCGCGAGGATCATTCCCTGGAAGGTTTTGATATCGTATTTTTGCATAGTCAGGTTCGCGCGATTCTTTTAAATGAATGAGAAAAATAACCTCTGAGTATACCGAGATATTCGTAAAGCGAGTAGGGGTAATCTTGTTTAATTAGTGGTCTAAAATGTCGTTTAATGGATTTTTTTGCCTTTATTGTTTGTTTTTCGGTGCAAGTAGATATTTTGATAAGTTTGACACTTGTTTTTGACTACGTGGGTGATTAGAATCTCGCGGTCTTTGGGGAGTAGCTTACTTGTTCATATCCTAGTGAATGAGTTCGTTCGTCAACATAATTGATGCAAAATCATCATGGCGTTCGAGGCAACCACCACCTTGGTGGCGCTTAGCAAGACCTTAGACAAGCATCGTGAACCGGGATGGGGCGCGAGGTTTGTCTTTGGTTAAATATAATAATCTCCATCCCAAATGAGCATGTCGTGAGCGTTTTAGCAATTTCAATTACAACTGTTGTCTTAGCCGAGATCGGTGATAAGACCCAGTTGCTATCCCTTTTATTAGCCAGTCGATATCGAAAACCGGTACCTATTATTGCGGCTATCTTCTTTGCCACTATAGCCAATCATGCTCTTGCAGCGTGGCTCGGTGTGGTTGTCGCTGATTATTTATCGCCAGAAGTTTTAAAGTGGGTGCTGGTGGTCAGTTTCATTGCAATGGCGGGCTGGATTCTGATTCCCGATAAGCTCGATGATGACGAACAGATCTCAAACCGTGGTCCTTTTGTCGCTAGCTTCATTGCGTTTTTTATCGCTGAAATTGGTGATAAGACCCAGATTGCGACTTCTATTCTAGGGGCGCAATACGCCGACGCCTTGGCGTGGGTGATTCTGGGTACAACCATAGGCATGTTGCTAGCGAATGTACCTGTAGTGATCATTGGTAAGCTGTCGGCAGACAAGATGCCACTCGATCTGATTCGTAAGATTACAGCCCTGTTATTTGTCGGTTTGGCTATCGCTGCTGCGTTTTACTCATGAGTGTTTTGAGTCTTATTATACTCAACCAGTGGAGTAATGTGTTGTAGGTCATACTCTTACAGTATTGTGGGGTTTATCGAGCGAATGGACATATAACTGTCATACTTGTCATGATATTTTAATCTTGTGAGTTAAGAACACGAGGGCATGATTATGTTGACGCGTTATATGGGTATTACTCCACAAAGCCAAAGCTATCTATTTACCTTTGGTCTTGCACTTACACTATTAGGCATGGTGCTGACGGACATGTGGCTACCAATGGTCGCCGGCGCTATGATCATGACTGGACTTGCAGTCGAGGCTTGGATTCGAGTCGCGCATATTATTCCGATGCGTAAAGACATTCGAGCGCTACAACAACAGCTTGATTATCTGCAAACCAAGTCTAGAGATGAATAAACAAAAAGCCGCTGGTACTCTGAGTTCTGCTTAAGAACATAAGGTACTAGCGGCTTTTTTGATGTTTGATTCTCGGTGGGGCGTTACGCCTCCAATCCCTTTTTGATCAAATACTGGTATGGCAGCGTTTCTGTCTCTTGGCCTACCAACTGGTGATCCATGAATCGACAAAAGCTCGGGATGTCTCGAGTGGTCGAAGGATCGTCAGCTTTTACCAGTAACACATCGCCATCCTGCATGTTTCTAATTGTCTTCCTGACCATCATTACTGGCTCTGGGCAACGCAGGCCTTCAGCTTCTAAAGTATGGGTTGCCAGTTCAGGTTTGAATGTCATGGTTTGTATCTCTATATCTATCTAACGTGTGAATAATACGTCTGCAGAAAAAATATGCAATAAGTGCTTGGCAAACAGAATCATTTCCTATAACTTAGTTAACAAGTTGATAACAACTTGAAACGAAGGCAACTAGCTAAGGAGTGGCGATGTTGACAGGATTAGATAGATTAACAATTTATTCGGTTCTCTGTTTTATTTCTTTTTGTGCGTTAGTTTTACGCTCATCGACAGAGACCTCACTGATGCCTATTTTTGGCATAGTAGCAACGATTATTGGTATTTGGGTTGAGATGCGCCGTTGGCAAGGTGTAGCCGAAGAGCAAGAGCACTAACCTAAGTACAGCAAACAAATTCCGATACGACATTCCGACACTATCCCCAAATTTTCTTGGGCTTCCCCGCGTAATTGCGGGATTTTTTTTATCTAAAGCATGCTATAAACAAGTTAGTGAACAATGATCATTGTATTCAGCTAGGTAAGTGGCGTGGAATTAGAAGACATCTATCGTAGAGACCTTAATTTATTGGTCGCCTTAAAGGTATTGATTGAAGAGGGCAGCGTTAGCCAAGCCGCGCTTCGTCTTAACTTGAGTCAGTCGGCAACCAGCCGAGTGCTAGGGCGCTTAAGAGATTTACTCAATGACCCTCTGTTTACTCGCCAGGGCCAACATCTTATTCCGACCAAAAAAGCGCTCGAGATCAGCCAGCGAATTGATCAGCCTTTGGAATCATTCCGTCAGTTACTTAGCCCTAGTGATTTTGACCCTTACTATTGCAGTGAACGCTTTCTAATTGCGACCACTGATTATGCGATGCAAACCATCTTGCCGTATGCGCTGCCGAAGATTTATGAGCAAGCACCGAATATCTCTTTAGAATTCGCCCCGCTGCAGCATGAACATTTGTTTAAGCAGCTTAGTACCGAGCGCGTCGATATGGCGATCTGCCGACCAAGTGGCAGTGTAGCGCCACTTCATCAAGAGGTCCTTGGCCCTGTGGGTGTGTCGTGCTTACTCTCTAAAAATCACCCTTTGGCAGACAGTTCATTGAGCCTTGAGGATTATGTCTGTTTGCCTCATGCGATGATTGCGATCAGTGATGGTGTAAAGGCTTTACTGGACAATGCGTTAGCTAATCAACAACCGAGAAAAATGGTACTGCGTGCTTATCACCTTGAAGCGGCATTGGCGATTGTTGATAGAATGCCGTTAGTGATTACGGTACCGGCTGATTTGGCATACTTAGTTGCAGAGCGTTATGACTTAGTCGTTAAGCCGCTGCCATTCGAGTTTATGCCGTTTGATTACTCGTTGATTTGGCATTCACGCTGCGACTCTTCAGCATCACAACAATGGTTGAGAAGAGTGGTCAAAGAAGAGTGTGGTGAGTTAATTCAAAAGCGGATTGCCGATGTCGGCTTAGGTTAGGCTTAATAGTCGGTAACAGATAGCAAAAAGGGCTGATCATGATCAGCCCTTTTGTTTTTTGCATGTCGCACTTTAGAGTGCGAGCGATTATAGCTTGATAACTACACGGCCTGTGATTTGACCGTTAGTGATGTCTTCTGCCGCTTGAATCGCGTCATCTAGAGATACTTCTTTTGTCGCGCTGTCGTAGAAAGACTCAGGTAGCAATTCAGCTAGTTGTTCCCACGCTTTAATGCGTTTTTCACGAGGGCACATAACAGAATCAACACCTTGCAGGCGAACGTTACGTAGAATGAATGGCATTACCGTTGTTGGTAAGTCAAAGCCACCTGCTAGACCACAGATTGCAACCGCACCGTTGTAATCAATTTGTGCCAATACTTTCGCAAGTACTTTGCTGCCTACAGTGTCGATAGCACCAGCCCACATTTGTTTCTCAAGTGGTTTCGCTGGCTCTTCTAATTCAGCACGCTCAACAATGCGAGTTGCACCTAATGATTTTAGTAGCTCACCATTTTCTGAAGCTCGACCTGTTACTGCTGCTACTTTGTAGCCTAGCTGGTTTAGTAGAGTGATAGACACGCTACCTACACCGCCACTTGCACCAGTCACTAGGATTTCACCGTCTTCAGGTTTGATGCCTGCATCGACAATAGCTTGAACACAAAGCATTGCTGTGAAGCCTGCTGTACCAATCGCCATTACTTTCTTAGCGTCTAGACCTTTAGGCATTGGTACTAACCAGTCACCGTTTAGGCTTGCTTTCTCAGCCATGCCACCCCAGTGACCTTCACCAACACCCCAACCAGTTAGAACCACTTCGTCGCCTGCTTTGTAGCGAGGGTCGTCAGATTGTGAAACCACACCTGACAGGTCGATACCAGGAACCATAGGGAAGTTGCGAACAATGCGCCCTTTACCTGTAATCGCCAAACCATCTTTGTAGTTCAAAGAAGAGTAGCTTACATCGATCTTCACGTTACCTTCAGGTAGTTGAGATTCTTCAATTTGAGAAACTGATGCGATAGTTTTTTTGTCTTCTTGGTTTAGTACAAGTGCTTTAAACATGATCTGCTCCATGGGAGAAATATTAGGAAACTGAAGTAACTTTAGTTGAATCGTTGGAGAAAAAATAATGAAACATCAACATTGAATCTATGCGTTTTATGCATAGATGTTGTTGGCTACTTTCCTCCTGATTCGGTTTGCTGAACGAACCTAGCGTTTTCTGATAGCTGGAAATAAAAAGTGCAGCTATATAAAGATAGCTGCACATAAGATTATCCGACAAATATTACCGTCGATGAGTGCTATGGGCGTTCAAATACCGTTGCAATACCTTGGCCTAAACCAATACACATGGTTGCTAATCCGTATTTCACGTCTTGCGCTTCCATAAGGTTGATTAGGGTTGTAGAGATACGAGAGCCTGAACAGCCGAGTGGGTGGCCTAGTGCAATTGCACCGCCATTAAGGTTCACTTTTTCGTCAACCACATCCAGTAGACCTAGGTCTTTAGCACAAGGTAGAGATTGTGCCGCGAACGCTTCGTTCAGTTCAATCACACCCATGTCTTCAATCGTTAAACCTGCACGCTTTAACGCTTTTTGAGTTGCAGGTACTGGGCCGTAACCCATGATTGAAGGATCGCAGCCTGCGATAGCCATAGACTTAACGCGAGCACGAATCTTAAGACCTAGTGCGTTAGCTTTTTCTTCACTCATGATAAGCATTGCCGATGCACCATCAGATAGGGCTGATGAAGTACCTGCTGTTACTGTACCGTTTGCTGGGTCGAACACTGGGCGCAGTTGAGATAGGCCTTCAACCGTCGTTTCTGGACGAATAACTTCATCGTGATCCAGTGTGAACAGTGAACCGTCAGCAGCGTGACCTTCCGTTGGTAGAATTTCGTTTTTGAAACGACCTTCAACCGTTGCCGCATGTGCACGAGCGTGTGAACGTGCAGCGAATGCATCTTGGTCTTCACGGCTAATACCGTGCAGTTTGCCAAGCATTTCAGCGGTTAGGCCCATCATGCCTGCAGCTTTTGCTACGTTCTTTGACATACCTGGGTGGAAATCAACACCGTGTGTCATTGGTACATGACCCATGTGTTCCACACCACCGATTAGGCAAATTTCCGCATCACCAACCATGATTGAGCGAGTCGCATCATGCAGAGCTTGCATAGATGAACCGCACAAACGGTTAACCGTGACAGCACCAATCTCAATCGGTAAACCAGCCAGTAGAGCAGCGTTACGTGCAACGTTGAAGCCTTGTTCTAGTGTTTGCTGTACACAGCCCCAGTAGATATCTTCAATCTCTGAAGGGTTCACTTCTGGGTTACGTTCTAAAATGCCTTTCATTAAATGTGCAGACAGATCTTCAGCACGAGTGTGACGGTAAGCTCCACCTTTGGAACGTCCCATTGGGGTGCGAAGGCAATCAACAACAACTACATTATTCATTTTGCTATTCCTTTTCCAAATGTGGGTTACAGAGAACTTGCTTGTTGAGCGTCGTAAAAGCTTTCGCCTTTCTCTGCCATATCAAGCAATAGTTGAGGAACTTGGTACATTGCACCTAAGTCTTGGTAGCCCTTCGCCATTTCTACGAAGTTACCAATACCCACACTGTCTAAGTAGCGGAATACGCCGCCTCGGAATGGAGGGAAGCCTAAACCGTAAACCAGTGCCATATCCGCTTCTTGCGGTGTCGCGATGATGCCTTCTTCTAAACAAAGAACGACTTCGTTGATCATTGGAATCATCACACGTTGGATAATTGTTTGGTCATCAAAATCTTGTGGTGCTTGGCATACGTCCGCCAGGATAGGAAGAATGTCTTCTGAGAAGGTCTTCTTCGGACGACCACGCTTGTCTACGCTGTATGTATAGAAACCGCTACCGTTTTTCTGACCGTATTTTTCAGCAACGTAAAGTGCATCAATCGCATCACGACCTTCTTTGCCCATACGCTCTGGGAAACCTTGCGCCATCACAGCTTGTGCGTGGTGTGCAGTGTCCAGGCCTACAACGTCTAGTAGGTAAGCAGGACCCATTGGCCAACCGAACTTACGCTCCATGACTTTATCTATCTTAGTGAAATCAGCGCCGTCGCGTAGCAACATGCTGAAACCGCCAAAGTAAGGGAAAAGTACACGGTTAACGAAGAAGCCTGGGCAATCATTTACAACGATAGGGGATTTGCCCATCTTTGCTGCGTAAGCTACAACGCGATTAATTGTCTCTTCTGAAGTGTGCTCGCCACGGATGATCTCAACCAAAGGCATGCGGTGCACTGGGTTAAAGAAGTGCATACCACAGAAGTTTTCTGGGCGTTTTAGAGATTTCGCTAGCAGATTGATAGGAATCGTAGAAGTGTTTGACGTCAGTACTGTGTCTTCACCGACTAGACCTTCCACTTCGCTCAGTACCGCAGCTTTTACTTTCGGATTTTCTACTACCGCTTCTACGACAACGTCTGATTGCTCAACACCTGCGTAATGCAGGCTTGGAGTAATCGAAGACAGGATGCCTGCCATCTTAAAGCCATCTAGGCGACCGCGAGATAGACGCTTATTCAATAGTTTAGATGCTTCATTCATACCAAGGTCAAGCGATGCTTGTGCGATATCTTTCATCATCACTGGCACGCCTTTCAGTGCAGATTGGTAAGCAATGCCGCCACCCATGATGCCAGCACCTAGTACAGCAGCACGTTGAGTGTCTTTGGTTGCTGACTTACCTGCTTTTTTAGCAAGACCTTTGATGTATTGGTCATTGAGGAACAGACCAACCAGTGCTTTCGCTTCTTCAGATTTCGCTAGCTTGATGAAGTGTTTACGTTCGATATCGAGCGCTGCATCACGATCGCTGCGTGCCGCTTCTTCAATAGCAATGACTGAAGTAATTGGAGCCGGGTAGTGAGGGCCAGCTTTTTGAGCAACGAGGCCTTTCGCCATGGTAAAGCTCATCATCGCTTCGAGTTTGCTTAGCGATAATGCTGATGTTTTCTGTTTACGGCGTAATTGCCAGTCTAGTTTTTCATTTGCAGCCAGAGAAACGGTATTGATTGCCGACTCTAGCAGTTGGTCTGTTTCTACAATCGCGTCTAACAAGCCAATTTTTAGTGCTTCATCAGCTCGGCATGCTTTGCCTTGAGTGATGACTTCCATTGCACTATCAGCACCGATAACGCGAGGCAGGCGCACACAACCACCAAAGCCAGGCATGATGCCAAGTTTGGTTTCAGGTAAGCCAATGCTAGTGGTCTTGTCACCGATACGGAAGTCAGTTGCCAATACACATTCACAACCGCCGCCTAGGGCATGGCCGCGCATCATTGAAAGAGTTGGAACAGGAAGGTCTTCTAGCTTGCTGAAGATGGAGTTTGCAAATCTTAACCATTCATCAAGTTCTGCTTCTGGCTTAGCAAATAGGCCAAGAAATTCAGTGATGTCTGCGCCTACAATGAATGCGTCTTTGTTTGAAGTTAAGATTAAACCACGTAGCCCTGCGTGAGCTTTAAGAGCGTCTAACGCTTTGTCTAGTGATTCTAAAGTAGCAAGGTCGAGTTTGTTTACAGAGGCTGGAGCACAGAAGCTTAATTCTGCAATGCCATCTTGTAATTCCTTTACCTGTAGGGTGTTAGCTTGGTAAATCATTGTCTATCTCCATGACATACAATCCACGATTGTTTGAGAGAATCTTGTTGTCTTTCTATTATTGTAGAATACCTGGTAAGACCAGTTATTCTAGTCTGTACCTCTGCAAGATGAATTTCAATACATTTTTTAAACAATTGTTTAACATTGTGCGATAGCACAGATCCTCTAACCCTTATTATTCACGCGTGATACACTTCGCAGCTCTTATTAATTAAGTTAACGATATGAATGAACAGCCTTATTTAATACCGTCAGCTCCGGCTCTGTTTGAAGAAGAGATCAAGAAGAGCATCTTTATTACTCACCTTGCGCATACTCCAAGTGTAGAAGCCGCAAAGCAGTTCGTAGAGCAGGTAAAAAAAGAGCACGCTTCAGCGAGACATAATTGTTGGGGCTTTGTTGCCGGTCGACCTGAAGATTCAATGCTTTGGGGCTTCAGTGATGATGGAGAGCCATCGGGCACGGCGGGTAAACCTATCTTGGCGCAATTGTCTGGATCGGGTGTGGGTGAATTAACGGCTGTCGTCACGCGTTACTCTGGCGGAATTAAGCTTGGAACCGGTGGTTTGGTTAAAGCTTATGGTGGCGGAGTGCAACAAGCTCTCAAGCTGCTTCAAACTATCGAGAAAAAAATAACCACAAAATTACGGCTAGAGTTAGACTATGGCTTTGTGCCAATCGCACAATCCATCATGGCTCAGCATCAGGCTGTTGAGGTCCAAGCGGATTATGGTGTGCAAGTTGAGCTTATTATTGAGATAGAGCTCCTTCAGGTAGATGCGTTTACCCAAACCATGATCAATAAAAGTGGTGCCAAGGCACTGGTAACGAAAGTAAAAGACAACTAGGAAGTGTGAAGCATTTCGCTTCGTTCAATAGCTCATGCAATTTCGCTCAATTATTCGAATCGTCGGATTATTATTAGCACTTTTTAGTGTATCAATGCTCGCACCTGCGTTAGTCGCCCTGATTTATCGAGATGGTGCGGGTGTGCCATTCGTGACGACTTTCTTTGTTCTGTTATTTTGTGGCGCGATGTGTTGGTTTCCAAACCGACGTTATAAGCATGAATTAAAAGCGCGCGATGGCTTTTTGATCGTAGTTCTTTTTTGGACGGTAATCGGTAGTGCGGGTGCTTTGCCGTTTTTGATCGCTGATAACCCGAATGTTTCAGTTACTGATGCCTTCTTCGAATCCTTTTCTGCACTGACCACTACCGGTGCGACGGTGATCGTCGGCCTTGATGACTTACCTAAGGCGATCTTGTTTTATCGCCAGTTCCTGCAATGGTTCGGTGGTATGGGTATCATCGTTTTGGCGGTAGCCATTCTTCCTGTTCTGGGTATCGGTGGCATGCAGCTGTACCGAGCTGAAATTCCAGGCCCAGTAAAAGACAGCAAAATGACCCCGCGTATCGCTGAAACAGCAAAAGCGCTGTGGTACATCTATCTCAGCCTAACCATTGCTTGTGCGGTTGCGTTTTGGCTTGCTGGCATGAGCTTCTTTGATGCAATCAGTCATAGCTTCTCGACTATAGCTATTGGTGGCTTCTCGACTCACGATGCAAGTATGGGCTATTTCAACAGCCCTGCAATAAACATGATTACTGTAGTGTTCCTGCTTATATCAGCATGTAATTACTCTCTTCACTTTGCCGCATTTGCTTCAGGTGGTGTGCATCCTAAGTATTACTGGAAAGATCCTGAGTTCCGTGCCTTTATCTTTATTCAGGCAGTACTGTTCTTGGTTTGTTTCTTATTACTGCTTAATCACCACTCTTATGACTCGTACTACGATGCTTTCGACCAAGCCTTGTTCCAAACCGTGTCTATATCTACGACCGCAGGTTTCACAACGACTGGTTTCTCTGAGTGGCCTCTGTTCTTACCCGTACTGCTTTTATTCTCTTCTTTTATAGGGGGATGTGCCGGTTCTACGGGCGGTGGTATGAAAGTGATTCGAATCTTGTTACTTACTCTGCAAGGTGCTCGTGAAATGAAGCGTCTTGTTCACCCACGCGCTGTCTATACCATCAAGGTTGGCGGCTCTGCACTATCACAACGTGTAGTAGATGCTGTTTGGGGTTTCTTCTCTGCATACGCATTAGTGTTTGTGGTTTGTATGCTAGCTCTTATTGCAACCGGTATGGACGAGTTAAGTGCTTTCTCAGCCGTAGCGGCAACGTTAAATAACCTTGGCCCAGGCCTTGGTGAAGTCGCGGTGCACTTTGGCGATGTGAACGACAAAGCAAAATGGGTACTTATCGTATCTATGCTGTTTGGCCGGTTAGAAATTTTCACTTTATTAATCTTATTGACCCCTACGTTTTGGCGTAGCTAAGGACAACATTGTGGCAAAAGCTCTATTTTTATATTCAAGCCGTGAAGGGCAGACCAAGAAAATCTTGAACTATATAAAAGAAGAAATGAGTGAGTTCGAATGTGAGCTTCAAGATCTGCATACTATTGGCAAGGTGGACTTTGCTCAATACGATAGAGTGTTGATTGGCGCATCGATTCGTTATGGCCACCTTAATAAGAAGCTATATCAATTTATTGATGCCAACCTTACTCAGTTGCAATCAAGCAAGGTTGCATTCTTCTGCGTGAACTTAACGGCGCGTAAAGAAGACCAAGGCAAAGATACACCAGAAGGCAGTGCTTACATTAAGAAGTTCCTTATCAAGTCTCCATGGCAGCCGACTTTAATCGGTGTATTTGCTGGTGCCCTCTATTACCCGCGTTATAACTGGTTCGATAGAACCATGATCCGCTTTATTATGAATATGACTGGTGGTGAAACGGATACAACGAAGGAAGTTGAGTACACAAACTGGGAAAAAGTCTCTTTGTTCACTGAAAAACTGAAGAATATGTAAGAGAAAAGCCTACTTTTGAGCCGTTTTGAGTTCTTTTTAATCGAACAAATAAAAAAACGGAAAAAACTTAAAAAAGGGCTTGCCAGTGTGATCGAAATCTCTATAATGCCACCTCGCTGACACGGGATGGCTTCTTAGGAAACCAAAACGAATCAGCAAGCCAAATTAGCCAAGCCAAGCGCTTGAAAAAAGTTTTGAAAATAGTGGTTGACACTAAAACTTAAATCGCTAAAATGGCCGTCCGATTTGAGCGAAGCTCAAAAAGGAAAAGCTCTTTAACAATTTAAACCTATCAATCTGTGTGGGCACTCGTTGATGAATATCAAAAATGAAACTTCGGTTTCAACTTGATTTCAATGAACTGAGTGACCAATTCGAATCGTAAGATTCGGCACAGTCAATTCAACATTACTATGTAATGTAATCAGTATTCATTGAGTCGACAAAATCTTAAATTGAAGAGTTTGATCATGGCTCAGATTGAACGCTGGCGGCAGGCCTAACACATGCAAGTCGAGCGGAAACGAGTTATCTGAACCTTCGGGGAACGATAACGGCGTCGAGCGGCGGACGGGTGAGTAATGCCTAGGAAATTGCCTTGATGTGGGGGATAACCATTGGAAACGATGGCTAATACCGCATAACGCCTACGGGCCAAAGAGGGGGACCTTCGGGCCTCTCGCGTCAAGATATGCCTAGGTGGGATTAGCTAGTTGGTGAGGTAATGGCTCACCAAGGCGACGATCCCTAGCTGGTCTGAGAGGATGATCAGCCACACTGGAACTGAGACACGGTCCAGACTCCTACGGGAGGCAGCAGTGGGGAATATTGCACAATGGGCGAAAGCCTGATGCAGCCATGCCGCGTGTATGAAGAAGGCCTTCGGGTTGTAAAGTACTTTCAGTTGTGAGGAAGGGGGTGTCGTTAATAGCGGCATCTCTTGACGTTAGCAACAGAAGAAGCACCGGCTAACTCCGTGCCAGCAGCCGCGGTAATACGGAGGGTGCGAGCGTTAATCGGAATTACTGGGCGTAAAGCGCATGCAGGTGGTTCATTAAGTCAGATGTGAAAGCCCGGGGCTCAACCTCGGAACTGCATTTGAAACTGGTGAACTAGAGTACTGTAGAGGGGGGTAGAATTTCAGGTGTAGCGGTGAAATGCGTAGAGATCTGAAGGAATACCAGTGGCGAAGGCGGCCCCCTGGACAGATACTGACACTCAGATGCGAAAGCGTGGGGAGCAAACAGGATTAGATACCCTGGTAGTCCACGCCGTAAACGATGTCTACTTGGAGGTTGTGGCCTTGAGCCGTGGCTTTCGGAGCTAACGCGTTAAGTAGACCGCCTGGGGAGTACGGTCGCAAGATTAAAACTCAAATGAATTGACGGGGGCCCGCACAAGCGGTGGAGCATGTGGTTTAATTCGATGCAACGCGAAGAACCTTACCTACTCTTGACATCCAGAGAAGCCAGCGGAGACGCAGGTGTGCCTTCGGGAGCTCTGAGACAGGTGCTGCATGGCTGTCGTCAGCTCGTGTTGTGAAATGTTGGGTTAAGTCCCGCAACGAGCGCAACCCTTATCCTTGTTTGCCAGCGAGTAATGTCGGGAACTCCAGGGAGACTGCCGGTGATAAACCGGAGGAAGGTGGGGACGACGTCAAGTCATCATGGCCCTTACGAGTAGGGCTACACACGTGCTACAATGGCGCATACAGAGGGCTGCAAACTTGCGAGAGTGAGCGAATCCCAAAAAGTGCGTCGTAGTCCGGATTGGAGTCTGCAACTCGACTCCATGAAGTCGGAATCGCTAGTAATCGTAGATCAGAATGCTACGGTGAATACGTTCCCGGGCCTTGTACACACCGCCCGTCACACCATGGGAGTGGGCTGCAAAAGAAGTGGGTAGTTTAACCTTCGGGAGGACGCTCACCACTTTGTGGTTCATGACTGGGGTGAAGTCGTAACAAGGTAGCCCTAGGGGAACCTGGGGCTGGATCACCTCCTTATACGAAGATATTCACGATAAGTGTCCACACAGATTGATACGGTTTAGAAAGTAAAGAGACGAAGAACTCCCAAGTTCTTCAATCCAGTGTCCCGTTCGTCTAGAGGCCTAGGACACCGCCCTTTCACGGCGGTAACAGGGGTTCGACTCCCCTACGGGATACCATTGGGTCGTTAGCTCAGTTGGTAGAGCAGTTGACTTTTAATCAATTGGTCGCAGGTTCGAATCCTGCACGACCCACCATTCTTTCTCCACGAAGGAATTAAAACTTGTAGTGGGCGATTAGCTCAGTTGGGAGAGCACCTGCCTTACAAGCAGGGGGTCACTGGTTCGAGCCCGGTATCGCCCACCATTCTCTAAATATTCTTGGAAGTTAAAAATCCAAACCACTTCTTATGTCGTTGGTTGGTTTTTTCGACTGCGAGAGTCTTTAGAAAATGCATTCTTCGGAATACATGCTCTTTAACAATTTGGAAAGCTGACTGATTAACTCTACGAGTTAATCAAATTAAAAGTTCTCAATGTTTATCTTTTAGATAAACACAACACAAACACATTCAAGTGTCTTGTATTCAAAATTGAGTCCGGCAAACACGTAATAAGAACTAACCCTTCTTATTACAACCAAAAACCTTGGTTGTTTACCATACATAAAGACCTCTTCGGGTTGTATGGTTAAGTGACTAAGCGTACACGGTGGATGCCTTGGCAGTCAGAGGCGATGAAGGACGTATTAACTTGCGATAAGCCCAGATTAGACAGTAAAAGTCATTTGAGTCTGGGATTTCCGAATGGGGAAACCCACTTACATAAGTAAGTATCTTGTTGTGAATACATAGCAGCAAGAGGCAAACCGGGGGAACTGAAACATCTAAGTACCCCGAGGAAGAGAAATCAACCGAGATTCCGAAAGTAGCGGCGAGCGAAATTGGATTAGCCCTTAAGCTTTTAATGAGACAGACGAAGGCTCTGGAAAGTGCCGCAATAAAGGGTGATAGCCCCGTAGTCGACATCTCATCATCAGTGAAAACGAGTAGGGCGGGACACGTGATATCCTGTCTGAATATGGGGGGACCATCCTCCAAGGCTAAATACTACTGACTGACCGATAGTGAACCAGTACCGTGAGGGAAAGGCGAAAAGAACCCCTGTGAGGGGAGTGAAATAGAACCTGAAACCGTGTACGTACAAGCAGTAGGAGCACCTTCGTGGTGTGACTGCGTACCTTTTGTATAATGGGTCAGCGACTTAATTTTAGTAGCAAGGTTAACCGTTTAGGGGAGCCGTAGGGAAACCGAGTCTTAACTGGGCGTACAGTTGCTAGGATTAGACCCGAAACCAGGTGATCTAGCCATGGGCAGGTTGAAGGTTGAGTAACATCAACTGGAGGACCGAACCGACTAATGTTGAAAAATTAGCGGATGACTTGTGGCTAGGGGTGAAAGGCCAATCAAACCTGGAGATAGCTGGTTCTCCCCGAAAGCTATTTAGGTAGCGCCTCGGACGAATACTACTGGGGGTAGAGCACTGTTAAGGCTAGGGGGTCATCCCGACTTACCAACCCTTTGCAAACTCCGAATACCAGTAAGTACTATCCGGGAGACACACGGCGGGTGCTAACGTCCGTCGTGGAGAGGGAAACAACCCAGACCGCCAGCTAAGGTCCCAAAGTATAGCTAAGTGGGAAACGATGTGGGAAGGCTCAGACAGCCAGGATGTTGGCTTAGAAGCAGCCATCATTTAAAGAAAGCGTAATAGCTCACTGGTCGAGTCGGCCTGCGCGGAAGATGTAACGGGGCTAAGCTATACACCGAAGCTGCGGCTACGCACTTATGTGCGTGGGGTAGGGGAGCGTTCTGTAAGCCGTTGAAGGTGGTCTGTAAGGGCTGCTGGAGGTATCAGAAGTGCGAATGCTGACATGAGTAACGATAAAGGGAGTGAAAAACTCCCTCGCCGGAAGACCAAGGGTTCCTGTCCAACGTTAATCGGGGCAGGGTAAGTCGACCCCTAAGGCGAGGCCGAAAGGCGTAGTCGATGGGAAACGGGTTAATATTCCCGTACTTCTTACAATTGCGATGGGGGGACGGAGAAGGCTAGGTGGGCCTGGCGACGGTTGTCCAGGTTCAAGTACGTAGGCGGAAGAATTAGGTAAATCCGGTTCTTCTTAACGCTGAGATACGATGTCGAGCTACTACGGTAGTGAAGTCATTGATGCCATGCTTCCAGGAAAAGCCTCTAAGCTTCAGATTGTAAGGAATCGTACCCCAAACCGACACAGGTGGTCGGGTAGAGAATACCAAGGCGCTTGAGAGAACTCGGGTGAAGGAACTAGGCAAAATGGTACCGTAACTTCGGGAGAAGGTACGCTCTTATCAGTGAAGTCCCTTGCGGATGGAGCAGACGAGAGTCGCAGATACCAGGTGGCTGCAACTGTTTATTAAAAACACAGCACTGTGCAAAATCGTAAGATGACGTATACGGTGTGACGCCTGCCCGGTGCCGGAAGGTTAATTGATGGGGTTAGACTTCGGTCGAAGCTCTTGATCGAAGCCCCGGTAAACGGCGGCCGTAACTATAACGGTCCTAAGGTAGCGAAATTCCTTGTCGGGTAAGTTCCGACCTGCACGAATGGCGTAATGATGGCCACGCTGTCTCCACCCGAGACTCAGTGAAATTGAAATCGCTGTGAAGATGCAGTGTACCCGCGGCTAGACGGAAAGACCCCGTGAACCTTTACTACAGCTTGGCACTGAACATTGACCCTACATGTGTAGGATAGGTGGGAGACTTTGAAACCGCGTCGCCAGATGTGGTGGAGTCGTCCTTGAAATACCACCCTTGTAGTGTTGATGTTCTAACGTTGGCCCCTGAATCGGGGTTACGGACAGTGCCTGGTGGGTAGTTTGACTGGGGCGGTCTCCTCCCAAAGAGTAACGGAGGAGCACGAAGGTGGGCTAATCACGGTTGGACATCGTGAGGTTAGTGCAATGGCATAAGCCCGCTTGACTGCGAGAATGACAATTCGAGCAGGTGCGAAAGCAGGTCATAGTGATCCGGTGGTTCTGAATGGAAGGGCCATCGCTCAACGGATAAAAGGTACTCCGGGGATAACAGGCTGATACCGCCCAAGAGTTCATATCGACGGCGGTGTTTGGCACCTCGATGTCGGCTCATCACATCCTGGGGCTGAAGTCGGTCCCAAGGGTATGGCTGTTCGCCATTTAAAGTGGTACGCGAGCTGGGTTTAGAACGTCGTGAGACAGTTCGGTCCCTATCTGCCGTGGGCGTTGGAAAATTGAAGGGGGCTGCTCCTAGTACGAGAGGACCGGAGTGGACGAACCTCTGGTGTTCGGGTTGTCATGCCAATGGCATTGCCCGGTAGCTAAGTTCGGAATCGATAACCGCTGAAAGCATCTAAGCGGGAAGCGAGCCCTGAGATGAGTTTTCCCTGACGCTTTAAGCGTCCTAAAGGGTTGTTCAAGACTAGAACGTTGATAGGCAGGGTGTGTAAGCGCTGTGAGGCGTTGAGCTAACCTGTACTAATTGCCCGTGAGGCTTAACCATACAACACCCAAGGGGTTTTGATGGACTCAAAGATACAAACGCTTGAATGAGTTTAAGAGAACAAGAAACAGCTTTCCGAATTTTAAAATTTGCTTGGCGACCATAGCATTGTGGACCCACCTGATTCCATGCCGAACTCAGAAGTGAAACACAATAGCGCCGATGGTAGTGTGGGGCTTCCCCATGTGAGAGTAGGACATCGCCAGGCTTTAATTTCGTTACTTGTACAACAAGTAGCAACCTCAACAGTGTACTAATCTGTTGATGACAATTTGTTGGAGGGATGGCTGAGTGGTCGAAAGCACCGGTCTTGAAAACCGGCAACCGTTAATAGCGGTTCTAGGGTTCAAATCCCTATCCCTCCACCACCATTAGAAAGCCCGCTGAGAAATCAGCGGGCTTTTTTATTATCTGCGATATATAAATAAAAAAGGGAAGAGCACTAACGTGCTCTTCCCTTCTTCGTATTGAAAGCAGTGACAACTAGTCCGCTAAATACTTACCTTCTGCGACTTGCCAGAACGCTCGAATTAGAGGGTTATCTAGCTGTGCTCGCTTACAACATACGCCTAACTCAAATGGCTTTATTGGTTCTATCTTTAAGCGGCTTACTTTATCTCTTACAGGGCTGTTGTTTATGACTACATCGGGTGCGATACCAACCCCACACCCTAACGCTACCATACTTACAATTGCCTCATGGCCTGATACTTGAGCATAAATGTTGGGTTTAATCTTCATCTTCTTAAACCATGCATTGGCACGCTCACGAGCTGTACCCGCTTCAGGGATGATAAAAGGGACTTCATTCCAGTTTGGTTTGTCGGATTGCAGTTGTTGGCTAAAGCTACTGACACCAGATGGGATGATGACAGATAGTGGTATATCACTAATGGTTTCGAATTCTAACCTTGAAGGGAGGATATCTGGCTTCGCTGAAATCGCGATATCCGCTTCGTCATTTAATATTTTATCGATAGATTGAGCTGGATCGCCTGTAGAAAGCTTGAACTCGATATATGGATGAATAGCTCTGAACTCGGTAATTAGTTCAGGAAGATGGCTATAGCTTGCAGTCACGGAACAAAATATCCTGATCTCACCTTTTAACTCTTGCTCACCGCCTTTTAGGTGAAGGTTATATTGCTGCCACTCTCCAACAATACTCAATGCTACTGGCAATAGGTGTTTCCCTGCTGGAGTAAGGTCAACGCTTCGGTTGTCCCTAATAAGCAGTTCTTGGCCTGTTTCTTCCTCAAGCTTTTGTACCTGACGGCTCAGTGCTGAAGGGCTGACATGCATAGCCGCAGCAGTTTTGCTGAAACTCTTGCTATCACATAAATGTATAAATAATTGTAGAGATTTTATGTTCATGTTCTGTGATCGTTTCCATGTTGCATTTATTGCAATAACTAATTGTGAATATATCACTTTCAGCAACGGAGTGTCTGCTTTAGTATGAAGTCATTCGATAGAGAGATATCGACCTTACGGACTTATTTTTAAAGGAGTGCCTCAAATGGCTAACTATTTCAATACATTAAACCTTCGTGAACAACTAGACCAACTAGGTCGTTGCCGCTTCATGGATCGTGAAGAATTTGCGACAGAAGCTGAATACCTTGAAGGCAAGAAAATCGTAATTGTTGGTTGTGGTGCTCAAGGCCTTAACCAAGGTCTAAACATGCGTGATTCAGGCCTAAACGTGGCTTACGCTCTACGTCAGGCTGCGATTGACGAGCAACGTCAGTCTTATAAAAACGCAAAAGAGAATGGTTTTGAAGTAGACAGCTACGAGAAGCTAATTCCTGAAGCGGATCTAGTAATCAACCTAACTCCAGACAAACAACACACTAACGTAGTTGAAACCGTAATGCCTCTAATGAAAGAAGGCGCTGCACTAGGTTACTCACACGGCTTCAACGTAGTTGAAGAAGGTATGCAAATCCGTAAAGACCTAACGGTTGTAATGGTTGCACCTAAGTGTCCAGGTACTGAAGTACGTGAAGAATACAAACGTGGTTTCGGTGTACCAACACTAATCGCTGTTCACCCAGAGAATGACCCTAAGGGTGAAGGTTGGGACATCGCTAAAGCTTGGGCTGCTGGTACTGGTGGTCACCGTGCAGGTTGTCTAGAGTCTTCTTTCGTTGCTGAAGTTAAATCTGACCTTATGGGTGAGCAAACAATTCTTTGTGGCATGCTACAAGCGGGTTCTATCGTATCTTACGAGAAGATGGTTGCTGACGGTATCGACCCAAGCTATGCAGGTAAACTTCTACAATACGGTTGGGAAACCATCACTGAAGCGCTTAAGTTTGGTGGCGTAACACATATGATGGACCGTCTATCTAACCCAGCTAAAATCAAAGCATTTGAGCTTTCTGAAGAGCTAAAAGACCTAATGCGTCCGCTTTACAACAAGCACATGGATGACATCATTCAAGGCGAATTCTCTAGCACTATGATGGCTGACTGGGCAAACGACGATGCGAACCTACTAGGCTGGCGTGAAGAGACAGGCGAAACAGCATTCGAAAACTACCCTGCTTCTGATCTAGAAATCTCAGAGCAAGAGTACTTCGACAACGGTATCCTACTTGTTGCTATGGTTCGTGCGGGTGTTGAGCTAGCATTTGAAGCTATGACAGCATCTGGCATCATCGATGAGTCTGCATACTACGAGTCTCTACATGAGCTTCCACTGATCGCAAACACGGTTGCTCGTAAACGTCTATACGAAATGAACGTGGTAATCTCTGATACAGCTGAGTACGGTAACTACCTATTTGCTAACGTAGCAACACCACTACTACGTGAGAAGTTCATGCCTTCAGTATCAACAGACGTAATTGGTAAAGGCTTGGGTGAAACATCTAACCAAGTAGACAACGCTCGTCTAATTGAAGTAAACGAAGCTATCCGTAACCACCCAGTTGAGTACATCGGTGAAGAGCTACGTGCTTACATGAGCGACATGAAGCGCATCGCAGTAGGCGGTTAATTTCTTAACTCGATAGCATCGAAAAATTTAAAGAGCTCCAAAAACTGGAGTCATAAATAAAAACACAACATCTAATTAAAAGGCTTGGTCGCCGTTGACCAAGCCTTTTTGTTTATTTGGGAAACGGGCAACGCAATCTAGAGCCGATCTCTCAAAGTTCGAGTGCATAAAAAAGGGCTGACGTTTTCACGCCAGCCCTCTTATCTTTTCTTGTTTGAGTGCTTACTTGTCTGCAAGTTTAGCTTCTAGCTCTGCAAGCTTTTGTTCCATTTCAGTCAGCTTCTGACGAGTGCGTAGTAGTACTTGAGTCTGAACATCAAACTCTTCACGGCTTACAACATCTAGTTTGTTTAGCTGGCCTTGGATAACTTGGCGAACTTTCTGATCTACGTCTGAACCCAGTTCTTTAACTGGCTGAGGCATAGAGTCGTGGATCTGCTTAGCAATTTGCTCTAGTTTTTTTGGATCAAACATATCGATTAAAACTCCTGACTATTTATCACTATTCTATTTAATCACACTTGAGATGTCGCCTATCGCGTATAAAAAAAGGCCACCGAAGTAGCCTTTTTGATTGTTTTACGACTTAGCGATTACTTGTTGTCTGCTAATTCTCTGTGTGCTGCTTTTGCTTCATCGACGCGAGCTAGTTTTTCTAGATCTTTGTCTTCAACAAATACAGGAAGAGGTTTGTGTTTTTCAGCTAGGTAGCTGTAAATCACTGGCAGTACAAATAGCGTAAAGATAGTACCAATCGCCAGACCAGCAACGATTACGATACCGATACTAAAGCGCTGAGCTGCACCCGCACCACTTGCGTACATCAGTGGGATTAGACCCGCGATCATCGCAGCTGTTGTCATCAGGATTGGACGAAGACGAACCTTCGCAGCTTCCATTACCGCTTCAATACGAGTCTTGTGGTGATGCAACTGTTCTTCTTTTGCAACCTCACAGATCAAGATACCGTGCTTGGTAATCAGACCGACCAGCGTAATCAAACCTACTTGCGAGTAGATGTTCATCGTTGCCGCGCCCCAAGCTAGAGCTATTAGGGCACCACAGATCGCCAGTGGTACAGATACCATGATAACCAATGGATCTTTTAGAGATTCGAACTGAATCGCCAGTACCAAGAAGATGATTGCTAGCGCCAGACCAAAGGTTGCGTAAAGTGCGCTACCTTCTGTTACGTATTGACGAGCTTCACCCATGTAATCGTGGTTGTAGCCACTTGGTAGCTTGTTCGTTGCCGTATCTTCAAACCATGCAATCGCGTCACCCATCGCTGCGCCTGGAGCTGGTACTGCACCAATCGTTGCTGAGTTCAATTGGTTGAAGTGAGGAAGAGAGCGAGGCTCCGCCACAACATCAATCGTAATTAAACTGCCCAGCGGTACCGCTCTGCCATCTGCAGCACGAACGTAGTAGTTATTCATCGATTCAGGGTTCAAACGGAACTTACGCTCTACTTGAGGGATAACCTCATAAGAACGACCGTTTAAGTCGATACGGTTTACGTAGCCATCAGACATCATAGTACCAAGTGTGATACCGATATCTTGCATGGTCACACCGTATGCGCCTGCTTTGTCTTTATCGATGTGTACCTTCATCGTTGCTGAGTCATAGTTCAGATCAAGATCTGAGTAAACGAACAGCGGGTTCGATGCTACATCAGCCAAGATGTCAGTAGTGATTTGGAACAAGCTCTCAAAACTGTTTGGTGTTGTAATAACAAACTGAATTGGAAGACCTGAACCCGCACCTGGTAGTTCTGGCATTTGGAACGCCGTTACTGCCATACCTGGAACATCTTTAACTAGACCACCAACGCGGTTTGCTACATCTGATTGGCTTGCTTCACGCTCACTCCATGGAACCATAGATGCAATACCAAACGCTTGGTTTGCATTAGGCACACCAGTAAACACCTGTGCGTACGCCACTTCTGGCTGATCAGACAGAATCGTGTTTACGTCGTTCATGGTATTTTGCATGAAGTCTAAGTTCGCATTTGATGGTGCTGTACCCATCAGCATGATTACACCTTTATCTTCAGAAGGTGCTAACTCACTTGGGATAAACTTAAACAGCATCGGCAAGCTTGCAAATACGATAACCGCAAAGCCAATGAATACTGGGCGATGGTTCATTACCGCGCCAAGCATACGCTCGTAACGGTTAGTCATGCCATCCAGTACGCTATGTACCTTTTGTTCAAACTTGCTTGGCTCAGCGTGAGCTTTAAGCATTTTTGAACACATCATTGGCGACAGCGTTAATGCCACGATACCTGATACAAATACTGAACCGGCTAGGGTTAACGCAAACTCTTTAAATAGCGAGCCTGTGATACCACCCATCATCGCGATAGGAGCGTATACCGCACCTAGCGTTAGTGTCATTGCAATAACGGGTACCGCGATTTCACGAGTACCGATGATTGCAGCACGGAAAGGGGACTCCCCGAGTTTGATATGTCGGTCGACGTTCTCTAGTACTACGATCGCATCATCTACCACCAGGCCGATGGCCAGTACCATTGCCAGTAGCGTCATTAGGTTCCAAGAGAAGCCCATCGCCTGCATTACCATTGCCACACCAATCAAAGACAGTGGGATAGTAACGATAGGGATCAGTACCGCACGGAAAGAACCTAGGAACAAGGTAATTACAACCAGTACGATTAATGCTGCTTCAAGGATGGTTTTGATAACCTCTTGAATCGATTCATTAATCGCAATCGTTGAGTCATACATTACGTTCATTGAGATGTTACTTGGTAGGTTCTTCTCTAGCTGAGGAAGAAGCTCAAGTACATCGGCTGCAATGTTGATCGGGTTAGCACTTGGTGCCGCGTTAATCGCTGCAACAACCGCTTCCTGGCCGTTCGCACTTGCACGGTACACATCGTGGCTTTTCTCTAGAGAAACCTTAGCAATGTCAGATAGACGGATGATTTCGCCTTCACCGCTTCGTACTACAAGATTCTCTAGCTCTTCAACGTTAGATACTTGGGTATCAGCACTGCCGTTGTAGAGAACGAACTCACCCGTTGCCTGACCCGTTGCCGATTGGTAGTTGTTGGCATTCAGTACCGACATCACATCGCTAGCGGTTAGATCAACTGCCGCCATTTTTGACGGGTCTAGCCATACGCGTAGTGCGTATTTCATACCACCGTATAGGTCAACCTTCGATACACCGTTTACCGTAAATAGCTGCGGGTTGATTACTCGCTCTAGATAATCGGTAATTTGGCTCGACACCAACTCATCACTAGTAAAACCAATGTAGAGTACCGCTGTCGTTGAACCGGTCGACATGGTTACAGTTGGATCTTCCGCTTCTTTTGGAAGCTGAGATCGAACTGAGTTTGTCTTCGCTAATATGTCAGACAGCGCTGCATTCGGGTCGGTGTTCAACTTCATGTTAACGGTAATCGTAGAGCTACCGAGTACAGAAGATGAAGTCATATAATCGATGTTATCCGCTTGTGCCACAGCCTGTTCGAGGGGCTGGGTGATAAAGCCTTGGATAAGATCGGCACTTGCACCGTAGTAACTCGTGGTTACGGTTACGACGGTATTCGTCATTTCAGGGTATTCACGCACCTGCATTTTGAAAATTGCTTGTAAGCCAAGCAGCGCAATCAAAAAGCTGATGGATACCGCTAGAACTGGACGTTTAATAAAAACATCAGTAAAGCGCATTGTGCCTCCAGTTACAGCTTAGGTGTTTCTGATGGTGGTGTGATTGCATCACTTTCCACAACCTTAACTTTGGCACCGTTACTTAGACGTACTTGGCCAGAAGTCACAACGGTATCGCCTGCTTTAACACCCTCAAGGATGTGTGCAATATCAGCGGTACGCTCACCTACTTTTACTACTTGCTGAGAAACGCGTTTAACGCCGTCTTCTTCAGTTAGGATGTAAACATTGTCGCCGTATAGAGTGAAAGTAATCGCTGTTTGAGGCAGAGTTACTTGGTTCTCTAATTTAGGCAGAATGATGTTAGCGCGAGCGAACATGCCGCTACGAAGTTTGCCATCATTGTTTGGAATGTCTGCTTGAACTTGAATTAGACCACTTTGCACACTTACAGCTGGTTCAATAGCACTGATCGAGCCCTCAAATGGGATTTCAGGGTAAGCGTCAACGAAGATATCAACCGCTTGACCCACACTGATGCGAGAGATGTCAGTTTGAGAAACCGTGAAGCGTAGGCGCATTACACTTGTGTCTTCTAAACGAACGATATCAGTACCTGATTGTAGGTATTGGCCCAGGTAAACGTTACGGATACCAACAGTACCATCGAATGGTGCGCGAATTTCACGACGATCGATAGACGCTTTTAGACTTTCAATATCAGCTGAAAGAGAGAAGTAGTTAGCTTCTGCTTCATCGTAAGCTTCTTTAGAGATAGAGCCTTTCTTGAATAGACCTTGGTAACGCTTGTACTTAGCTTTTGCAGCAGGTAAGCGAGCTTCAGAACTCTTAAGGTTCGCTTTCTCTACGTCTGAATCAAGGCGAACAAGTAGTTGATCGCTCTTAACTTCAGTACCAGACTCAAAAGAAATTTGGTCGATTACACCGCTAGTTTCGTTTGCTAGCGTGACACCTTGGTTTGGTTCAATGAAGCCGATAGCTTCAATCACCGGAACCCAATCGATCGGCTGAACTTCAGTAACCGTTACTGGAAATTCTGGTTCAGGGCGGTTTGCCATGTACTCAGCAATTTTTTGTTGTTTGAACATGTTGAACCCAATAACGCTGCCGAAAAGCAGTACAGCGATGAGTAACATGAAGAAAGTCCACTTTTTCATTATGGTCAAAACTCCGATCTAGTGTTTAATTATTGCGTCCCAACTGGCTTCTATTGCAGCTTCTAATGCTGCCTCGTCGAGTTGGTAAAATCCTAAAGAATGCTTTCGCGCTAGAGAGACACTAGCCGCTAAGCTCAAGCCGCTTAATACTTCATTATGCAGCGGTTTAAACAATCCTTGCTCTTTACCCTCATTAAATAGCAGCTCAACTTGGGCAAACATTTTTCGTTCAAGTTCCCTGAAGTTTAGGCTATTTGTGATGGGTAGAGAGTCATACTGAACTCGATTTTTAATCGCAGCTAAGTTCGTTCCCGCTAAGTTCCATATGTTGAGCCACATGGTTCTGTAGCGTTGCTTTATTGGATCCGAATCATTAACTCCGTCTTGTACAGCATCTGCTACTCGTTGTGTTACGAGCACTCGAACGTCATCGATCAAGTGATCCTTATCATCAAAGTAGCGATAGATAGTGCCTGCAGCCACTCCCGCTTCTTTTGCTAGTTTTTGCATTGAGAGGCCTTGAAAACCGACCTCCGCAATTAGCTTCTCTGCTGCAGAAAGTATTTGTTGGCGTTTATCCTGAGGTGCATGAGTAGTCATATTTACATCACCGATGAATGAACGTTCATTCATTATAGCCTAAGAACCATACACATGTGCAACAAAGTTTTGCATAAATGACGTAAAATTCTTGTAGAAGAGAACGTAGCATTCGTGATGTTGCAGCATTATTATAGGCGCGCAACCAATTCGACCTTGTAAGAATAGATAGAGAATCAAATGAAACTGAACCCAAGACAAGATGAAGCCGTGAAGTATGTTTCAGGCCCCTGCTTAGTATTAGCGGGCGCTGGATCAGGCAAGACACGTGTTATCACCAATAAAATTGCTTATTTGGTTCAGGAGTGTGGCTACAAGGCGCGTAACATCGCGGCAGTAACCTTTACCAATAAAGCAGCGCGTGAGATGAAAGAGCGTGTAGGGCAAACCTTAGGTAAAGGCGAAGCGAAAGGACTTATCGTTTCGACGTTCCATACTATGGGTCTAACCATTATTCGTCGCGAGTACAAAGCGCTGGGCCTAAAAGCGGGCTTCTCTCTATTTGATGACCAAGACCAGTTAGCCCTATTAAAAGAGCTAACTGAAAGACAAATCGATGGCGATAAGGATTTACTGCGTGCATTGATGAGTGCGATTTCGAATTGGAAGAATGACATGCTGACGCCAGACCAGGCGAAAGCACGTGCGCAAGGTGAACAAGAGCAACTATTTGCGTTCTGCTTCGAGATGTATCAAAAACAGATGAAGGCCTACAACGCCCTCGACTTTGATGACTTGATCGCACTGCCAGTACAATTGCTTAAAACTAATCAAGAAGTGCGTGAACGTTGGCAATCGCGTATTCGCTACCTGCTTGTGGACGAATACCAAGATACCAACACCAGCCAGTATGAATTGGTTCGCCTACTGGTTGGAGAACGTGGTCGCTTGACGGTAGTAGGTGACGATGACCAATCTATTTACTCATGGCGTGGTGCGAAACCGCAAAACTTGGTGTTGCTGGGTGAAGACTATCCAAACCTTCGCTTAATTAAGCTGGAGCAAAACTACCGCTCAACCAGTCGAATCTTGCGTGCAGCGAACATCTTGATCGCCAACAACCCGCACGTGTATGAGAAGTCTCTATTCTCTGAGATCCCGGATGGCGAAAAGCTTAAGGTATTGAATGCCAAGAACGAGGAGCATGAGGCTGAGCGTATTACCGGTGAGATCATCGCACACAAGTTTTTGAACCGTACTGAGTATAAAGATTACGCGGTACTTTACCGTGGTAACCACCAATCACGCTTGATTGAAAAAGCGCTGATGCAGAACCGCGTGCCTTATAAGATCTCTGGCGGCACCTCGTTTTTCGCCAGAGCAGAGATTAAAGACATCATGGCTTACCTGCGTGTATTGGTGAACCCTGATGATGACAACGCCTTCCTACGTATTGTAAACACGCCTCGCCGTGAGATCGGTCCGGTGACGCTAGAGAAGTTAGGTAGCTACGCCAACATGCGTGGTAAGAGCTTGTTTGAGGCCAGCTTTGAGATGGGCTTAGAGCAAACCCTAACAGGCAGAGGCTTGGAGAACCTGCGTCGATTCACTGATTGGATCGTTCGTATCTCGGATAATGCAGAGCGTGGTAATACCGTAGATGCGGTTCGTGCTTTGGTACGTGATATTAACTACGAAGATTGGTTATACGAAACCTCAGCAAGCCCGAAAGCGGCAGAGATGCGTATGAAGAACGTGTCTGATCTCTACAGCTGGATTGTGGCTGACTTAGAAGGCGACAATTACGATAAAGAAGAGAAGTCGCTACGTGAGGTTGTGCAGCGCTTAACCCTGCGCGACATGATGGAACGAGGTGAAGATGATGACGATGCTGACCAAGTACAGTTAATGACACTACACGCATCGAAAGGCTTGGAGTTCCCATATGTGTATTTGATGGGAACAGAAGAGGGCATCTTGCCGCACCAAACCAGTGTTGATGAAGGTAACGTTGAGGAAGAGCGTCGCCTGATGTATGTGGGTATCACTCGAGCGCAGAAAGAGCTGACTTTTACTAAGTGTCGTGAACGTCGCCAGTTTGGTGAGTTAATTAAACCAACACAAAGTCGCTTTCTTGATGAATTACCACATGATGATGTGGAATGGGAAAGCGTGAAGAAGCCACAGTCCGCTGAAGAGCGAATGGAGAAAGGGCAGGCGCATATTGCCAATATTCGAGCGATGTTCAATAAGAAGTAATGTTCTGCTTTATATAGCACTATATAGAAGACAATAAAAAAGGTGACCTGATGGTCACCTTTTTTGAATTTGGCATTTTTAACTATAGCTCGGCAAATTACAGACCAGCAATCATGTGCTCGATAGCATCTTTGATTTCATCGTCTGAACAGTCCATACATGAACCTTTTGCTGGCATCGCGTTGAAGCCGTTGATTGCGTGGTCAGCTAGAACATCGCGACCTTGAGCAATACGAGGACCCCAGTCACCAGCATCACCTGTTTTAGGTGCGCCACTTACGCCAGATGCGTGACAAGCGATACAAAAGGTACCATAAACTGTTGCGCCATCACGAGGACCTGTTGGTTCAGCGGCTACTGGCTCACTGCCGACTAGGTATACTTGACCAACTGGTTTGATGCGCTCAGCAATTGCATCTTGCTCTGCTTCACTTAGGCCTGAAGCCATTGCACCAGTTGAGAAGGTTAAAACTGCGATGACAACGCTTAAAATTCGACGAGACATATCCATTAAACTCACTTTACATTCCCAAGGTAAGTACATGCTTACCAAATTATAGTGTTGGAGGGGTGTTTTGGCTTTAACCAGTAAAGAGCAACTGTTAAACCAATGTAAATAATGGGTGATTATATCCCGATAAGTTGTTGCAATAAACAACAACTTATAAGCTGTGGCGGGTTGTAGTACTCAAATAAGGGGTTTATCACATATTAACTGTCGAAAAAGAGACCAAACAGAAAAAAAAGTTAAAAAAGTACTAGACGGCATTGGGTGATATACGTATTATTCCACTCCGCCGACAGGGCATGCGCCTGTAGCTCAGCTGGATAGAGCGTTGGCCTCCGGAGCCAAAGGCCGAAGGTTCGAATCCTTTCAGGCGCGCCATCCGGTCACTTACTTCGGTAAGCGAGAAATTGGCAGAAAAAGAAATTATGGTGGCTATAGCTCAGTTGGTAGAGCCCTGGATTGTGATTCCGGTGGTCGCGAGTTCGAATCTCGTTAGCCACCCCATTCTTTCTTTACAAATTATCGGTAGCTTCGGCTTCCAGTGTTGATTCACTATCCCAAGAATCGATACAAAACTAGTCGGTGAATAGCGCAGCTTGGTAGCGCATCTGGTTTGGGACCAGAGGGTCGGGGGTTCGAATCCCTCTTCACCGACCACTATTTCAATAATCGCTCGTTAAGCGGTTATACAAAAAAATTAGTGGTGGCTATAGCTCAGTTGGTAGAGCCCTGGATTGTGATTCCGGTGGTCGCGAGTTCGAATCTCGTTAGCCACCCCATTAATTTTGTCGGTGAATAGCGCAGCTTGGTAGCGCATCTGGTTTGGGACCAGAGGGTCGGGGGTTCGAATCCCTCTTCACCGACCACTATAAGAAAGCCTCGTCAGAAATGACGGGGCTTTTTTTCGTTTAGGATTTAGAGCATTTGTGACCAGAAGGCTGTTGGCTTGAGAGCTAACCCGATCGAACCCACTATAAATAGCCTTAACTAGCCGTCCGTGCCATAAATACGGTACAAGAAAAATAGCCTCTTCGAAGTGTTGCGCGTTTAGTGTGAATACCTCTTCTTCCTCAGCCTATCTACGAGTCCGCTTCTTCTCCACACAAAACCACAATTCATTAAACCGGTCGATCTATATCTAATTTTATATAATTTAATAGCTAATAAATTCGACAGGTTGATAAGTTTGGTCTAGAGACTTTTACGAAAAATGAAACCTAACCCCAAAACTGTCGATTAATGGCTGTATTTAGCATTTTTCCCTCTCCCAAATCGTCGAAAATTCCAACTAATTTATCCATCTGCTTGTTTTGTTATCTTACATTTGTCTAATCTATATTAGTGGTTGTAAATATGGCTCATGCAACTCTATTTAGTTGTTTTGTTTGATATAAATAGATAAATTAGATTATGTTTCTATAGTGTTAATTGTTTTTTGGAATAATTATTTGTTTTTAGTGGTTGGTAGTGAGATCTGCTTTTAACCATGGCTTTAGCTCTACAAGTAAGTTGTGGTAAGGGTTTTGTGAGTATTTATTACCACTAGTATGATGCTGTTTTTTCTTACTATATGCTTTTGTGGTGAATAGTTATGTGGTGGTTTTGCTTGTTAAGCGTTTAATGTCGACTTTTTATCCTATTTTTGTTGCTTTTCTGTGAATTATTTGCCAAATTGTCAGCCGTATAAAATATCAGAACAATATTCTGGTAAGAATGGATTCAATTTTGCAGACAGGGCAGAAAGCTGCCAAAGCAGTAGAGGTCTGGTAATGTCACTTTTAGAAGTAAAAAATCTTCGTATCGAATACCCATCTCGTCATGGAGTTCACGCCGCAGTTAAATCGCTTTCGTTCAATATTGAACGTGGTGAGATTGTTGGTGTTGTAGGCGAATCTGGTGCTGGTAAGTCAACGGTAGGTAACGCGGTTATCGATCTGTTGAGCCCTCCTGGTCGCATTGCTAGCGGCGAGGTATTTCTGGATGGCGAAAAAGTCTCTGGCTTATCTCCTGAACAGATGCGTTCTGTTCGCGGCTCAAAGATTGGTTTTATCTTCCAAGATCCAATGACGTCTCTTAACCCTCTATTCACCGTAGAACAGCAGTTAAAAGAAACGATCCACGCCAACATGAAGGTTTCTGATCAAGAAGCCTATGAGCGCTCCCTCGACTTGATGAATCAAGTTGGTATCCCACAGCCAGAAAACCGCTTAAAACAGTATCCTCACCAATTCTCTGGCGGTATGCGTCAGCGTGTGGTTATTGCGATTGCATTGGCTGGTGAGCCTGACCTTATCATCGCAGATGAACCAACCACCGCACTTGATGTGTCTATCCAAGATCAAATCTTAGGTTTGATTCGCGATCTATGTATTAAGAAAAACGTAGGTTGTATGTTGGTAACGCACGACATGGGCGTGGTATCTAACGTAACCGATCGCGTAGCCGTAATGTATCGTGGTGACTTGGTTGAGTTTGGCCCAACAGCCAAAGTGCTTGGTACGCCAGAACACCCATACACACACAGCTTGATCTCTGCGGTTCCGCGTTCAGACCGCAAACTCGACCGTTTCCCACTTGTGAGCTACATCGAAGAAGCACACGAGATGGAACCTCTTGATGTGAAAAATCACTGGTTAGGTCAAAGCCAAGACCACCGTGATTACACTGGCCCGCTATTAAATGTAGAAAACGTAAACCTGCGTTTCACCACTAAAGATTCATTCTTTGAGAGCCGTCGTGAGTACGTTCAGGCGTCAAACAATGTGAGCTTTGAAGTACATGAAGGCGAGACGTTTGGTTTGGTGGGTGAATCAGGCTCAGGTAAATCAACGATTGCTCGTGTAATTGCTGGTTTATACGCGCCAAACTCGGGCAAGGTAACGTTTGAAGGCGTTGATCTGACTGGCTTGAAATCTGAAAAAGAGCGTCGCCCAATGCGTCGCCAAATGCAGATGGTTTTCCAAAACCCTTACACATCAATGAACCCTCGAATGAAGATATTCGACATCATTGCTGAACCTATTCGATTCCATAAGCTTACTCGCAACGAAAGCGAAACTCGTCAGATCGTTAATGACCTGCTAGAGCACGTTGGTTTAGGCAAAATGGCTGGGGTGAAGTACCCACACGAATTCTCAGGTGGTCAACGTCAGCGTATTTCTATCGCTCGCGCTTTGGCGACTCGCCCACGTCTTTTGATTTGTGATGAACCAACATCGGCACTGGATGTGTCGGTACAGGCTCAGATTCTTAACCTACTTAAAGACTTACAAGACGAGCTAAACCTAACCATGCTGTTCATCAGTCACGATTTACCGGTTATTCGCCAAATGTGTGATCGTGTTGGTGTGATGCAGATGGGGACACTATTGGAAGTTGCGCCTACAGAGCAGCTGTTCCAATCACCTCAGCATGAATACAGCAAACAACTGATTTCTTTAATGCCTGAATTTACAGGTTTAAGAGAAGAAAAAGCAGTGGCACAAGCCGCGGTATAAAAATCAGCAGGCTGGAGTTTAGCTTGCTAACAACAATAAACAGACGCAAATACAACAACTAGGGATCTGGATTCCCGCATGAAGGAGTTATGCAATGAAAACCATGAAAAGCAAATTAGCAGTAGCTTTGATGGCAGCTGGCCTAAGCTTTAGTGCAGCAGCAGCAGATATTACCGTTGGCTACGCAGCTGACCCAGTATCACTTGACCCGCACGAGCAGCTGTCTGGTGGCACACTGCAAATGTCTCACATGGTGTTTGACCCTCTAGTACGTTTCACTCAAGAGATGGATTTCGAAGGCCGCCTAGCATCTAGCTGGGAGCGTGTCGATGAAACGACTTTCCGTTTCAACCTACGCAAAGGTGTGAAATTCCACTCTGGTAACGAACTGACTGCTGATGATGTTGTGTGGACTTTTGAACGTCTACAAGCTTCTCCAGACTTTAAGTCAATCTTCACGCCATACGAAAAAATGGTAAAAGTGGATGACTACACAGTTGAGCTAGTATCAAAAGCGGCTTACCCACTAGTACTACAAACAGCAACTTACATCTTCCCAATGGACAGCAAGTTCTACTCTGGTAAGACAGCGGAAGGTAAAGACAAGTCTGAGCTAGTTAAGCACGGTAACTCGTTCGCTTCGACTAACGTTTCAGGTACTGGTCCTTTCATCGTAACGCAGCGTGAGCAAGGCGTTAAGGTAACGTTCGAACGTTTCAACGATTACTGGGACACAGAGTCTGAAGGTAACGTAGACAAGCTAACACTTGTGCCAATCAAAGAAGACGCAACACGTGTTGCTGCACTTCTTTCTGGTGACGTAGATATGATTCACCCTGTAGCACCAAACGATCACAAGCGTGTTAAGAACGCTAAGAACATCGATCTAGTAACGCTACCAGGTACTCGTATCATCACGTTCCAAATGAACCAAAACAGCAACGAAGCTCTTAAAGATGTTCGCGTTCGTCAAGCGATTGTTCACGCAATCAACAACGAAGGCATCGTTAAGAAGATCATGAAAGGCTTCGCAACAGCTGCTGGTCAGCAAAGCCCAACAGGCTACGCGGGTCACAACGAAGAGCTAGTTCCTCGTTACGATCTTAAGAAAGCGAAAGAGCTGATGAAAGAAGCGGGTTACGAAGATGGCTTTACGCTAACTATGATGGCACCAAATAACCGTTACGTGAACGATGCGAAAGTAGCGCAAGCGTCTGCGGCAATGCTATCTAAGATTGGTATCAAAGTAGATCTTAAGACTATGCCTAAAGCACAGTACTGGCCTGAGTTTGACCTATGTTCTGCTGACATGATGATGATCGGCTGGCACTCAGATACTGAAGATTCAGCGAACTTCAACGAGTTCCTAACAATGACTCGTAACGAAGAGACTGGTCGTGGTCAATACAACTGTTCTGGTTACGCAAACCCAGAAATGGATGCGATTGTAGAAGCTTCTAACACTGAAACTGACCCAGTTAAGCGTTCTAAGATGCTGAAAGGCGTTGAAGCAACTCTATACAACGACGCTGCATTCGTACCTCTACACTGGCAAAGTGAAGCGTGGGGCGCGAAGTCTAACGTTGGTGCTGCAGATATCGTAAACCCAATGGTTATGCCTTACTTCGGCGACCTAGTTGTAAAATAATCTAGCTTGCTAGAATCGAGAGCCTGAAGCTTTCAGGCTCTCAAATTATTAAGAAATAGATTTAAGTTTAGGTATTTGGTCTTCCTTCAGTCTGGCTAAATACCTTTTTTAAGACTGAATTATTGTTATCTAGTCGCGGATTTCGATTAGATAGTCATGGATAGATAAGGGGCAAGGAATGGTTACGTTTCTGGTCAAGCGCCTGTTTCAGGCACTGATAGTGATGTTTGTGATCAGTTTGGTGGCGTTTGCCATTCAGGATAACCTGGGCGACCCGTTGCGTGAGTTAGTCGGTCAATCTGTGTCAGAATCGGAGCGTCAAGCGCTGCGTGATGAACTCGGCTTAAATGATCCCTTCATTACAAAATACACTCGCTTTGTAGGCGCTGCTCTACAAGGTGATCTTGGTACTTCATATTTCTTTAAACGCCCAGCTGTGGACGTAATCTTAGATAAGCTGGTGGCGACGCTTGAACTTGTGTTTGGCGCTTCTCTGATCATCGTTTGTCTGTCGATTCCACTTGGCGTTTATTCAGCAATACACCCAAAAAGTTTCTTCACTAAGTTGGTGATGGCGGGCAGCAGTATCGGTATCTCTGTGCCTGTTTTCTTAACGGCAATCATGCTGATGTACGTCTTCTCAATTGAACTTGGCTGGCTACCGTCGTTTGGCCGTGGTGAAACGGCAAACTGGTTTGGCTGGGAGTCTGGTTTCCTAACGCTAGATGGCCTTGCACACTTAGTTCTGCCAAGTATTGCGCTTGCATCTATCATGCTACCGCTTTTCATCCGTCTGGTTCGTTCAGAGATGCTCGAAGTTCTTAGCTCTGAGTACATCAAGTTTGGTAAAGCTAAAGGTCTGGAACTGAACAAGATTTACTACCAGCACGCTCTGAAAAACACAATGCTACCTGTACTAACGGTAGGTGGTGTTCAGATTGGTACTATGGTGGCTTACACAATTCTTACTGAAACCGTTTTCCAGTGGCCGGGCACCGGCTTCCTATTCCTTGAAGCGATTAACCGAGTGGATACACCACTGATTACCGCATACGTTATCTTCGTTGGTCTTATCTTCGTAGTAACGAACACCATTGTTGACCTGCTATACGGCATCATTAACCCAACAGTGAACATCACAGGGAAAGGAGCATAATCATGGAACAAACAACAGCAGCTCCATCTCGTTGGGAGCGATTTAAGCAGTCAGACATTCTGTACTACTTCTTGCGTGACAAAGTGGCAATGTTCAGCTTTGCTGTTTTCACTGCTTTCTTGGTAATGGCATTAGCGGCACCTATTCTAGCGCCAACAGACCCGTATGACGTGACGTCTATCGACATCATGGATTCTGAGCTACCACCGTCTTGGATGGAAGATGGTGAAGAGCGCTTCCTACTGGGTACCGATGAGCAGGGTCGTGACATTCTATCGACCATGCTTTACGGCTCTCGCTTATCACTGACGATTGGTTTCCTAGCCGTTGGTCTACAGCTGACTCTAGGTATCATCATTGGTCTATCTGCGGGTTACTTCGGTGGTCGTATCGATAGCTTCTTGATGCGTTTTGCTGATGTTCAGCTTTCGTTCTCAACCATGATGGTTGCGATCATTGTCTCGGCTATCTTTAAGGCGAGTTTTGGCAGTGACTTCTACGCGCAATATGCGGTTGTGATGCTGGTGGTGATCATCGGTATTGCCGAATGGCCACAGTATGCTCGTACGATTCGTGCATCGGTATTGGCTGAGAAGAAGAAAGAGTATGTAGAAGCAGCACGCGTGATGGGCTTCAGAGCACCGCGTATCATGTTCCGTCATATTCTACCAAACTGTTTATCGCCAATTTTGGTTATCTCTACGGTACAGGTGGCAAATGCCATCATGTCAGAAGCGGCACTTTCTTTCCTAGGTTTGGGCCTACCGGTAGACCAACCGTCACTGGGCGCACTGATCAGTACTGGTTTTAACTACATTTTCTCTGGTGCGTGGTGGATAACAGCCTTTCCTGGTGTCGTATTGGTGACGCTAGTACTGGTGATCAACCTACTGGGTGACTGGTTACGTGACGTGTTTAACCCTAAAATTTATAAAGGGTGATAGCTTGGTTTGATTTTTAGTAAAAAAAATCACTAAACTAAGAGCCGTAAGCAATTACGGCTCTTTTTTTGCTTAATGGATCTTGAACTAAGTATCATTGATAGTGTCAATAATACTTAAAATGGAATTCATGTTTTATCGACATTGATTCGGTAACAATTAACCCGTAAGGGTTTAAGTGGTGGTTATGAAATTGACAATGAATGATGTATGTCGCGCTGTGATTAGAAATTATCGTATGGGGCTTATTGCTGCATCCCTCTTGGTATCGAGCCAAGTTAATGCAGAATCGGTTTTATGTGATGCTACTCAGGCAAGTACTAATCAATTACCACAGCTAGAGCAATCATGTCCGATCGGTAAGGGTGTTTGGGGGAATAAAGCGCCTAAGCGTCATTCAGATAATGAGCTGTTTTGGGTTCAATGTGGCCTGCTGAACAAGCCTTTGTCACTGAGCCAAGCAAAACCTCTCTACGGCAAAATTTCGACCAACGTATGGATGAAACCTGAGGGTGGCGACTATCGTTGTTTGATTGGTCCTTACTCTACATTTTCAGATGCAAGAAAAGATCTAGCTCAGGTTCGTAAGGTGCCAGGTTATGGCGAAGCGTTTATTCGTATGGTTGATAAGTCGAAGACCTCATCACAACCTATCGTGGCAAAAGCGGCCGAGCCTAAAGCAGCAAAACCTGCACCGGTTAAGGCTCCTGTAAAACCTGCAACTAAGCCAGCGGCAGCAGTTACCAGTGCGGCTGCCATTCAGGCATTGCCAAGTAGTGGCAAAAATTCAGATAACGATCTAGAGATTGAAGTTCGCGTGACGGCAAATGTTGCCGGTAGCCAATATGCGATCCCTTACTTGCTAGACCATGAGCAGCAGTTCTACATGGAGCAAGGTAAGCCTTGGAGTCGTTTGGATTATGGCAGCGCAGAGTTGGTATGTAACAAGATCAACATGAAACTGATGACTGAAAAACAATGGCAGAGCATTCTTGGCTCAAAAGTGATGGAAAACCAGAATTGGCCAATGCACCTACCTTATTGGGGAGCGGATAAGAAAGGCCTGTTCACCAATGGTAACGTAAACCAACTAAAAGGCTCTTCACTACTTAACGTGATGTGTGTGAAGTAACTCGTCGGATTGAAACCTTACTTAAGCCTCAGCGATTGCTGGGGCTTTGTTGTTTTTAGACCTTGTAATTCAGAGGCTAGGACACGTTGTTAAGCGACATATAGATAGCCGATGGCAGACACCTTCAAATGAATTTGATCAAAAAGCATTAAAAATTGCTCAAATAGTGCAGTTGATGCGTAGAAAACCATAACTCAACAACAAGGTGATTGAGATTATGAGTTTGAAAAAACGATTAGAAGATGTGGCTCCTAGCTTCGAAGCTGGGGGGAAGTACGAAAAGCTCTACCCAGTGTATGAGGCATTTGCGACCATATTTTACACGCCAGGGAATGTGAACCGAGGGATAACCCATGTCCGAGACAGTATTGACCTAAAACGGATTATGATTCTGGTGTGGTTAGCCACTTTTCCCGCGATGTTTTGGGGTATGTACAACGTAGGTCATCAATCCGTGATGGGGTTAACGGCTACCTATTCCGGTGCCGAACTGGCTTCTATCATAGACAGCAGCTGGCGCTTATCGTGGGCGTTTGGTGATGCACCGTCGTTAGTAGCAAGCGGCTGGGGAAGCCAAATGTTCTTGGGGGCGCTCTACTTCTTACCTGTTTATGCCACAGTATTTGTGGTCGGGGGCTTCTGGGAAGTTTTATTTGCCGTTGTAAGAAAACACGAGGTGAATGAAGGCTTTTTTGTAAGCTCAGTACTGTTCGCACTTATTCTTCCGCCAACTATCCCATTATGGCAAGCAGCCTTGGGCATAACCTTTGGTATTGTCGTTGCCAAAGAGTTGTTCGGTGGTACAGGGCGAAACTTCCTCAATCCTGCATTAGCGGGTCGAGCGTTCCTCTACTTTGCCTATCCCGCTAACATGTCCGGTGGCTTAGTATGGGTTGCCGCTGACGGCTACTCAGGAGCGACACCGCTCAGCCAATGGTATGAAGGTGGTGGCTCGTCGCTGATCAATAACATGACAGGTGAGGCAATCACTTGGATGGATGCCTTTATCGGTAATATTCCGGGATCGATGGGTGAAGTGTCTTCACTGCTCATTATGTTGACTGGTGTGATTCTGATTGTCATGAAGATAGCGTCTTGGCGCATTGTGGCTGGTGTGATTGTTGGTCTTGTGGCGACGTCGAGTTTACTGAACTGGATTGGATCAGACACTAACTCAATGTTTTCGATGCCGTTCTACTGGCACTTTGTATTAGGTGGCGTCGCGTTTGGTACCTTCTTTATGGCGACTGACCCAGTATCTGCAGCGTTCACCAACAACAGTAAATGGGCTTACGGGATTCTGATAGGCGTGATGACTGTCGGTATTCGAGTACTCAACCCCGCCTATCCAGAGGGCATCATGCTCGCTATCTTGTTCGCGAATCTGTTTGCTCCGCTATTTGATTTCATGGTGAAAGAACAGAATATTAAGCGTAGGCAAAAACGCATGGTGCGTTAAGCCACTAAAGAAAAAGGCTTGCCGATGTGCAAGCCTTTCTATTGATAAAGAAACATAAAAGCCATTCAACTCCACTTCAAATCAATCTCGAATGGTTGTGTATTGCCACAGTGTTCGCCACACATTTCATCGTAAGCGCTGTTATGTATCAGCGTTGCTGACGATACACCTTGATCACTAAAGTGGTCACGCGCTTGATTGACACTTAAAAACTTCATCGGGTGCTGGTGGTCGTCTTTAATTAACCGTTTTTGCTCGCCAACGACTTGGTAAGCTAAATAAATCCCGCCTTCAAATGATTCAATTAGTAGGTTCATCACAAACTCCATTATTGTTCTAGATAGGTCTTTGTTTTGGTATCTACGTTAATAGTTGTTTGAAGGTTCATGTGGCTTAAAAATGAAAAAACCAGAAGCAAGGCTTCTGGTTTCTGATTAGGTCATCAAACTAACTCAGTGACTAGTTGATTTTCTGCATGATGCTAACACGACCGTTGGTATTGCCTTGGTTATCCATCTTACGACGGATAAGTAGGCCTTCATCCCAGTTGGTGCCAGCAGGTTGGTATTCCCACTTAACGAAGTATTCATCGCTTGGGTCACAAGACGAGCCAGCAACGTAATTACCGTTCTCTGGGTCGCAGAAGCGAACTACAGTGTTCAGTTCTGTTAGTGTCGCTTTAGAAGCTCGATCTGTTTGACCAAACCACCAGTAATCGATAGCGCCTAACTCCGCGTAAGTTGCATCAAACTGCCCCATATCTTCTGGCGAAGATTGACCGCCGTTTTCGCTGCCACATTCAGAACCTGATGTCGTTACTTTTGTCGCGCCGAATACCATAGTACTCACTGCAACTTCGCCATTGTCACAGTACTCTTTAGTTTCCCATGTACCAGTGAAATCTACGTAACGTTCAGAGTCTGTTGTCGGGATTTCGTAGTAGTAAGCAACACGCTTTGTTTTTCTGTCTACTGAACAGTTTGCAGAACTACAATCGGTATTATCTTGTAACTCTTCTTTTTCAGTGATTTCAGTATAGATCTTAGTTACGGGATCGTATGAGCCAGAAATATTTTGGTTTACCCATGAATGACCACCATCGCCGCTATCGTTGAACTTTTCATCTGCGGTAAAGTGATTGAGTTCATTAATAGTTGTTGCTGAGAATGGAAGGAAATTGCCTACAGTTGTCCAGTCCATAGATTCATCGGAATCTTCAGCACCATCAGGATCAACGAGCAAGTATTTAAATTTGCCTTCCAAAGCGTAATGAGAGACAGGGGTACCACTACATGTGTTTGGGGATGTAAATGTGTTGTTAGGGTCACCAGCTAAACAGTTGAGGTAATCCTGAGCAAAACCTTCTGTTAGCTGAGCATCATTAGACCCCTTTAGAGCAGTTAAGTTGGCGGTGTTTACTTGGTAGTCCATTTGAACCATGCCACGTGTGGCTTCAAATAAGTCGTTTGGTAGAGTTTTATCAGCATGGACAAAGATAAAATTGCCGTCTAGGCGTTCTTGGGTTACGTCAATGTATCGAACAAATTTTCCATTTTTCTCTGCAAATGGGTTTGCTGATCCATCACCGCGTTCCATTGATCCAAATGCAGATTGCATGTGTGTTAGAGCGTCGCTTTCTGAAGCGATATTTGCAGCTTCTACACCAACAGTTTCTAGGAAGTCCGTTACACTTGTAGTGTCGTCTAGGCTTAGATCTTTCATCTTCGCTAACGTAGCAGCATCAGGTTCGCGCAGCATATCTGGAATTGTCAGAATTTCATCTGAAGTGTTACCAAACTGGTTATCAAGAGACTGAAGTAAAATTGCTAGGTTAAGTGCACGAGCGTATTTACCCGCCGCTTCAAATGGAGTCAGTACATCACGGTTTGATGCAGCACCTACTTTTAAGCCGTTTTCACCGCCAATGAAGAAGGTAACTGTGTCGCTAGTTTTAGCGGTAAATTCGCCATCACTGTTCGTAACACCGTTTAAGCCAGAGCTAGTGTTGTAGTAGATACCTTCTACAGCCGCGTCGATAAATTTGTTGGTTGTTGATGGTTCTTCAGGCGTTGTAATACCTGAATTAGAACTGTCGCTACCACAACCTGTTAAAGCCACTGCAATCGCCGCTGCGAGAATACTCACTTTTTTCATTACTCGTACATCCCTTATGTAGTTGAGTTATTTTTGTTGTTATGTGTGTGATTTTATAGCGGCGCGATTGTAGTGAGATCTTCATTCCAAGTTAAGTAGGTAAAATACTGTTCGGTTAACAAGTATTCGAACCATACGGTAAAAAACGCAAAAAGCCGACAGATGTCGGCTTTTTTATAATATTTCTTTGACTTACAAAGGGTTAACGCATAGTTTCAAACTACTAACACAGGTTGGCTCTGTAAAAAATCTGGAAAGTTCTATGTGATAAGGTTTGGTGACCTTTTCCAGAAAAGTAGAGAAATATCTCCACTTTTCCTAAAATACTGAGCTGTAGTATACCACTTTCCAGAGTTTTATCTATTTGGCCTTAAGTCTAGCTGATCAATGCCTTCTAACGTTTGGACAACTTTTTCAACTTGTTCGCTATCAAAATCATCACGATCAGCTTCTTCATGCGTCCCTTTGTTAAGGTAAGTCCAAACTAAGTTATTTTCGGGAATGCCCAGAATATGCGTATAAGCTGTGATGAGAGGAGCTTTGTTTGGATGTTCGAATGTTCTGGCGTCTCTTAGGTTTTTGCATATGGCATTGCACAGATCTCTTAAAGAAGGCTCAGCTCCTGCGCCAACAATCATCAGCTTTAGTACACCATGACCATGACTTCCAAGCCATCTCCATACTTTTTCCGATATCATTTCTAAAGCTTGTCTTGACGCAGATAGAGCATCTCTATCATTTAAAACATCTTTTGCAGCTCTAGCCTTGGCAATGTAATTAGCGCTTGGGATATTACCTACAACTCTCGGCTGGTAGTTTCCATTGTGATGGCGGAGCACATAAACCTTACAGTCATTTCGTTTTTGGACGGGCAAGTGTTGTTGGATATCTTTAATAAACTCATTGCTATGGCAAGTAACAATCAATTGATGCTCTTCAAAATTATCACTTTCAAATATTGTTTCTCGAATCCCGCCTCTATGATCGTGATCTATTGCATTGATAGCATCATCAAACACAATTACAGGGCATCCTATGCTTTTGGCTTTCGCTAGCAAAATTGCTAGCCCTAAACAGCGGATATGTCCTTCACTAAGGACATGTAGAGCATCGACACTGTTCTCTAGATTACCTTTAAAACAAATTTCAATCTTTCCATTTCCGTCTATTGGGAGGTGTAATGCTGCAAGCTTATCTTCCTCACGATCACTACGATTAAAAGAGTTGTATAACTCCATAGTAGCTTCATTTAGTCCTTCCATTAACTGAGCTGGAAGCTCTGACCTGTACACCTTAAGTGCCTCAAGGAATTGGTCATAACAAGTTTTGTATGGGCGATCTCTTTCAATATTGGCTTTTTCTTGCTCAGCAAGAGCGATCAATTCAGCATTTGCTTCATCAAACTCTTCAATACGCCGTTTCGCGGCCTGTAATTCGTTTAAGAGTTGTTGTCGCTTAAGGTCTTGTGCTTGAACGCGAAGCTGATACTGGATTAATGTTTGGCGTTCCTCAATGTGTATTTGACGTTGTTGTTCAGCTAGCTGTGACTGTTCATCCTGCTGAGATATTAGTCCTACAATGCTATATAGTTGGCTTAGAAGGCTGTTATTTAGTCTGGCCTCCTCTGTTTTTGGGTAGATATCTAGCCACCATATATCTGTTGGTTCATCAGGAAGTTGTTCTAAATACTGCTTAAGTGGGGCAAAATCTTTACTTTCGCCGTTAAGGAATGAATGGATAGTTTTTAGTGTATTACGAAGCGTTCTAGAGGCTCGCTCTAGCGCAATTTGCTTTTCCTGCTTTTGCTCTTGCAGAACTGTCAACTCCCTTAATTGTTCTAGCCCACTAGTCGCTTTTTCAAATGGGTTTTCTCGTACACTTGATTCTCCTGTTAAAGGTGTATTGCAAGCAGGACATCGGTCACCAGTTATTTCTTGAAGCTCTAGAATAGAATTGTAGAGAGCTTTATAAGAAACTTGGTCGCTCATTGTGTGGAGGGCGGTCGTGATTTCATTAAGGCTATCACTTAGGGTCTGGACGCTATCTAGTGTTTCACTGATTTTTGGGAGTGTTAGTCCAATTTGCGCAGGAGGAATAGTTTCAATTAGTTGATTCAGTTCATGTATGCGACTAGGTTTTTCGTCTGAGCCAATCAGTAGCTTTAAAGATTCGTATGTAGTCTCATCACTATAGGTAAGTGCTAGTGCCTGTTCTTCATTTGTTAGGTTAGCAAGTGAAGCTGCCTCATTTGCAACAAGTGCTTGGTCAGCAGTAAGAGTAGCTTTACGAGCGGTGAGAGTCGTTTGGTGTTCATTGGTGAGTACGAGCTGCCCATCAATACTCTCGTTGAAATGGCTTACAAAATCGCTGAATTGATCCATTCCGAATAGAGTGGCTATCAACTCCGCACGCTGTCCGTTGGGGCGTGCTGCCATTCTAGAGAATGAGTCGATGCGATTTCTTTCAACAAAACAGAATCGGTAACTTTCAGGATTAGAAACGACGTTTACTTCCTCACCCTCATGATTGATGGCAGTTAGTTGCGGCACCTCGAATCTATTTTCAATGACATTCTTTAAATATGTATTTGCAGCAATACGTTTACTACCAGCCTCTTCCACTTCACCCAGTAAAGCATACTCAAGTCCTTCACAAAGGCTGGTTTTTCCACTTCCATTTGGGCCATAGAAAAGGGTTATCTGCTTCGATAAATCAAATGGTTCTGGAGTACGAAAACCTCGAAATGGCCCAAGTGTTAAATTATTTAATTTAGCCCATGACCATTCACTTTTTTCGTTCTCAAGGGTGATTACTGGTTCATTATCTTCAGCCGCTTCAAGTGCGCCGCGCATTAGCTCTACAAGATAGATAGATCGGCTACTTCGGTGTCGCGTAGTTTGAGATAGCTCGTCAAAATTACGAAGAACAAGATTTGCTAGCTTACGCACGCTGCTAGGTGTATTTTTGTCTGGTTGGTGAAGCCATCGAACAAATTGCTCGAAGTCTTGCTGACTAGATGCCATTGTGAATCCTATACTGAACGAATTTCATATTTCAGGTCAGTATAATTCTCCATCAATGGCATATATACCTGTTTTAATGGCTTTTGTGATAGTTGGCCTCATTTGACAATTGTTGTGACTCAACGAATATTGATATGTCTATTTGATAGATATCACCTGACTTCGTCTTAATGTTGCAAGCTGCTCTCGAAGATCCGCATTCTCATACTCCAACTCATCAATACGAGCCAATGCCTGCACTAGCTTGTCGTTCAAGTGATGCTGTGCCGCTGCAAAAAGAGCTAGCTTCTTGCGTTCTGCTTCGTACTTGGCCTTGTAGTTATCCTTGATGCGCTTTTGCTCTTTGAGCTTGGTGCGTACAGTCTGGATCTCTGGTTGGACTATTTCACCTTTGCCTGTCGCAATTTCAGCTTTGGTTTGCTTAACTTTTTCCACAAACTCAGGGTAATAATAGCCGCTGCCATTACCTAGGTTAGCTTCTTCCTCTACAGCTCTCACACTGAGCTTACGGTGAGTAGGGATACGCTTAGGCTTGCCTTGTTTAATTCGTTCTAGGGCAGCCTCTAATACTAGTCGTGTATTTTCGCTCTTACTCATAAATTCGCTACCTTCAAATCAGGTTCAAAAGGCGTGAAGGGCATATCAAAGTCAGCCATGACTTTTTCAGCAGCCCTTACTTGAGTTATGTAGTGGCTCTGTTCACTGACTGAAATATCTTCATCCGACTTCATGTAGGCCACTAAACGACGATGTTTTTTTTGCCACCACTTGGCTTGCTGTTCATCTATGATGCTGCTACCAGACCCACAGTCCACACAGAATTGGGGGGCGACCACACCGTTCATATCGCAGTCATAACCAGATTTGCAATAGCTATGCATTGAACCATGCAGTGTCAACTTACCATCCTTTACGGCTTTATAGATAACATCCCATGAGCTATAAATAGTCGGTACATCCCCTCGCATTTTCATGATCGCTTTGCCATAAGTGCCCGATAGTTTTTCATCTGAGTGCCATTGTTTAAAGATTTTATTTGTGGTGGTTTCAGCATTAATTTCATCGAGTGCCTTTTGCACTTGCTCGTCAACTTTCAGATCCCGTAGGCTCGCCAGCCTCCCACCATTGGTATACCACTCGGTCATCGCGAGGTATAAGTGCTTGAACTGTTGTTTGAGCGCTACTAATGTCCCTAGGCGGTTCTTAATGCAATAAAAGGCCAAAGTGCGCCTAAACTGATGAGTTGTTATGTGCCATGGATTTCCAACTGTTACGTCTTTTTTTACACGGTTGAATGCGTGAGGGTTTGACTCAAGGCATTCTGCAAAATCCTCTTCAGTTACAATGAAATTGAACTGCTTACAAAAACGCTGTAGTCGGTGATTCCAGCCTGTAATTAATGTGGGGGGCTTGGAGCGGTATGATTTATTTACCCAAATAGAGTCTTTGTATTTTTTATCTGGATAACTAACTTCCTTCCGCCATTCTTCAGTTAGTGTGGTCATTAACTCTATTGCAGTTTTAGAAGATGAAGCGGTAACCCATGTTTCTCTTTTATGCCCTAACTTAAAAGTATGAGATTGCAGCATGTGGAAGTCACGCCCTTCAAAGTTATCTTTGTAATAACTTTTAGGTGTTAGTTTATCGATTTCGGAATCTCGCATACCGCTAAAACCGCCACAGATAATATAGCAAGCATTGGTTAGTTGACCCCAGTAGCGTTTAAAGTCCATTCCATTTTTTAACTTGATACTTGGTATTTTAGTGGCTAATGGTTCGACAAGGTCTTTAACTTTGCGGGGTTGTAACTCTTGAGCTGCGGAAATGTATTTTCGTTTATCGAAGCTACCATCTTCACCCATGAAGGAATAACGGTTCCCTTGCTTTATTTTTTCTTCAAGATTACGCACCCCCTCGTCATAGTTATGCTGTAGAGACTTCTCAATATCTAAAATCAATTGTCTATGTGGGTGAGCACTATTGATCAGTTCTATAGCCTTTCCATAAATGGCATCACATAGACGTCCAGGTATAACAAGAGTTTGTTGTGCTTCATTTGAATTTATCCGTCTTGCTTCAATATTTGACTTTATTGGATTAAGGCCAAGCTCAAGTTTGTGCCATGACTCATCATTTATGGCGGTATTTATTGCCACGAAAGTAGACTCGATGGTTCCTTGGGCATAGCTACATTTTTGCAAGAAGCGCTCAAACTCAGCCCAAACAACAGGTGAGCCAAGATCTTTCAATGAATTATAGTTACTCTCCATCAAGAAACTATAAGCTACCTTTATACTACTTAGTCGAGTGCGAACACTTGAGAACTTTACTGCTTTTTTTTGTTTAGGGCTTTTATTGAATAACCAGCCAAAAGTCAGCAACTTAAGTTCTCGCTGTAATTTAGGAGCACATTCAAATTCCTTTGTGTTTAGATTGTTCTTATCTTTCTTTCGAGAGAAAGGAAAGCAATCCCAATTGTTTTGCCCAAAGGTAGCAGTAACGTTGCCCTTTTTGTCTTTGCAGATGACGACTGCATCTAACTCTTCAAATCGTCCCTCATGGCAGAGTGTAACTACGTCAACGTCTTCAACTTTATGTTGCTGTGGAAAATCGGGTAAATAGAGCTTAGATGTATCCACTATCCTACCTCGGCCATTGAGTTTGGAATTAACCCTAAAACGGAATCACTGTCATCCCAAGCGGGGTGGTAGCCATCATCGTCGAGCTTGGTTTCTGCCTGCCTCAATAACCGCTTATTGATGTTCGGCAGTATTTTTTGCTTAATGAACTGCACGATATCCTCAAAGTTTTTTCGGTAATGGCTGGCATCTAAATGAAGGTAAAGTGACTCCTCAATGCAGGCCTTGAATGAGAGAAGACACCAGATATCTGAGACCGACTGCACAATGATTTGGTCAGGGCAGCCAAAGCACCCCAGTAGGTCGGCACAGGCTAATCGCTCCCCCTTCTTGGTAAGCCCTTGCGCTTGAGCTTTCTTGGTATACTTTCGTGACTTTTCACCGAATGGGGCAGCGCAGCTACCACCATTCGAGGTACGACTCAAATTGGGATGGTTAATCTTGTTCTCTTCCTCTATGACCAGTACCTTAATATTGAGGTTTTCTTGTGCTTGCTGAGTACTAACCCCGCTCTTGATCTGCTCCTCCCGAATTAACAGCGTATCTTGCATCATGCCGTTATTTATCTGCTTATTTCCCTCGCTGTAGTGACGTCTGCGGGTGTTGGGCGTGTTGTTAAGCATGAGGTTATTAATCATTTCTCCTTGATGATATGAGGTTAATTGAGAGCCTGTCTCTCTAAAACGGCTAATGACAGGACGTAATCGTCGTCCTAGTTGGTCGGTAAAGCTAAAGTGTTTTTCAACCCAGATTTTTGTGAAGGCTTGTAGTGTTCTCGATGTTAAGGGTTTTGCTTTTTGGAAGGTCACTGTTTGGATCAGTGTGGCGTCGTTATTTGCATTTATTATTTTTGAAGCATTAATTAGCTTATCGAAAAAATCTAATGCATATTTGGGTACTTCCAACTCATGAGCTCCCATCTCAACTTGGATAGTTTTAAAAGCACGACGCTTGAATGCTGGCATGGTGTACCATGCTTCCCCCGTAGACATTGAAGCGTTATTTGGTTGTTTTAGTTGAAGTAAATTACTGGTGTTAGTATAGGTGTAATACGCCAAAAGATATGTAGCTGCACTCATCATTTTTGAAATACCGGCACACAAAGGATACACCTCGCCTTTCCACTCAAATGTCATCGTAGGAACGACTCTCCATGCATTAATATGTTTGTCAGGAGCTTCGATAAACTGCTTGTAAGTCTGTTTGAAGACTTGTCTTAAAAAGGGGAGAAGTTTGTTTAAATCACTGCGCGTATACGATTCAAAAGATTCAGTATCTCTGCTATCCATTATCACTACATTATCAAAGTAGCTATGTGGTAACTCTAGATACTGCGTAAAGAGTGCGTTCATTTTGCTATGCTTTATCTTATATGTACTGCTCTTTAGTACTCCCAACATGACGTTGTTTTGCAGTTTAGACATATACTGTTCAAGTGATTTTTGGGTAAATGCTGGCGAATTAATTGCGTCGCATAACTTGAGGTACCTAGAGGTTTCCAAGAATATGGAGTGGAGCCAACAACTGCTACTACCTTCTTCAATTTTTTCATCAAATCGGTCTTTTAGCTGAAAGATGAAACTTTTTCGACCAGCATCTTCAAACTGCTCTCCTCGTTGTAACCGCTCAGTTTTAGGAACCCCTTTGAAGAAAAAACGATTGAAATCGGCGAGACAATTTTCACCCATAATGCTTAGATTAATGCATAGCTCAGGCTTCCAATTACTTAGGTAAGTGAGGTTACTCATCGTCATCTCCTAGCGCTTCGTGCATGATGCTATCAAGGATGCCAAATTTCACCTTGAAGGCTTCTTTGCGTTTTAAGTAACGCAAGTATTTCCAAGTGGTACTTTCGTCTTTATGTCCCATCCAGCTCATTAGCAGCTCCATACACTCAGTTACGGGCAAATTCGCCGCTAACATATCATTGAGTCGATAAGTGCCATAAGTGGCACGTAAATCATGGAAGCGATGGGCAAATGATGGCTCTGCCCGTTTTATTTCTGCCCTGAACTCAATCCATCGAGCTTCAATGGATTTACCCGTAGCAGGATTACCTTGTTGGCTAACAAAAAGTGGTTCGTGACGATCACAACGCTCTAGTATTTCAATGGTCTTTTGGGTAAAGCTGACAGCATCGCTTTGTAATTGTTCGATTTTCTCGTTAAGCCTAGTAACACGCTTAAGGCGGCGTTCTGAAACTCGATACTCATTCAATGATTGGAGCAAGTCCGATGAAATCTCGACAGTCCGAGTTTTTAGGAACTTGGTTTGTACGCCTGTAGAGCGGGGGCATAACAGAATTTCAAAGCGATGTTGACTCTCAGCAAGTGGAGTTGCAGTATCTAACGCATCTAGTGTTAGGGTTGCTACTTCTTCAACCCGCATGCCTGTATCAGTCGCTAGCAAGGCTTGTAAGCGCAACTCTTCAGACGTTTGTGGAAGGTACTGCGTTAAAATACCAAGAGCATCACGGCTTAAGGGGGATAGTGGCCTGATGTTTCTACTATCTGCATCCCTCGGTACTTTTATGCGTAAATCACTGGTCTCAACAATGAAAGTTGGAGAGACGTGGGCAAGCATCCCACGATTCTGAACAGAGACGAACTCCATTTTGAATGGAGCTTCCTTCTCACTCTTTACGCGTAAGTAACCATCATGCATTAGCCACTTATAATAATTGACGATTTGGTTCATACGAACACTGGCAGTGCTGTATGCAAGCTCGCCTTGCTTTATTTGCTTGAGCAGGTGAGAGCGGTATAGGTAAGTCGGTTTGAGCCTCTTTACTGGTGGGAATCCATCCCAGCGAAGTTCCTTGTCCTCAAGAAATTGGTAATAGGCACGTAGAGCCTGTGCGCAAGGAGATAAATCTTCTGCTTTCTTTACAGCCTTGAGATAAAACAGGTAGCTATTGGCTTCGTGATTGAATACACCATCTTGCGAAAAGAGGGTTGGCAGCGAACCGATATTGTCATTGGAAGGGAGGCAATGGAATGTACCATTGTCCAGTTTTTGTAGCTCAGTTTCTTTGAAAACATCGCTGGAGTGTACAAGGTAAGTCATAAATCATCCTGAAAAATATCACTGCCCATGTATACAGTATGGACAGTGATTGATTATTTTCCAGATTTGTTTACGTGTGTAAGATGTTTTTCCTACACTAACCCCTCATGGTAACGAATTCTTCGCTGCCCGTTGGGTGAATTGCCACAACAGAGTCGAAGTCTGCTTTGGTTGCGCCCATCTTCATTGCAACGCCGAAGCCTTGAATCATCTCATCAACCGTGAAGCCGATGCCGTGAAGACCAACAACTGTTTCTTCTTCGCCAGCACACACTAGTTTCATCTTACAAGGTTGACGGTGTTTGGTTACTGCTGTGTACATCGCAGTGAAGCCAGATGTGTAAACCTTGATGTTGTCTTTGCCGTACTTCTCTTCAGCTTCCTGAGTCGTTAGACCGATTGTGCCGATAGGTGGGTGGCTGAATACAACAGTAGGGACTAGGTTGTAGTCCATTTTCGCGTTAGTTTGACCGTTGAATAGACGCTCAGAAAGTTGACGACCTGCTTTAACCGCTACAGGAGTTAGCTCGATGCCGCCTTCCATGATGTCACCAACACAGTAGATGCCAGGAACGTTAGTCGCTTGGAACTCGTCTACCTTGATGTAGCCACGGTCATTTGTCTCAACGCCCGTTGATGCTAGGTTGATCGCGTCAGTTGCTGGGTGACGGCCGATAGCCCAGATTAGGTGGTCAACGTTTTGAGTGTTGCCATTCTCTAGGTGTAGCGTCAGTGTGCCATCCGCTTCTTTCACTACTTCTTTAGGCACAGAGTGCGTGTGAAGTGTTGGACCTTCTGCTTCCATTACCTCAACCAATGTCTCAACGATCATTGGGTCGAAGCTACGTAGCGGAGACTCTTTACGGCAGAACAGATGTGTTTCTGTACCAAGTGCGCTTAGTACGCCTGCGATCTCAACCGCGATATAGCCTGCACCGATAACCGCAACGCGTTTTGGTTGCTCCATTAGCTCGAAGAAGCCATTTGAGTCGATGCCGTATTCTGCACCTGGGATGTTTGGAATCGTTGGACGACCACCTACAGCGATCAGGATGTGATCAGCTGTGTAGTGTTCACCGTTTACTTCAACCGTCTTTTCGTCAACGAATTTAGCAAAACCTTTGATTACGTTTACTTTGTTGTTACCGAGAACGCGATCGTAAGATTGGTGGATACGACCAATGTACGCTTGGCGGTTCTCAATCAGTTTGCTCCAGTTGAAATTCTTCACTTCAACATCAAAGCCGTAGTCTTCAGAGTATAGGTTGATCGCTTCAGCGACTTGAGCGCCGTGCCACATTACCTTTTTAGGAACACAACCAACGTTTACACAAGTACCACCAAGGTCTTGAGCTTCGATAAGTGCAACTTTTGCACCGTGCATTGCCGCGCGGTTTGCTGATGCGATGCCGCCGCTGCCGCCACCGATACAGATGTAATCAAAATGAGTCGCCATTACTTTCTCCATTTATTGAGGGTTGTAGTCACAGTGAGCACACTGGATACCTACGTCCTATAGATTCTAAAATTGTCTAATTATTATATTGAGGGCAGATTGGTTGAACTCAATCTCCCTGTTTTAAATTTATTCGTCCACATCACAGTCTTTTGGCTGCTCTTTGAGCTTGGATGTGGTGTCGAGATTACTCAGGTACGATCCACTCTACTTTGTAGTGACCGGTTGCTGGTGCAATAGCTTCCTTCAAGAATGGAAGAATCTCGTTCATTTGGCTTTCTAGCTTCCAAGGTGGGTTGATAACAATCATGCCTGATGCTGTCATGCCACGCTCGTTGGTGTCTGGTGATACGCCAAGCTCGATCTGTAGAATCTTGTTGATGCCCAAGCTTTCTAAGCCTTCGATCATGTCTTCGATGTCGCAACGGTTCACTACTGGGTACCAAATTGCGTAGATACCCGTTGCCCAGCGCTTATGGCTTTGAGCAATGGCGGTCACTACATCACGGTACTCTTTTGCAAGCTCGTACGGTGGGTCGATCAGTACTAAGCCGCGGCGCTCTTTTGGCGGCAGGCTTGCTTTTAGACGCTTAAAGCCATCTTCTTTGTAGATCGATACCTGACGATCGCGGTGGAACTCTTGCTCAAGCAGCGGGTGATCAGCTGGGTGAAGCTCGGTCAGTACCATACGGTCCTGGTCACGTAGGTGAGCACGTGCAACACGTGGTGAGCCTGGGTAGTAGCGCAGCTTGTCGCCGTTGTTTAGTGTTGAGATAGACTCAAGGTAGCTTTGAATGTCTTCAGGAAGATTTTGCTGTTCCCAGACGCGAGCGATACCTTGTTTGTATTCACCGGTTTTTTCAGACCATTCATGCGTTAAGTCGTAACGACCTACACCAGAGTGAGTGTCATGGTAAACAAAAGGCTTATCCTTCTGTTTCAAAGAATTAAGAATAAGGCTCTGTACGATATGCTTTACTACGTCGGCATGGTTGCCTGCGTGGAAGCTGTGGCGATAACTTAACAAATTAAACTCTCGTAACACTCTCGTTTTAGAGTGTGGTTAGTGTAGGTGGGTTAATCTGATTATTATAACCCTCAATGGACCATAAATTCTCGAACAATTCAGGGACAGTCGTCAGCTATCTGCAGTTAGTTATTGGTTCTACTATTGAAATTTGCCTTTATGGGCACTATTTAATAACTATTCGCAGGTGATTTTTTAGGGCGCTGCTTAGCCTGATGACTGTAAGACGACCTCATTACAAAAAAGACGAAAGTCTCTAACGCCAAAGGAATGTTTATATGTCTAATCCGCTATTAACCTTCACGGACTTACCTCCGTTTTCACAAATCAAACCTGAGCACGTTAAGCCAGCGGTTGAGCAAGTGATCGAAGCGTGTCGCAACAAGATAGAACAAGTACTTGAAGGTAATACTTCACCAAGCTGGGACAACCTAGTTGCTCCAATTGAAGAAGTGGATGATCGTTTAGGCCGTGTTTGGTCACCAGTAAGCCACATGAACTCGGTTGTGAACAGCGACGAGCTGCGTGAAGCGTATGAAAGCTGTTTACCTCTGCTGTCTGAGTACGGCACCTGGGTTGGTCAACACAAAGGTCTGTTTGAAGCGTACAAAGCGATCAAGGCGAGCGAAGCATTCTCTGGATTAAATCGAGCTCAACAAAAAACCATTACCGATGCACTGCGTGATTTCGAATTATCAGGCATTGGTTTACCCGCTGACGAGCAGCACCGCTATGGCGAGATCAGCAAGCGTCAGTCTGAGCTGGGTTCTCAATTCTCAAACAATGTACTTGATGCAACTATGGGTTGGAGCAAGCAGGTGACTGATGTTGCTGAATTGGCAGGCATGCCTGAATCAGCACTGGCTGCGGCAAAAGCGGCGGCAGAGGCTAAAGAGCAAGAAGGTTACCTACTGACTTTAGATATCCCATCGTACCTACCAGTAATGACTTACTGTGATAACCAAGAGCTACGTAAAGAGCTGTACGAAGCTTACGTTACTCGCGCTTCAGACCGTGGTCCAAACGCAGGCAAGTGGGACAACACAGAGATCATCACCGAGCAGCTTAAATTGCGTCATGAGATCGCGCGAATGCTTGGCTTTGGCACTTACAGTGAGAAGTCGCTGGCAACTAAAATGGCAGAGACGCCAGATCAGGTTCTGGGCTTCTTAAATGATTTAGCGGTGAAAGCGAAACCTCAAGGTGAGCGTGAAGTGGAAGAACTGCGCCAGTTCGCTGAAAAAGAGTTTGGTGTGTCTGAGCTAGAACTTTGGGATATCCCTTACTACAGCGAAAAACAGAAACAGCACCTTTTCCAAATTTCAGATGAAGAGCTGCGCCCTTACTTCCCTGAATCGAAAGCGGTATCGGGCCTGTTTGAAGTACTGAATCGTGTATTTGGTATGACAGTGAAAGAGCGTGAAGGCGTCGACACATGGCATGAGTCGGTACGCTTCTTTGATATCTTTGATGCTAATGACACATTGCGAGGTAGCTTCTACCTAGATTTGTACGCTCGTGAACACAAGCGTGGCGGAGCATGGATGGACGACTGCCGTGGTCGTCGTATTACCGCTGCTGGAGAACTACAAACGCCAGTTGCTTACCTAACGTGTAACTTCAATAAACCGGTTGGCGACAAGCCAGCATTGTTTACCCACGATGAAGTTGTGACTCTGTTCCATGAGTTTGGCCATGGTATCCACCATATGCTGACTCAAGTAGAAGCAGGCGCGGTTGCAGGTATCAATGGTGTGCCTTGGGATGCGGTTGAGTTGCCAAGTCAGTTCCTAGAAAACTGGTGTTGGGAAGAAGAGGCATTGGCGTTCATTTCTGGTCACTTCGAAACCGGCGAAGCTTTACCAAAAGAGATGCTAGAGAAAATGCTAGCGGCGAAGAATTTCCAATCAGCGATGTTCATTTTACGCCAGTTAGAATTCGGTCTGTTCGACTTTACGCTACATACCACTTACGACCCAGAAGTGGGTGCGCGCGTACTTGAAACACTGGCTGACGTGAAGTCTAAAGTGGCGGTACTACCAAGTCTTGATTGGAACCGTTTCTCACACAGCTTTAGCCACATCTTCGCTGGTGGTTACAGCGCGGGTTACTACAGCTACCTATGGGCTGAAGTGCTATCGGCAGATGCGTTCTCAGCATTTGAAGAAGAGGGTATCTTCAACACTGAAACGGGTAACCGCTTCCTGAATAACATCCTAGAAATGGGTGGCAGTGAAGAGCCTATGGAGTTGTTCAAACGATTCCGTGGCCGCGAACCACAAATCGATGCGATGCTGCGCCACGCTGGTATCAGCGCGTAATATTGTACTGGTCAGAATGTAAAAAGAGCCTCCTCGTGAGGCTCTTTTTGTATCTGTTTATCAAGCGGCTATGGGTTCACATTACGATTGATTGGGTTTTGCAGTGAGATTAGCGTCTCGGTCGACTGCACCTCATCAATTGCCTGCAACTTATCGATCAGGACGAACTGCAGCTCTTCAATCGACTTACACATCAACTTAACGAAAATATTGTACGCACCAGTGGTGTAGTAGGCTTCAACCACCTCATCTAGGGCATTCAGCTTAGCGATTGCCGAGTGGTAATCTTTGGCTGCATTAAGGTTGATGCCGATAAAGCAACATACGTCGTAACCTAGCTTTTTCGTGTTTACCACCACCTCGGTGCGCTCAATAATGTCGGCCGATCTCATTTTCTCGATGCGGACGTGAATAGTCGCGGGGCTTACGTCAAACTGCTTGGCCATCTCGGCGTAAGGCGTACGAGCATCTTCCATTAAGGTTTTCAGAATGGCACGGTCTAGGTCATCGAGACGAGCGGTAGTTGTGGACATGCTTAACCCTTAGATTTAATGAAAATATATTGGCTAGAGTACATATCATAGCCAAGGGTGATAATATTAGCAGCAACAATGATGTTAGGGTGAATTCAGTGCGATTTTGGGTGTTATTTATTGCGATGTGTTGGAGCGTATTGGCTTCGGCGCAGACAAAAGATGTATTGGTGATCCACTCCTACCATCAAGGTTTTTTCTGGACGGATGATTTCCATAAAGGATTGTCCGAAGAACTCGATCGCGACGGGTTGTCTTACCGCGTCGTTTACCTCGACAGCAAACGCTCTCAAAACCCTGAATACCTCGAGCGTGTTTACCAGCTTTATCACACCAAATTGATGCACGAAGAGTTTGCGGCGGTTGTGGTGAGTGATAACAACGCTCTTAATCTGATGAAGCGTTTAGCGTCAGATCTCAATGGAACCCCGGTCATCTTTGGTGGCATCAATAACTTTTCTCCTAAAATGATCGAAGGTTTGAACGCCACGGGCATCACTGAAGACATCGATCTGGTTGGTAACATCGAACTTATTAAGCGTCTTCAAGCGACCGTGAAAAAGGTTTATATGGTGACCGATCACTCGGTGACTGGTGAGGCTATTCGCGCGCAAATCGATCTTTTCATTGAAAAAAATCCTAACTTTGCAGACTTAATTGAACACTATGTTCCAGACTCATACCAAGAACTGACGACTTTTTCTCAGCGAGCAGACCTAGGGAAAAGTTTGCTGTTTTGGGCGTATTACCGAGATGCGAAAGGTGATGTGAGTAGTGATGAAGACTGGCGTCAGCTGAACATAAAAACGCAAATGCCACTCTATATGGTGCACGACTTAGGCCTAGGTTTTGGGGCCATTGGCGGTGTGATTCAAAGCGGTGAAACTCAAGGGCGTAACACTGGTCGCGTTTTGTTGCAGGTGTTGGCGAACCCCAATGATCCGTTGCCTCCTGTGGTCGCAGGTGCTCCGGAGATTAAACTCGACTATCAACAAATATCGCGTTGGGATTTAGGCGCAGAGAACGAAGCTGCAGTAACGTTTCTTAACAAGCCAAAGCCTTTCCTGATGCGCTATCGCGATGAAATTCGCACCATTGGTTTAATGTTCCTTGGTATGTCATGCGTGATCGCCACCTTGGTGTATTACCTCAATCGTCTCAAGAAGAGCGAACGAGCAAGCCGCCAAAGCCAGCGACTGTTGGAGTCGATATTCGACCAGAGTCTTCAGTTTATGGGCATTATCGACAAAGGTGGTGTATTGCTGTCGAGTAACAGCAAGCTGCATGAGCTGCTCTACAATCAAGGTTATAAGTTAGGAACACCTTTGCAAGAGCATCAGCACTGGGAAGATTCTGCCAGTGAGGTGTTGAAAGAGTATTTTGTTGAGCGAGATGATCACCCATCTTTACGCTTTGAAGCTGAGGTTTGGTGTCGAGATCGCGGTGCCATGGTATTGGATATCTCACTGAAGCCGATGCCGGGCAGCGAAGAAGGCGATATTCAGTTCTTGTTTGAGGCTCGTGATGTCACTTCACGCAAGCTGGCTGAGAATAAGCTGTTCCAACGTGAAGCGAACCTAAAACTCTATTACGACAAGCAACCAGTGATGATGATTACCTTGGACGGTAATAACCGCATCCAACAAGTGAACCAGTTTGCCGAAGAGCTGCTTGGCTACCCACTGGATGAACTTTTAGGTCACCGTCCTAGAGAGTTCTATGTCGATGAAAACGCGATGATTCCACGTCATATCTTGTTGCAGCCACAGCACAAGATTCGTGGTGTATGGCGTCGTGATATTGAATATCGTCATGCTGATGGTAGCACGATCTGGATTCGAGAAAATATTCGTCCGCTGGTGGAGTCTGATCAGTTGTTGATTGTCGGTGAGGACATCACCGAGACACATGAGCTTTCTGAAAAGTTGGAGTATCAGGCGCGCTATGATTTGCTGACTGATACCTTTAACCGCAACCACTTTGAGCAAGAGCTACAGAAGGCACTCAAAGAGGTTGAGAGCCACATGCGCACTCACGCAATGCTGTTCTTAGACCTAGACCAACTGAAAGTACTGAACGATACCGCGGGGCATGAAGCGGGCGATGCTGCGATCTTGTTTAGCGCGCAGTTATTGGAAGAGGTACTGCCATACAATGCGGTATTGGCGCGTATGGGTGGGGACGAGTTTGCGGTACTCATCAAAGACTGTACTGAGCGAGACGCGGTGAATGTGTGTCGCAGTATTATCTCGATGATGGGCGACAATCCATTCTTGTGGGATGACATCCGACTTAACTTAACCTGCTCTATCGGCATTCGATTGATCGACCATACTGCCGCAACGCCACAAATGGTACACGCTCAGGCAGATGCGGCGTGTCATGCGGCTAAAGAGGAAGGGCGTAACCGCTATCACCTTTACCATCAAGATGATGAAGATTTACGTCGACGTCACCTAGAGATGGAGTGCGTTAACCTAGTGCATGAAGCTCTAGCCAATGATCGCCTGGAGTTGTTTGCACAGCGTATTCTTGGCTTAGATGAAGACAGTGACAAGATGCACTTCGAGATCTTGGTGCGGATTAAGAATGTGGATGGGGAATACATCTCTCCGGGTATCTTCATGCCTGCTTCCGAGCGCTACAACATCGCGCATTTAATTGACCGCCAAGTGATCGGTCAGACATTGAGTTGGTTAGAGCAACGCCCACACCTGATTGATGATTTAGGGATGTGTTCTATCAACCTTTCTGGCCACTCGATGGGCAATCGAGAGTTTGTTGAGTTCTTGATTGAAAGCTTGAGCAACTCGTCGATTCCGTGTCATAAGATCTGCTTAGAGATCACCGAAACAGCGGCGATGAGTAACATGAAACAGGCGATCAAGTTCTTCACTCGAATCAAAGACCTTGGCTGCATGATTGCGCTCGATGACTTCGGGTCTGGGTTATCGTCGTTTGGTTACTTGAAGAAGCTGCCAGTCGACATCGTTAAGATCGATGGCCTGTTCGTGCGCGATATTGATGTCAATGAGATGGACCATGTGATGGTTCGCTCTATCAATGATCTAGCCAAGCAGATGGGTAAGCACACCGTGGCCGAGTTCGTTGAAAACACCCAGATCATCGACAAGCTGATTGAACTCGGCGTGAACTATGCACAGGGCTACATCATTGGTCGACCTAAGCCGCTTGCTGAGCTGATTGATGAACTTCAGCAAGAACGAGCGTTAGAAAACGCAAACTAACTAGGCCTGTGTACAGCCTTGTTTTAATCTCGTGATTTTCGGTGCTAATAGTTTGCACCGCTAATATGTATTGTTGAGGCAATCAGGTAAACTGGTTGCCTCTTTTGTTTTGAATACTACTGTCTGTTGGAGACGACCTTGCAATTACAACTGATTTGCGAAGATGCTACCCAAATCGATCATCTGAATGACTTAGCGACTCGTTGGAATTTATCTCACGATGAAAACAGCGAATTTGCTTTGGTGCTGACTAGCGAGCGACTTGAGCTGCGCAAAGTAGACGAGCCCAAGTTAGGCGCTATCTTCGTTGATTTAGTTGGCGGCGCGGTTGGTCATCGACGTAAATTTGGTGGTGGCAAAGGCCAAGCTATCGCCAAGGCGGCAGGTTTAAATAAAGGCGCTACGCCAACCATTCTTGATGGTACGGCTGGCCTAGGGCGCGATGCATTTGTACTGGCTTCTCTAGGTTGTAAGGTGCAGATGGTCGAGCGTCACCCTGTTGTTGCAGCGTTGCTTGATGATGGATTACAGCGTGCGCAGCAAGACCCTGATATCGGTGGTTGGGTTAGCGAACGTATGAAGTTGATTCATGCTTCAAGCCATGATGCGCTGGATAAGCTCAGTGACGACCCTAGCTTTGAGCAACCGGATGTAGTGTATCTAGATCCTATGTACCCACACCCAGAGAACAAAAAGAAATCGGCACTAGTCAAAAAAGAGATGCGCGTATTCCAATCTTTGGTCGGTGCAGACTTAGATGCGGATGCTTTATTGGCACCTGCGATGAAGCTCGCATCAAAGCGAGTTGTAGTCAAAAGACCCGATTATGCGGCTTGGTTAGATGAGCAAAAACCGAGTATGGCGATTGAAACCAAAAAGAACCGTTTTGACGTGTATGTGAAAGCATCAATGACTTAGCGATGTGCTAAGAAAATTTCCCGTCATAAATACGATAAATTGCCATTTAACACTTGCGATAGTCGCGTTACGGATGTATATCTAACTAAGAATCATTATTATTCTTAGCTGGAGTTGTAGCATGGCTAAACGCTTTTGTAAGTTAAACCGTCGAGACATTACCGAACACCTAGGCGAGATCCACAGCTTGGTTACTGAACCTAAGTTTGTGTGCCGCTCTTGTGCACGTTCATCGGCGGACGAAGCGAACCTATGTAAACCAACAGCAATTCCACCGCTCGGTTGTCAGAATAAGCCTGCTGAAGAGAAGGCAGCTTGTGGTTTGTTAGCTGAAACGCTACCGAAGCCTGAAGTCACCTTGGCAGAGATGCCTGATTCATCAGTACAGATGTTTGACCCAGCCGTTGCTCTTGGAAACGCAGAGAAACAAGCGTCACCGAAAAAATCCAAACTGAAAAAACGCATCGCCAACGCGAGTGGTGATGAGAAATCAGAATTGAAGCGAGCGAAGAAAGCGGCGAAGAAACAAGAGAAATACAACAAGAAGCTGGCGAAGATGATTAAGAAGCAGCAAAAGCTGTTTAAGAAAAGTCAGAAGCTGGAAAGTGAATTGCAACGCATCAACTTACGACTTGATGATGTAGCTTTCACTGAAAACCAGGCTGTGGTTGTCAATCATATTCACTAACACCAACTGTTGAACATTATTCAACACGTTAGCCAGATCTAAAAAGAGCGACCTTAGGTCGCTCTTTTGCTTTTTGTCTCCGAAGAGAACTTGGCCGCGCTGGCGCATAAAAATTTGTTAGGCGTTGGCCGCCGATCTCGCCACACGCTTTTTCACCCACGTCTCATTCACGATGAGAGAAAGCAAGATAACTCCGCCGCCAATCGATAGTCGTACCAAATCAACGTCTCGGTTCCAGATCAGGATGTTTACGACTAGACCTGCAGGTACCAACACGTTGTTCATTACAGCAAGTGCACCTGCGTTTACCATGCATGCGCCTTTGTTCCACATAAAGTAACCCAACCCAGAAGCAATTAAGCCTAGGTAGATAAGGATTCCCCATTGAAGTGAAGTGGTTGGTAGTTTTTCAGGGTTGCCTAGAAGCATGAACGCAACCGAAGCCACGCACAGAGCGCCCAGGTAGAAATAGCCAAATACCGTATGTTGAGGAAGCTCTGTCGATTCCTTCTCCATCACCACTTTGTAGCCCACCTGACCAATCGCAAAGCAGAGGTTTGCACCTTGCACGACTAGGAATCCAACCAAAAAGTTGTCGTTAATTCCAGCGAACTTAATGAATACTGCGCCCAATACCGCAATCGCAGCCGTGACTAAGTACCAAGGTGAGAATTGCCCTTTTAGGAAGTCATAAATCAGAGTGACATAGATTGGAGTAAAGACGGTAAATAGCAGCACTTCCGGTACGGATAGCAGCAAGAAAGATTGATAGTAGAAGCAGTACATCAGACCAAGCTGAATACCACCAATCGCCATCAACTTACCGATCAACTTACCAGGGATGCCACGGAACTTCAGGAAAGGAAGGAAGACGATACCGGCTAGAGCAACACGCATCAGAACAGAGAACCAAGAATCAACCTGACCAGCAAGGTAGACGCCAATCAGGCTAAAAGAGAAGGCCCATAGGAGGGTAACACCAGCTAAATAGCTCATAGTAAAACTTCGTTATTAAGAGATGAGCTGTATGTTACCTAACCTTAAATCATTAGTCTTCTGAATCTCTTAGAGGCACGACCAGCATATCAACCGGAGTAGCATTGATCAGTTGTCGTGTAGAAGAGAGCAGCTTGCTCCAAAAATCTTGATGGTGACCACACACCACTAAATCAACGTTGTATTCGGTGATGGTATCGCACAACTCATGGCTCAAATCGCCACTGCCAACGAGGGTATGGGTGATCGGGTATTGAGCGTGCTCCGCAAAATTTTGCAGCTGAATACGAGATGCTTCCATCGCGTTGTGTTGGGTCTCTGCCATGTTGATGTCAATCAGCCCGGTATAGAGCTCGGCATAGTTAATATCGATATGGATAAAAGAGACTTTGGCTTCTAATGGCTTTGCCAATGCTACCGCTTTATCCACAATTAATTTGCTGTCATCTGATAAATCGACTGCGACCAAAATATGTTTGTAACTCATATCGCTACCTCCTTTATTCATTGTCTGATTAAAGATTAGCACTATGCGATGCCTTTTTTTGCTGAAGTGATCTCATATCCATCGTCTTGCGTAATGAAGGTTCGAAATATCGGTTAACTAATGGTCAGCGAGATATTAATAAAATAGTGATATAGTAGAGAAAATTGAGGATGTACTTAGGAGTCTTAAATGCTGTCAAAAACTATGGTTGAGCAACTGAACGAGCAAATTAATCTAGAATTTTTCTCATCCAATCTATACTTACAAATGAGTGCTTGGTGTGAAGACAAAGGATTTGAAGGTGCAGCAGAGTTTCTGCGTGCTCATGCGGTAGAAGAAATGGAACACATGCAGCGTCTTTTCACTTACGTAAGTGAGACAGGTGCAATGCCAATTTTAGGTGCGATCGAAGCCCCAAAACATGAATTTGAAAGCCTTGGCGCAGTATTCCGTGAAACCTACGAGCACGAGCAGATGATTACTGAAAAGATCAATAAGTTGGCTCACGTTGCTTTCAGCACACAAGACTACTCAACCTTTAACTTCCTGCAATGGTACGTTGCAGAGCAACACGAAGAAGAGAAGTTGTTTAAAGGTGTATTGGATAAGCTAGAACTTGTTGGTGAAGACGGTAAAGCACTGTTCTTTATTGATAAAGACCTAGCGCAATTGGCAAAAGATGGTTCATCTTCAATCATGGATGCTCCTGCAGCCTAGGCTGTAAGAAAAAGACTCTGATTATCTTTTTCTTTTGAGTTTTCCTTTGAAGATGTAGGGAGGAAAGGATGATCAGCGGCGACACTATTCTATTTGCACTAATGGTTGTGACTTGCGTGAACTGGGCGCGTTATTTTACGGCGCTACGAACGCTTATTTATATTATGCGAGAAGCACATCCTCTACTTTATCAACAAGTAGACGGAGGTGGGTTCTTCACAACTCATGGCAATATGACCAAACAAGTACGCTTGTTTAGTTACATCAAAAGCAAAGAGTACCACCATCACCACGACGAGGTGTTTACCTCTAAATGTGATAGAGTGAGAGAGCTATTTATACTGTCTTCGGCTCTGCTTGGTGTGACGTTACTGGCTGCGTTTATCGTCTAGGTAAATCAGCGTGTGTGATTAGAGTGTCGTTTATTTTCTCGTTGGACTTTGAAAAACACTAGCTAGTGTTCGAAGTTTGTACGATGGAACACCAATTGCAAAGTTTAAAATTGCCGCTAAAATAGCGAGCAATTAGTAAGGATGTGCTGTTAATGCACATCCTTTTTTATTGATGGCATTTTGAGAACAGGGCGTCCTCAAGGTGCAAAGTGAAGAAAGCAGAACCGCAATGAGTGAAAAATTTGATGTAATCGTGATTGGTGCGGGCGCCGCAGGCTTAATGTGTGCCGCGGAAGCTGGTAAACGTGGCCGACGAGTGCTGGTGGTTGATCATGCGAAAAAACCAGGCAGAAAAATTTTAATCTCAGGTGGTGGCCGTTGTAACTTTACCAACTACGATGTGTCTGCGAATAACTTCCTGTGTAAAAACCCCCACTTCGTCAAATCGGCTCTGTCTCAATACACCAACTGGGATTTCATCTCTATGGTGAGCAAGTACGGCATTGAGTTTGAAGAGCGCGATCATGGTCAGCTATTTTGTGTGAATGACCACACAGCAAAAGATATCGTCAGCATGCTGCTTGAAGAATGTCAGCAAGCGAAAGTTGAGCAACGCTACCGCTGCGACGTTCACTCTATCGAAAAGACCGATTCTGGCTTCAAGATGCACCTCAATACCGACCAAGTTGAATGTGATTCACTGGTGGTAGCAACCGGTGGTTTATCGATGCCTAAGTTGGGCGCAACGCCATTTGGCTACAAGATTGCAGAGCAATTTGGTTTGTCGGTTATGCCGACTACAGCAGGCTTAGTGCCGTTCACGCTGCATAAAGAAGACAAAGAAGATTTCGCCGAGCTCTCTGGTATTGCGATTCCTGCGGAGATCACAGCGCAAGATGGGACCTTATTTAAAGAAGCGCTGCTGTTTACGCACCGCGGTCTATCTGGTCCTTCTGTACTGCAAATCTCCTCATTTTGGAAAGCGGGTCAGTCGGTGTCGATTAACCTAGTACCAGAAGTCGATGTGGCTGAGTTATTGGCGAACTCTCGCGAGAAGCATCCAAATCAGAGTCTAAAGAACACATTAGCAAAAGCACTACCAAAGCGTTTTGTTGAGGTGCTGATTGACCGTAAAGAGCTAGAAGATAAACCGCTTAAGCAGTTCAACGAAAAGCAGCTTAATGGCATTGTTGAGCATCTAGAAAACTGGAAAATCGCACCAAATGGCACTGAAGGCTACCGTACGGCGGAAGTTACTCTTGGTGGCGTTGATACCGATCACCTGTCTTCAAAAACCATGGAATGTAAGAACATCAAAGGCTTATTCTTCGTTGGTGAGGTGATGGACGTAACGGGTTGGCTTGGTGGTTACAACTTCCAATGGTGTTGGAGCTCAGGTTTTACTGCTGGTCAGTGGGTGTAAGCGCTTAGCTTTTCTAACCTAGATAAATTACATAAAAATGGCGAGTCATACGACTCGCCATTTTTGTATCTGATTTATAACCTAAAGCGGCTAAGTTGATAATTTTCTCTATCAATCGACGCTTTTAGCTCTCATTAGCAACCGCTTTGTCTTTTGAGAATTTGATTTGTTGAATCACTAAGCCAGCAATAATCAGCACTAAACCAAACAGGGTTGATGGGTGAATTTCTTCGCCGATAATGGTGGAAAGTAGCATCAAAGAGATAAAAGGTGATGCGAAAATCAGGTTGCTGATGCGTGCTGTGTTGTTGGTGAGCTTCAATGCCGATAGCCACAACACAAAGGTAATTCCCATCTCAAACAGGCCAACGTAAGTCACCGCCATCCAACCTTTCGCCGTGATTTGGCTAAAGCTCTCGCCCTCGAAAATGGTTAAACCAATCGCAAAGGGTAGCGCCACTAAGAATCCAAGCAGTACACCCACCACAGGATCAGCCTTGTTTTTGGTGTTCAAGATCCAGTAGCCCGCCCAAAGTAGGGTTGAAAGCAGAGCCAACGCGACACCAAGTGGGCTATCGAACTGCATGCCTAGTACGTCGCCTTTGGTAGCAATCACGACCACACCCGCATAACTGAAGGTACAAGCCACCCAATCTTGCTTGCGAATCTTTTGCCCCAGAAAAACGGCTGCCATCAGCGTTAGAGTGATTGCCCAGCTGTAGTTGATGGCCTGAGCTTGAGAAGCTGGCAGCAGATCATATGCTTTAAAGAGAATCAGGTAGTAGGCCAGCGGGTTAACCAAACCAAGCAGTAGGTAGTACCAAGGGTTTGATAGGAATGTTGTGCTTAGCTGAGAAAGCTTACCTTGAAAGGCGCAGACCGCGATCAGCGCAATCGACGACACAATGCTGGCAATGGTCAGCATTTGGATAGGTGAAAACTCAGCAAGGGTCAGCTTAAAAGCAGTAGCGACCGTTGACCACAGCAGTACTGCGGAAAGGCCAAAGCCCAAGGCACGACGTTCGTTCATGGCAACTCATTCTAATTGGGTGGGACTGAATACGGAGCGCTTAGTCTATCTGTCGAATTTTAATACGGCAAACTGGACATTTATCCAGTATCAAAATACCATTTAATGAGTTATTTCCAATTAGGCTAAATCATTATCATGCAATGGATTATCGAACATCAGGCAACGCTTATTGCTGCTATTTCTGGCGCACTCGTCAGTGGCGGCGTCGTGGGTTGGTGGGTTAAACAGAAGCTCTCTTTTCAGCAGCGATTGCTCGAGCAGCAACTTGAGTCTGATCGTTTGTTGCATGAATCTCAGCAGTCACAGCTCAAATCCTCCTTAGCAGAGGCACAGCAAGAGCTCGATGAAATGGATGACGAGCGAGACAAAGCCGCATTTGAGCTTAAACAAGCACACGGTAAGGTGATGGCGGCGATGGAAAAGCTTCGCTACTTCGAAGCGGTCAAACAAGAACGACAGCAGTATGCCGATGAGATTAACGTACTGAAAGACCATAAGTCGGAGTTGGAGGCTGAACTGCGTGAGCAAGAAGCAAGGCACGATCAAGAGAACCTTGCTAACAGTGAAAAGCTGCAGCTCTTAGAGCAGGCTGAATCACGCCTAAAGCAGCAGTTCGAGCATCTCGCCAATCAGCTTTTTGAAACCAAAACCGCTAAGGTTGATCAGCAAAACAAGCAGAGTTTAGAAGGGTTACTCTCACCGCTAAGAGAGCAACTAGAAGGCTTCAAGAAGCAAGTTAACGATAGCTTTAGCCAAGAAGCTAAAGAGCGTCATACCTTAGTGCATGAACTAAAAAACCTGCAGCGCCTTAATGAAAGCATGACTCGTGAAGCGGTTAACCTAACGCAGGCGCTCAAGGGTGACAACAAACAGCAAGGTAACTGGGGTGAAGTGGTGCTGGCTCGTGTGCTTGCTGAGTCTGGTCTGCGAGAAGGGCACGAGTACCAAACGCAAGTGAACCTACAGAACGATGCAGGCAAGCGCTATCAGCCCGATGTGATTGTCCATTTGCCACAAGATAAGCAAGTGGTGGTCGATTCTAAAATGGCGTTGGTTGCTTTTGAGCGCTACTTCAATGCCGAAACCGATCAGCAGCGTGATGCCGCATTACGTGATCACTTGGTCTCACTGAGAGCGCACATCAAAGGCCTGAGCCAGAAGGATTATCATCAGCTTAAAGGCATCCAAAGCTTGGATTACGTACTGATGTTTATTCCCGTTGAACCTGCATTCCAAGTGGCGATTCAAGCTGACCCTAGCTTGGTGAAAGACGCGATGGAGCAAAACATCATCTTGGTCAGTCCAACTACTTTGCTGGTGGCACTGCGCACCATTGATAACTTGTGGCGCAATGAAAGACAGAACCAGAACGCGCAAGTGATTGCTGAGCGCGCAAGCAAGCTTTACGACAAGCTGCGTCTGTTTGTCGATGATATGGAAGGCCTTGGTAGTTCGCTAGATAGAGCCAATCAAAGCTATCAAGGTGCCATGAATAAGCTAGTAACAGGCCGTGGTAATGTGATTCGTCAGGCCGAAAGCTTCAAGCAACTTGGCGTTGAGGTGAAGAAACCTATCTCTATTGGTTTGGCAGAAATGGCGCAAAATGAGGCTTTTTCAGAAAATGCCCCCTTAGTAGAAAGACAACCCGCTGAGGATAAAGTAAACTAATCGGCCGCAGCGCCTCTAAACACAGAGTGTGCTGTCGATGAGAACTTACCATGGTAGATAACAGCATTATGGACACAAGCGTGCAGACAAATTCAGCAGTAGAGTCAGAAACCACACACTTTGGTTTCGAAACAGTCGCGAAAGACGAAAAAGTCGCGAAAGTAGCAGAGGTATTTCACTCTGTAGCCGCTAAATACGACATCATGAATGACTTAATGTCGGGTGGTGTTCACCGTTTGTGGAAACGATTCACGATTGATTGCAGTGGCGTTCGCCCTGGTCAACGTATTCTAGACCTTGGTGGTGGTACTGGTGACCTGACGGCGAAATTCTCGCGTATCGTTGGTGAAAAAGGCCATGTAGTTCTTGCTGATATCAACAATTCAATGCTGAATGTTGGCCGCGATAAACTGCGTGATAGCGGTATTGTTGGCAACGTACATTACGTACAAGCGAATGCTGAAGAGCTGCCTTTCCCAGACAACTATTTCGATTGCATTACTATCAGCTTCTGTCTGCGTAACGTAACCGATAAAGATAAAGCACTTCGCTCTATGTACCGTGTGCTTAAGCCGGGTGGTCGCCTATTGGTTCTAGAGTTTTCTAAGCCAGTGCTTGAGCCACTGTCTAAAGTATACGATGCGTACTCATTCCACCTATTGCCAAAAATGGGTGAGTTGATTGCTAACGATGCAGACAGCTACCGTTACCTTGCAGAATCTATCCGCATGCACCCAGACCAAGAAACGCTGGAAGGCATGATGCAAGAAGCCGGTTTTGAGAATACGAAATACTACAACCTAACGGGCGGCATTGTAGCGCTGCACCGAGGTTACAAGTTCTAGTTGAGCTTGGTAGCAAGCGCTTTGAGCGTGTTAGATAGAAAATAAGAATAAAGATAGAACGGATAGGTTAAGGCTTATCCGTTTTCAAAGGTAAGGACAGTCATGCCATTTGATCCATTGGTAACCGCGGTTATTGAAACCTCTTTGAATACGCTAGTAAACGATGATCCAGCATTGGTTCGTCGTTTGTCTCGTTTAAAAGGGCAGATCATTCAAGTCAATTTGAAAGAGTTGAATAAAACACTTACGTTCGTTTTTAGCCAACAAATTGATGTGTTGTCAGAATACGAGGGGCAACCTGATTGCTACTTATCTTTGAATCTATCTGTATTGCCAGAACTGCGTGAACAATCGAATATTACTAAGCTAATCAAGCAAGATAAGCTGATTTTGGACGGTGATATTCAGTTGGCACAGAAGTTTTCTCAGCTGATGACAGACTGCAAACCTGATTTGGAAGAGTGGTTGTCTCGCGTGACAGGTGATGTGGTAGCTCATACCTTGGTACAAGGCGTTAAGAACGTTGGTGGCCTTGTGGCAAAGCAGGCAACAAAACATCAGAATCACTTCGCTCAGGTTCTGACCGAGGAGTGGAAAATTGCCCCTGCGCCATTAGAGGTGGCACACTTTTGCGATCAGGTTGATGACGTAAAAAGCTCAGCAGCACGCCTAGAAGCTAAGTTGAACGCGCTGTTGGAGAAAGCATGACCCCAACAGAACTGAAACGTCTTTATCATATTATCAAGGTACAGTTGGAATATGGCCTTGATGAATTGATGCCAGAGCACCAACTGACCAAAGCGCCTCTGTTGGCGAGAAAGTCACTGTTTTGGATTAAGAACAAGCACAAAGATAAAGAGTTAGGGCATCGTCTACGTCTGGCTTTGCAAGAGCTAGGGCCAGTGTGGATCAAGTTTGGACAGATGATGTCGACACGTCGTGATCTGTTCCCCCCTCATATCGCTGATCAGTTGGCACTTTTGCAAGACCAAGTGGCGCCGTTTGATGGTGAATTGGCTAAGCAAGATATGGAGAAGGCTCTGGGTGGCAGTTTAGATAACTGGTTTACCGACTTCGATATTGAACCACTTGCTTCAGCGTCCATCGCTCAGGTGCATACTGCGAAGTTAAAAGAGAATGGCCGAGAGGTGGTTCTGAAGGTAATTCGACCAGATATTCGCCCGGTGATTGATGCAGATCTAAAACTGATGCATCGAATGGCGAGTATAGTCGCTAAGTCGCTTCCTGAAGCACGTCGTTTAAGACCGGTTGAAGTCGTTCATGAGTACGAAAAAACCTTACTTGATGAATTGGACCTACGCCGAGAGGCTGCAAATGCCATTCAACTGCGTCGCAATTTTGAAGGCAGCGAAGAGTTATACGTTCCTGAGGTGATTCCTGATTTAAGCAGCGAAACCTTGATGGTATCGGAGCGTATCTACGGTATTCAGGTTTCGGATGTCGAGACCTTAAAAGCCAACGGCACCAACATGAAACTGCTGGCGGAACGTGGTGTGACAGTATTCTTCACCCAAGTTTTCCGAGACAGCTTTTTCCATGCTGACATGCACCCGGGCAACGTGTTCGTTAACCCAGAAAATCCAGATAACCCTCAGTGGATTGGTCTCGATTGTGGCATTGTCGGCACACTTAACAGTGAAGATAAGCGTTATTTAGCTGAAAACTTGCTGGCTTTCTTCAACCGAGATTACCGTAAAGTTGCAGAACTGCACGTTGATTCGGGGTGGGTGCCGCATGATACCAACGTTAATGACTTCGAGTTCGCGATCCGCATGGTGTGTGAGCCGATCTTTGCCAAGCCACTTGGTGAGATCTCATTTGGCCATGTGTTGCTAAACTTATTTAATACAGCAAGGCGTTTCAACATGGAGGTTCAGCCTCAGTTGGTATTGCTGCAAAAGACCTTGTTGTATGTTGAAGGATTGGGTCGTCAGTTGTATCCGCAACTCGATTTGTGGGAAACCGCGAAGCCTTTCCTTGAAACCTGGATGATGAATCAGGTGGGGCCGCAAGCTGTGATTAACGCAGTGAAAGAGCGCGCGCCATTCTGGGCAGAAAAACTGCCAGAGCTGCCAGAGTTACTTTATGACAGCTTGCGCCAAGGTAAAGCGATGAACCATAGAATGGATCAGCTTTATCAAGGTTACCGAGAGAGTAAGCGTCAGCAAGCAACTGGAAAGTTTTTGTTTGGCGTTGGAGCCACTTTAGTCGTATGCTCCGCAATATTAGTTTCAAGCCCTTATGAGCAGCTATCTATGGGCTGTGGCATCGCAGGTGTCACATTTTGGCTGCTTAGTTGGCGAGCTTACCGTCGTTAGACAGTAGACTCTCTTTATATTTTTTTGTGTAGACAGACCCGAGGACAATGACAATGGGTGGTATCAGTATTTGGCAACTTCTAATCATTGCTGTAATTGTAATTTTGCTATTCGGAACAAAGAAACTGCGCGGTATGGGCGGTGACTTAGGTTCAGCGGTTAAAGGCTTCAAGAAAGCAATGAGCGATGATGAAAAGCCTGCAGATAAGAAAGACGCAGACTTCGAACCAAAGAATATTGAACAGCAGAAGACAGAAGCGACTGCTGAAACAAAGAAAGACAAAGAGCAGGCGTAAATCGTGTTTGATATCGGTTTTTGGGAACTGGTATTAATATCTGTCGTTGGGTTAGTGGTTCTAGGGCCTGAGCGTTTGCCTGTGGCAATTCGCAGTGTATCCAAGTTTGTGGGTGCGGCGAAAAGTATGGCAAACAGTGTGAAAGATGAACTTTCTCACGAGCTTAAGGTGCAAGAGCTACAAGAAAATCTACGCAAGGCCGAACAAATGGGTATGGAAGATTTATCTCCAGACCTTAAAGCGTCAGTCGATGAACTAAAGCAGGCCGCTGCTGAAGTTCAACGTCCATACGCTAAGCCTGAGTCTGATAAGCCGAGTGAGACTACACCTAGTGTCACGGAAACTGTGGAATCTGAAACCATTCAGGTTAACAGTGAAGCTTCAGCACCGTCAGATAAAAAAGCCGAATAGTCTCGCAAGGAGGGGTCGCCAGATATACGCGACTCCTTTTCGATCTTCCTGTTTAAGAGGTTTGAAATGTCTTCGACTGAGCAGACACAGCCTTTAATTAGCCATCTTCTAGAACTCCGTAATCGACTACTACGATCGATTCTCGCCGTTCTAGTGGTGTTTATCGGGCTAATTTATTTTGCTAATGATATTTATGAATTCGTATCCGCACCTTTGGTAGATCGTCTACCTGAAGGGGCGACGATGATCGCAACCGATGTTGCATCGCCATTTTTCACACCTTTGAAACTAACGTTAATTTCCGCTGTGTTTGTCGCGGTACCGTTTATTTTGTATCAGGTGTGGGCTTTTGTGGCTCCGGGTTTGTACAAGCATGAGAAGCGCTTGATCATGCCACTTTTGGCTTCAAGTTCTCTGCTGTTTTACTGTGGTGTGGCGTTTGCTTACTTCGTGGTATTCCCATTGGTATTCAGCTTCTTTACGGCTATCTCGTTAGGGCAGGTAGAGTTTGCGACGGACATATCGAGTTATCTTGATTTTGTACTCGCGCTGTTCTTTGCTTTTGGTATTGCCTTTGAAGTACCAGTGGCGATCATCTTGTTGTGTTGGACGGGTGCAACGACACCTAAAGCGCTAGCTGAGAAGCGCCCTTACATTGTCGTGGGTGCTTTTATTATCGGTATGATGCTGACACCGCCAGATATGATTTCTCAAACACTGTTGGCGATTCCAATGTGTATCTTGTTTGAAATCGGTCTGTTCTTCGCTCGCTTCTATGTGCGCAAGCCAGACGGCGATGAAGAGGAAGAAGCAGAATCGTAAGTTAGAGCTCTGCAGTAAAAATCTCATAATAAAAAAGCGGCCCTGGGCCGCTTTTTTATTATGTCTGATTATCGAATCTTCAACTGATAGCCACAGTTTTGACATACATAGAGCTCTTTGATGCCCAAAATTTTATGCCATAGGGTTCGATGTTGACGTTGCAAGTGTTGTGAATGGTCACACATAATCAACTACCTCCATATGCAGATGGTTGATAATATACACATCACTGCGTATTAACAAATGAATTTTATTGAAAACAATAGAAATCGATTTCGGTTTTATTTACAAATTAAACAATGATTTAGCGTTGTTTGTTGTAATCGCTTCAACCTCTTCTAGAGTGATACCTCGTAGGTCTGCAATACGCTTGGCGACTAGTTCTGTGTACGCTGGTTCATTGCGTTTACCACGGTTTGGCGCTGGCGCTAAGTAAGGGCAGTCCGTTTCTAAGATAACGTAGTCCATATCTAGGTGTGGAATGACTTTATCCATACCTGAATTCTTAAAGGTCGAAACACCCCCTAAACCAAGGTGGAAGCCGAGTGCATTGATCGCTTGAGCTTCTTCTAGGCTGCTGCCAAAGCAGTGAAATACACCACGTAAGCTGCCGTCTTGCTCTTGTTTTAGTAGAGCCAGAGTCTCTTCTATTGAATCTCGAGTGTGGATCACCACCGGTAGGTCGAGTTCTTTTGCCCACTGCAGTTGGGTAACGAAAGCCATCTCTTGTTCGGCTTTAAAGGTTTTATCCCAGTAGAGATCGATACCGATTTCACCCACTGCGATAAAGTCGCGTTTATCGAACCAAGCACGAATGATCTTTAGTGTTTCTTCAATATTTCCATCCACATAACAGGGGTGTAAGCCCATCATTGAACGACATACTTCCGGAAATTGAGCTTCCGTTGCTAGCATTGGCTCGATAGATTCTAGGTCGATGTTTGGTAGTAGAATCGTATCAATACCTTGAGCCAGTGCGCGCTGCACCACTTGTTCGCGGTCTTCATCGAATTCGCTAGCGTAAATATGAGCATGGGTGTCGATCATTGTTTTGTCCTGAATGCGGTCTTTACTGAGTTGTCATGAGTATACGGCAGTGTGAGGAGAAGGTCATTTTTTGCCATTTCTCCCTGTTTTTGAGTGGGTTTTATATTTTACTGCTAGCGTCCTGAGCCATCAGTGATATGCTTTTGCCTGTATTTAGCACTTTTCATATCTAAGTATTTCGGTACTTAGACTAGGCAAGGAGAATCTAGTGTCTGTTTCAATTCAAGGTCAATTCCCAGGTCGCCGTATGCGCCGTATGCGTAAGCACGACTTTAGCCGTCGCCTAATGGCAGAAAATCAATTGTCTGTGGATGATCTAATCTACCCAATGTTTATCCTAATGGGTAAAGACCGCCGCGAGCCTGTAGAGTCTATGCCGGGTGTTGAACGCCTGTCGATCGACCTTATGCTTGAGGAAGCGGATTACCTTTCTAAATTGGGTGTTCCTGCGATTGCTCTATTCCCAGTCGTGAACCAAGATGCTAAAAGCTTATGCGCGGCTGAAGCCCATAACTCTGAAGGCTTGGTTCAGCGTGCTGTACGCTCACTAAAAGAACATGTGCCGAACATTGGCGTTATCACAGATGTCGCGCTAGACCCGTTCACCACCCATGGCCAAGATGGCATCATCGATGACGATGGTTACGTGATGAATGATGAGACAACAGAAGTGCTGATCAAACAGGCACTGTCTCACGCTGAAGCGGGTGCTGACGTGGTTGCCCCATCGGACATGATGGACGGTCGTATCGGTAAGATTCGTGAAGCGCTAGAAGAAGCGGGTTATATTCACACTCAAATCATGGCGTACTCTGCGAAATACGCGTCGTGCTACTACGGCCCATTCCGTGATGCTGTCGGCAGTGCGTCTAACCTGAAAGGTGGTAACAAGAAGAACTACCAGATGGATCCTGCAAACAGTGATGAAGCCATTCACGAAGTCGCTATGGATCTTAACGAAGGTGCGGACATGGTGATGGTGAAACCGGGCATGCCTTACCTAGATATCGTGCGTCGTGTGAAGCATGAGCTGCAAGCTCCGACGTATGCATACCAAGTGTCTGGCGAATACGCGATGCACAAAGCGGCGATTCAAAATGGCTGGCTGAAAGAGCGCGATACAGTAATGGAATCACTACTGTGCTTTAAGCGTGCTGGCGCGGATGGCATCCTAACTTACTTTGCTAAAGATGTAGCTGAGTGGCTAGCTGAAGACAATGCAAAGGCTGCTGAGCATTTAAGAGAAAAGTAACGACTTTAGGTTAAGTTAAAAGAGTATTTAAAGGGTTGGCCGTCGTGCCAACCCTTTCGTTTATGAGGGTGGAAAGTATGTCAGTCATCGTACGTGAAGGCTCGCTGGAAGAAGTGGTTTCGGTTGTTGAGCAGATTAATGAGTTTGCTCAAAAAGAGAGTGTGGCTTCTCTTTCACAACGCTTATCAGACAAAAAGGGTTTGATTTTAGTCGCGGAAGAAGCGGGCGTGCTACTGGGTTTTAAGATCGGCTATGAATTGGAGCCGAACACTTTTTACAGTTGGTTTGGTGGTGTATCGCCGCTCGCGAGAAACAAAGGAGTCGCACAGGCTCAATTAGATGTTCAGGAGCAGTGGGTGAAACAACAAGGCTACCAACAACTCAAAGTGAAATCGCGTAATCAGTTTCCTGCCATGTTACGTCTACTATTGAGGAATGGTTATCAGATCGAAAAACTGGAAGAAAAAGAGGATATTCGAGAACATCGCATTCACTTCGTAAAACAGTTATAGGTTTAATCAACGCGTTGAAGTCGTGGCATTAATCAGTCAATTAAAATTAAATGAGATTTATTATCATTTAGTGGTTGACTATTAAATGAGAATCATTATTATTAAACCTGTCTTAGGGAATGAGGAAATGTTCACAAGGATGTTAAGTAATCAAGTATCAACTTGGTTACCCAACAGAATTCTCGCGAACTTGTACTAAGTTCTTTTTGACACGACATTGCTCACATTGCTTCCAGTGTAATTTATAGCTTTTAGGTAAAGCTGTGGTATTCAATTTGAATGGCTTTACCGGTTTTTGCTAGGCGACATCTTCGGGTGTCGCTTTTTTTATGTCTACCATTTCAACAGGATGCATATTTAGTAGCACGTATTTTTATGAATAAAACGCCATCAGCATTCTTTTCCACAATGCAAGATCTTAAAAAGATCGTTGATCATCTGTTCGATCTGTAAATTTTTGCTTTATTTTCAATGGTTTGTTTGTGTTTTCTGCTTTATCTGTCTTAGTTCTCAACAGGGTGGATAAATAATATAAACAGAGTTATCCACAGAACGCCTGTATCTAAGAACAAAAAATAACAACAAATTGATTATATCGAACACAACCGAGTGAACGGATACGGATCGACAACGTGGAATCCAACCAACAGACGTGGCATTCTTAACAGATAATTTCTGTACTTACTGGATACACAAACATTATGGCTCGTATTCCTGATAATCCATTGATTCTGATCGATGGCTCTTCTTACTTATATCGCGCGTTTCATGCTTACCCTGGCACCATGAGCAATGGTGATATCCCAACTAACGCGGTTTACGGTGTAGTTAACATGCTGCGCAGCATGATGCGTCAATTTGCTTCTGATCGTATTGCGGTTATTTTTGATGCGAAAGGAAAGACGTTCCGTGATGACATGTACCCAGAGTACAAGGCTAACCGTCCACCTATGCCGGATGATCTGCGTTGCCAGATCGAACCTTTGCACAACGTGATTCGTGCTATGGGTCTGCCACTTATCTCGATCCCTGGCGTTGAAGCGGATGACGTGATCGGTACGCTGGCTTCGCAAGCATCTAAAGCGGGCATGCCGGTTTTGATCAGTACTGGCGATAAAGATATGGCCCAACTGGTTGATGACAACGTTACTTTGATCAACACCATGACTAACGTAGTGATGGATCGCGAAGGTGTTATCGAGAAATTTGGCATCCCACCTGAACTTATCATCGATTACCTTGCTCTGATGGGTGATAAAGTGGATAACATTCCTGGCGTACCAGGTGTCGGTGACAAAACAGCAACAGCTCTACTGCAAGGCATTGGTAGCATCGAGAAGTTGTACCAAAACCTAGATGATATTGCAGCGCTTGGTTTCCGTGGTTCTAAGACGATGGCTAAGAAGCTTATCGACAATAAAGACAACGCTGAAATGTCTTACCAACTGGCGACGATTAAACTGGATGTTGAGCTTGAAGAGACACCAGAGTCACTCGTAAAAACCCAACCAAACACCGATGAGCTAATTAAGCTATATGGTCAACTGGTCTTCAAATCTTGGCTAAATGAACTCCTTGAGGGTGGTACTGGTGTCGTTGAAGCTGATGAGAAATCTGGCGCTGTACGTAGCAGTGGTTCGTCTGCAGCCTCAACCGTTGAAATGAATACTTCAGCAGTGACGATTGATCGTAGCAAGTACGAAACCATTCTTGATGAAGAGACTTTCAACGCTTGGCTAGAAAAGCTGAAAGCGGCAGAGGTGTTTGCTTTTGACACTGAGACAGACAGCCTAGATTACATGGTGGCTAACCTGGTTGGTCTATCGTTCGCAACTGAAGAAGGTGTTGCCGCTTACGTACCGGTTGCTCATGACTACCTAGACGCACCACAACAGCTGGATCGCGATTGGGTACTAGAGCAGCTTAAGCCGATTCTTGAAGATGATGCACAAGCTAAAGTGGGTCAAAACCTCAAGTACGATATGAGCGTCTTAGCGCGCTACGGTATTGAGATGAAAGGCATCAAGCATGACACCATGCTAGCGTCTTACGTTTTCAATAGCGTTGGCGGTAAGCATGATATGGACAGCTTGGCGTTGCGTTTCCTACAACATAGCTGCATCTCGTTCGAGCAGATTGCAGGTAAAGGTAAGAAACAACTGACGTTCAATCAGATTGAGCTGGGTGAAGCTTCTCCATATGCGGCTGAAGATGCTGATGTAACACTGCGTCTGCATAATCGCTTAATGGAAAACATTGAGCAAGACGAAAAGCTAAAAGCGATCTATGAAGAGATCGAAGTACCGCTGATTCCAGTCATGTCTCGCATTGAACGTACCGGTGTATTCGTTGATGACATGTTGCTAGGTGCACAGTCACAAGAGATTGCGGTTCGTCTTGATGAGCTAGAACAAAAAGCTTACGAGATTGCTGAGCAAGAGTTCAACATGAACTCCCCGAAACAGCTGCAAGCGATTCTGTTCGAGAAAATGGGCCTGCCTGTTATCAAGAAAACGCCATCTGGTTCGCCTTCAACCAATGAAGAAGTACTACAGGAACTTGCGCTAGATTACCCGCTACCTAAATTGATCATTGAGTATCGTGGTCTTGCGAAACTGAAGTCTACTTACACCGATAAGCTGCCGAAGATGATCAATGCTGAAACGGGTCGTGTTCATACTTCGTATCATCAAGCGGTAACGGCGACAGGTCGTTTGTCTTCGACCGATCCAAACCTACAGAACATCCCAATTCGTAATGAAGAAGGCCGTCGTATCCGCCAAGCATTCGTTGCACAGCACGGTTGGAAGATTCTAGCGGTCGATTACTCTCAAATTGAATTGCGTATCATGGCGCACCTATCGGGTGATAAAGCGCTTCTGGAAGCTTTCCAACAAGGCAAAGATATCCACGCGGCAACCGCAGCTGAGATCATTGGCGTTAATATTGAGGATGTGACTTCTGAGCAACGTCGTCGTGCTAAAGCGGTTAACTTCGGTCTTATCTACGGCATGAGTGCCTTTGGCTTGGCTAAGCAGCTAGGTATTCCTCGTGGTGAAGCACAGCACTACATGGATACTTACTTCGAGCGTTACCCTGGTGTGATGCAGTACATGGAAGACACACGCAGCGCAGCTTCAGAGCAGGGCTTCGTTGAAACCATTTACGGTCGTCGTCTGCACCTACCTGAAATTCAATCTCGTAATGGCATGCGTCGTAAGGCAGCTGAGCGTGCAGCGATCAACGCGCCAATGCAAGGTACAGCCGCAGACATCATTAAGAAAGCGATGCTGTTGGTGGATGAGTGGATTCAAGCGGAAGGTGATGGCCGAGTTAAGCTATTGATGCAAGTACACGATGAATTGGTATTTGAAGTGGAAGAGTCATCTTTAGCCGAAATTGAAAGTAAAGTACAAGAATTGATGGAATCTGCTGCTGACCTAGATGTACCGCTTGTTGCGGAAGCGGGTCACGGTGACAACTGGGATCAAGCCCACTAATCAGTTTTTGACCTTATTGAGCAAATTAGTATGAGCCAGTGCACAAACACTGGCTTTTTTTTGTCTCGAATAAAGTTCAATCCCACAAAGGGTTTAAGTGTTTTAATAAAACATTCATGAAAAAAAACTACAAAAATTGTTTTCATTTCTGAGCAATTGTTGTACATTAAATCTCGTAGGGTACAGAGGTAAGATGTTCTATCTTTCAGACCTTTTGTTTCACGTTATTGGATTAGGCTGATTCAGCCGCCCCAGTCAGTATTTGACTGGGGCGTTTTTTCTTGTGCGAAAGAAAAATATTTCCAACCTACCATTCCCCTGAAAAATGCTTCATTTCTAGTGCTTTTGTTACGCTTTTTAAGTGCCTTCTTTATCTATTCCATTCGTTGTGAATTTGGAATTCAATCAGCAATTGGTAATTTAAATCCACACATAAAATGATTGTTTTATCATTTGAAATAACTTTTATTTTACAAAGTGCCGATAAAGGATTGATCGCTCGCGCCTTATTTATCAGTGCATTGAGTGGGTGAATGCTCAATATAGTCCATGATTTTCTGTTGTTTTTCTGTGCTGTATTTGAGGGCTTCGGCGGTGATCTGTATGGACTGCGCCATTGAAGAGATATTGTTGGTCGCTTTTACCAAGGTTTGCTGCATAGGCTTCAAGATCAGTAGGTAAATCGCGGTTAGGGCGATAATAATCACACCCACAACGGCAACCAACGCGATGATGATTTTGGTTTGGATATCATCGATCAGCGTTTGGCTTGTTTGCTTAAAGGCGACGCGTGATTGGTCTAAGGCTTGTGGCAGTTGCTTGAGCGAGGTTTTGGTGGTGTCGGCGAGTTTGTTAATGCTTTCAACCGTTTGATTAAGCGCCAGTTGTTGTTCGTCACTAAGGTTAGGGTTATTAACGATGGCTTGCAGTGACTGAGATATCACCTCCAGAGATTGGCTCGCATCTTGAGCATACCTCTCCATGCCATCAAGGTCTAAAGTCATATCAACGTTGATCAGTGGCGTTTCCGTTGCTTCTTTTTCAGAGGCGAGTCCTGAAAATGAAACCATTATCAGCGCTATTACGATTAGGGGCATTTTCCACATGAGTGTTCCTTTCTCATTGTACTGTTTATAAAAGTTTGTCTTTTAGTATGGTTCACTTCTGTTGTTTGTAACGGGTTTATCTTACTTTTTATTCTCGGTTTTAGAGTTTAACCCGCTAATTTATAGACAAAAAAATACCCCACCTATATAAGGCAGGGTATTGATAAGGTGCGATCCCTTGGAGTCGCGATCGATTCGCTATGTGTTCCCTCTATATAAAGAGGCTACTCTGAATCGTTGTGTTCTTCGCTTTCTAGTTCGTCGATGAGTTGATCAGCAAGCGCTGGCGCGAACCATTCATCCATCTTGTTACGCAGTTGGTCAACACCAATGCCTTTCAGTGAAGAGAAAACATCAACAGCGACATCACCACCGAAAGATTGCGCATCTTTACGAATCTTCAGCAGCTGTGCTTTACGTGCACCTTGCTTCAGCTTGTCGGCTTTAGTTAGCAGCACTTGTACTGGAATACGGCTATCAATGGCCCAGAAAATCATTTGTTGGTCTAGGTCTTTCATTGGGTGGCGAATGTCCATCAATACCACCAAACCTTTCAACGATTCACGTTTTTGAAGGTATTCACCTAGCGACTTCTGCCACTTTTTCTTCATCTCAAGCGGTACTTGAGCAAAACCATATCCAGGTAAATCGACGATATGACAACCGTCCGTCACCTTAAATAGGTTAATAAGCTGAGTACGACCAGGTGTTTTACTGGTTTTCGCCAAGCTTTTTTGGTTTGTAACGCGATTTAACGCGCTAGATTTACCAGCATTGGAGCGTCCTGCAAACGCAATTTCGATCCCTTCGTCTTCTGGTAAGTGACGAATATCAGGTGCACTGGTAATGAAATGCGTGTTTTGATAATGAATTTTTACGCTCACTGTTAACTCCATCTCGACTTTGTGTAGTCGATTGATTACTTTTTTGTGAATTTGTGTAAAATAACCGTGCTCGGCATAAGGTCGCCTATTGTACCATGAGTGGCAACATAGAGTGGTACTGGAAGCTTGATAATTATAATGGAATGTCATGAAGAAATTAGCGCTAATTTTGAGTCTTTTAGCCAGCTGCTCAGTATGGGCTCAAGGTAGTATTGAAGCTGGTAAAGCCAAATCACAAACATGTGTTGCCTGCCACGGTGCTGACGGCAACAGTCTGATCACTCAGTACCCTAAGTTGGCTGGCCAACATGAGAAGTACCTAGAGAAGCAGTTAAAAGAGCTTAAGCTAGGTATGACAAGTGGTGGTAAGCAAGGTCGTAATGAACCTGTAATGGGTGCAATGGCGATGCCTCTGTCTGAACAAGACATGGCTGACCTAGCGGCATACTACGCATCTCTGCCAATCTCTAACAACTCTACTCCTGAGAACGTAGTTGAAGAAGGTAAGATCCTATACACAGCGGGCAACGCAGAGCGCGGCCTAACAGCGTGTATCGCTTGTCACGGCCCTCGTGGTAACGGCACCGAGCTGTCAGGCTTCCCTAAAATTTCAGGCCAACACGCAGAATACATCAAGGCTCAACTTGAAAAATTCCGCGATGGTAGCCGTAATAACGACATGAATGCGATGATGCGTGATGTAGCTAAAAAGTTAACAGACGCAGAAATTGATACCTTATCGAAGTACGTTGGTGGTCTACACTAATTTGTCGGTTTCTCGCTCTTAGCCAGAGTGAAGAAATGTACGTTCGAGCGAGATTGAAGAAGACGCCCCGATCAGAAATGATTGGGGCGTTTTCTTTTTTCAGGCTTCACCAATAGATATTTGTGATGGTTTATCTTTTTGTGTCTAATTTATCAATGTGTGATCAATTAGTGTTCGAAAGTGTGAAGTCGCACTATTGTAGTCTTTTTGTAACACGGTAAAGTAACCGCCATCAGCTAGGAGCTGACTTAGATACGGATGATCATCTAGTCTAACGGTATAGACAGAAACGGATCAGGCTAGGACAGCCCAGCAACAAGGTGTTAGAAAAGGATAGCCAAAACTCATCAGGACGATGAACAACAAACAAATTTGGCATGGAAAGCACCAATAACAAATGGAGATTTGTGTACCAAGTTGAGTATGCAAATTTTGGCCGATATAGGCAGATTTAGAGAGCGATAGGTTTTCCTATCGCTTTTTTTATTGATTTGATGAAAAAACACCCAATACCTCTCCACTATAAACGCAGTTTCTGGTATGTTTCGCATCCCTGTTTAAGGATGTGCTATGTATACTTGTCCCTTATGCCATCACCAAGGCGTGAATCACTATTTTGAAGACAAACGCAGAGCCTATCTGCAGTGTCAGCAATGTGAGCTGGTATTTGTAAAACCAGATCAAAGGTTAGAAGCAAACGAAGAGAAAGCGCACTATGATCTCCATGAGAACGATCCTAGTGATGCCGGCTATCGCCGCTTTTTATCTCGCATCGCGGATCCATTAACAGACAAAATTTCATCTAACTCACACGGGTTGGATTTTGGTTGTGGCCCGGGCCCTACGCTATCTATTATGTTAGAAGAAGCCGGACACACCATGGAGTTGTACGATATTTACTACCACCCAGAAACTTCTGTGCTGGAGAAAACGTATGACTTTATGACTGCCACCGAGGTGATAGAGCATCTCTACCATCCAGATAAGGTGTGGCAGCAATGGTTGAATTTAGTTAAGCCCAAGGGCTGGATTGGTCTGATGACCAAGCTAGTAATAGACGTGGACGCGTTTGCTGGTTGGCACTATAAGAATGACCCGACACATGTCGTCTTCTTTAGTCGTCAAACATTCCAGTTTTTGGCAGAGCGGGATAAGCTCGAACTCGAATTTATTGGAAATGATGTAATTTTACTGAGGAAGACCCAGTAATGAGCCGTAGTAAAAAATCTAGAAAGCCGGGAGCATATGGTGCTCCTGAAGTTATCGTTACTCGTAACCGTAGCGAATCTGACGTTGAAGGTCGTGAACGTAAGCGTCTGAAAAAGCGTAAAGGCCTAAAATCAGGCAGCCGCCACTCAGATGGTAGCGACGCGAAACAGCGTAAAGCAGCGCAAGCTCGCGACCCACGTTTAGGCAGCAAGAAAAAAATCCCACTGATCGTTGAACCAGTGAAGAAGCTAACTAAGCAGGAGCGCAAGCTATCTAACGAGCAAGAGTTAGAGATGCTTGAGAATGATCCACAACTGAACACGCTACTAGACCGTCTCGAAAATGGTGAAAACTTAGGTGCAGGTCTACAGAAGTTCGTTGATGAGAAGCTTGATCGTATTGAGCACCTAATGGGCCGCTTGGGTCTATTAGAGCCAGAAGACGATGAAGAAGAGTTCTTCGAAGAAACGCCGGTAGTATCGAACAAGAAAGCAAATTCTGATGAAGACTTGCTATCTCAATTCGAAGATATCGACTTAGACAGCTTTAAGGGTTAATAGCCAATGAACGTAACCTTATTAGCAATTGCTGGTGGAATTATCATTCTCGGCTTGGGCTCTTACGCAGGTTACCTTCTACTTCAAGTGAAGAAGCAGACGGAGTTGCAAAAGCAGCATCAAGCACTAGCGATTGAAAAACGTAACGCGACGATTTACGAAAACGTAAATACTTTGTGCCTTGCGGGTATTCAAGGCCAGTGTGATTTGCCTGAGATCAGTATCCGAGTGTGTATCATCATGGATAATGTTCAGGGAGATGAGCGTGTCGATCTTGACGCAGAATATCCGGCCCTTTCCGAGCTGTACCATATTGTTAAAGATATGGCGCGCGGAGAAGAAAGGCAGGAACTGACAAAGAAAGAGCGCATGCAGCAGAATCTCACACGCCACAAGGCAGAGACTCGCTTGAACGATGCAGTCATCGAGGATTTGAAAAGGTTGCAGGAGAAGGTTAAGCCTCTTAACAACCAAATCAACATCCAGATGATCTAGTCGCTAAGACTATTAAATATAGAGGCTTGTTTACTACCGGTGTTTTTAAGATGAATTATCTTTAACCCGAGTGCTAAATGAGCCTTCTTACCTTTTGCACCTCCGTATTCCGGTGCATTGTTAGTGATCAAGCTAGCAGTTCTGAGTTTTTATCTAGAAAATGGATTTTGTCTTGAAACGACCTTACAGGTCGTGTGGCAAAATAACCCGTCTATATTTTAATGTATGTAAATTGATTTGAGAGAGCCTAGGTTCTCGCGGATCTAAATTGGAAGTACCGCTATGTCGAGCAAGCCAGTAACAACGAATCAGCAAATCGTTTGGGACCAAGAAATCTTAAACAAGTACAACTATTCGGGACCTCGTTACACTTCATACCCAACTGCGTTGGAGTTCCATGAAGCGTTTACCGTCTCTGATTACGACATGGCGTGTACGCAATACCCAGAGCGTCCACTGTCGCTTTACGTACATATCCCGTTCTGCCATAAGCTTTGTTACTACTGTGGTTGTAACAAGGTGATTACTCGTCACTCGCACAAAGCGGACGAGTACCTAGATGTGATTGAACATGAAATCCGCCAACGTGCCTCTTTATTGAATGGCCGTGAAGTGACTCAATTGCACTTCGGTGGTGGTACGCCAACTTTCCTAAGCAAGGCTCAAATCACGCGTCTAATGATGATCCTACGTGATGAGTTTAACTTTACTGCTGACGCTGAGATCAGCATCGAGGTAGACCCACGTGAGATTGAACTCGATGTACTGGATCACCTGCGTAATGAAGGCTTCAACCGCCTGAGTATCGGTGTTCAAGATTTCAATAAAGAAGTGCAAAAGCTGGTGAACCGCGAGCAAGATGAAGAGTTCATCGTAGCTATGGTCCAGCGTGCTAAAGAGCTTGGCTTCCGTTCAACTAACCTAGATTTGATTTACGGCTTGCCTAAGCAGACTCAAGCATTGTTCGCTGAAACGCTGAAGCAAGTACTTGAGATGAAACCTGGTCGTCTATCGGTCTTTAACTACGCTCACATGCCACAACTGTTTGCGGCGCAGCGTAAGATTAAAGATGAAGACCTGCCAAAAGCTGAAGAGAAGATGGCTATCTTACAAGATACTATCGAGACTCTAACGGGGGCGGGTTACCAGTTTATCGGGATGGACCACTTCGCCCTTCCTGAAGATGAGCTAGCAGTGGCACAGCGTGAAGGTGTGTTGCACCGTAATTTCCAAGGCTACACGACTCAGGGCGAGTGTGACCTAGTAGGCTTTGGTGTGTCGGCTATCTCTATGGTGGGTGACTCTTACGCGCAAAACCAAAAAGAACTTAAGAAATACTACGCTCAAGTGAATGACCTTCGTCATGCGCTTTGGAAAGGTGTAGCACTGGATAACGATGATTTGCTGCGTCGTGAAGTGATTAAGCAGCTTATTTGTAACTTCAAACTCGATAAGACGATGATCGAATCTGAGTTCGCTGTTGATTTTAATCGTTACTTCAAAGAAGACTTAGAGCTTCTGCAAACCTTCATTAACGATGACTTGGTTGAAGTAGACGACAAAGAAATCCGCGTAACGCTTCGTGGTCGTCTGCTGATTCGTAACATCTGTATGTGTTTCGATAAATACTTGCGTGCTAAGGCTCGCCAACAGCAATTCTCTCGCGTTATCTAATCACTCACTCGAGAATCAAAACATAAAAAATGCCAGCATCATGCTGGCATTTTTGTATTCGGCTTACGCTAATCTTAGCTTGTTTAGGCAGGAGTCTCTTTGCGGTCTTGTTTAGCGTTAGCAAGATCAGTTGGCCACTGCTCAAACGGTACCGGGCGGCTGTATAGGAAGCCTTGCGCTTGTGGACATTGCAGCTGTTTAAGCAAGTCAGCTTGCTGCTGAGTCTCAACACCTTCTGCGACTAAGCTAACCTTGAAGCCTTTGGTGATATTGACGATAGCGGCAACAATTGAGCTATCTAGGTTCTCTTTATCGAGCTTGCTGACAAAGCTGCGGTCGATCTTAAGGCAGTCGAATGGCAGTTTTTGTAGGTAGGCCAGTGACGAATACCCGGTACCAAAATCATCAATTGCAATCGAGATACCTAAGGCTTTGAGTGTCAGCATATTGTCGATGACAGTCGGGTCGTTATCTACGATTCGTGACTCGGTGATTTCTAAAGTGAGGTTTTTCGCTGGTAGCTTGGTCTCACTCAGAGTCTTCTTAACTAAATCAATGAACCCACTCTCACTAAGCTGGTCAACTGAGAGATTAACGTGAATAGAGAAGTCTTCACTCCACTTGCCTGACTCAATCGCGATAGCCGTATCTCGGCAAGATTTATGTAGGATCTGCTTACCTATGTCGTAGATGAGCCCGCTCTCCTCGGCAAGAGGAATAAACTCTAGTGGCGAGATAATACCTTCATCCGTTACCCAACGAGCGAGAGCTTCAGCCCCTATGGTTGAGCCAGATTCAAGATCAATGATTGGCTGATAAAACGGTTCGAACTGTTGAAGGTCGATCGCTTTATTGAGGCGCGCCAACATCTTGGTTCTGTGCCTGGATGCATTGCCCATCTCAGAGCTGTAAATACTGACTCGAGCTTTGTCTTGCTTGGCATTACTCAATGCAATGCTGCTATTACGAAGCCACACTGTAATATCTTGCTCGTTGGGCACATGGACAATACCAATCGAGACTTTAATCACCACGCTCTCTGATTCCATTGCAAACGGAGAGGCGAAGGTTTGCAATAAGCGGTTTGCTAGCAGTTGAACTTCACTCTCTTGGGTGACATTTGGTGCGTAGATAGCAAATTCATCACCACCGGCGCGGGCGAGTAGATATTCTGAAGGTAGCATGCCACGTAAGCGCGCCGCGGAGATGATCAACAGTTGGTCACCATTGTAATGACCAAGGCTGTCATTGATGTCGCGAAAGCGGTCAATGCCGACTAAGAAAAGCGTGCCTTTCTCATTAACCGCGCTCTTCTTAGCTGCATCGATAAAACCTTCTCTACTATAAAGCTTAGTGAGCGAATCGTAAGTCAGTTGAGACTGCAATTGCTTAAATGAAGCCTTTAGATTGTTGGCCATCTCATTGAATGCTTCGACCAACATACTGGTTTCATAAATATGGCCAGACTTCGGCATATTGGTATCCCAATCACCGTTGGCAAGGCGCTTTGCCGCATCAGCGGTTGAGGTGATTGGCTGGGTCACGCGGTTGAAGGCGATTAAGCCGAGTAAGATGCCAATGCAACTCACAGTGAGCCCAATCAGCCAGCTATCCCTTTGGTTTTCAGGCAGCTCGCCAAGCAAGTTGGTTTTGGGAATTGACATACCGATAAACCAAGTGATGCCATGTTCATCCTGGTAGGGAGTAATTTGATTGAAGTACTGTTCGCCATCTAAGGTGAATCTGAAGCGTTGGAGCCCCTCTTTTTCAATCAAGTGCTGTTGGTCAACGTAGCTAGCACTCTCGCGTATGACTGGGTTAGCGCTCTCGGTAGCTAATAAGCGTTGGCCTCTATTGGTTTTGCCTGTACCCCAAGAAACCACACTGCCACTGCCAGAGTGAGCGACTAAGCGTTGCTGTTGATCGATGATGTAAACCGACGCATCGGTTTTTTCCTTCACTTCTCTCAAGAACGCGTTAAAGGTGTTGATCTTGATATCACTGACGATCACCGCTTTGAACTCATTGTCGTCATAGATCGGGGCGAGAGCTGACAAGGTGATTTCTTGGCGTTCATCGGCGTTGGCATAGATCGGAGACCATGACGCCTCTTTGGTGTTCACTACTGGGCGATACCAAGGGCGAACTCTTGGATCGTATCCAGAAATGACCGAGCGAATATCGTCACTGATCTTGCTGCCGCGATAGATAACTAGCTGATCTTGAGTGCGGTCATCCTGCACCATTAAGGTATAGCCGTTATTAGCCTCTTTACGAAAACCAACGTAGTTGCCGTCTTCTGAACCAAAGCCGATCACATCCAATTGCGGCACAGCCGTGAAATGGTCAGAGAACTTGTAAAGGATGTAGTCTTGAACCTTGCCAAGGTTTCCTGGCTGATAAAGCTTGTGATAGCCGATGTTTTGGCTTAACGAGAGGTTGGCGTGAAATGGCTTCTCTAAGAATTCATCTAGGCTTTGATGAACATTGTCTGTGAGTGATGTTAGCTGGCGTGCACTAATATCACTCACCATCTCTTTGTAGCTTTGCTTTTGAGTGAAAACCATTACGCCCATAGTGAATAGAAAAATCAGCACGAAGGGCAGAACCACAGCGGTTCTCAATGTAATTTGTGTTTTCAAAGACATCGTTGCTACAACTTTGGTGAATAGTGTACTGTAATTGTACCGACACTATTCAAACCAAGCGACACTTTTTTGGTTAAAAAGTAGCTGCATCGAGAGTCATATAAGGCCTAGTACAGTTCTTTAAGTTTACGAGTTAGGGTGTTTCTTCCCCAGCCCAAAACCTTGGCTGCGTCTTGTTTGTGACCATTTGTATGGTTGAGTGCAGCCTCTAGCAGTATACGTTCAAACTCTGGCAGAGCATAAGTGAGCAGCTCTTTTTCTCCTGAATCAAGTGCACATTTTGCCCAATTAGCAAGCAGCTGCTGCCAGTTATCGCCGGTACCTGATGGTGCGACGGTTTTCTCTTCCAATAGCTCCGGTGGTAGGTCTGAAGGAAGGATTTCACTGCCACTCGCCATCACGGTCAGCCAACGACAAATGTTCTCTAGCTGACGCACGTTACCTGGCCAATTTAGCTGGTTCAGCTTGATTATGGTTTCTGGGTGCAGTGTTTTCACTTCCACACCCAACTCTTCAGCCGCTGAGGCTAGGAAATGATGAGTCAGCTTTTCGATATCTTGTTTACGTTCACGTAGGGCAGGAATGTGAATCCGAATAACATTGAGTCGGTGGAACAAATCTTCACGGAAATCACCTTCATGCACTAGTCGTTCTAGATCTTGGTGGGTAGCGGCAACGATACGAACGTCTACCTTAACTGCTGAGTGACCGCCGACACGATAGAACTGACCATCAGAAAGTACACGCAACAAACGAGTTTGAATGTCGAGTGGCATGTCACCGATCTCATCCAGAAATAGGGTGCCACCGTTGGCTTGTTCAAAGCGCCCTTGGCGAACGCTGTTAGCGCCGGTAAAGGCACCTTTCTCGTGACCAAACAGTTCGGACTCGATGAGGTCTTTCGGTATTGCCGCCATATTTAGGGCAATGAAAGGCTTCTTTGCTCTTGGGCTGTGGCGATGTAAAGCATGGGCAACTAGCTCTTTACCAGTACCCGATTCACCGTTAATCAATACCGATATCGATGAGCGAGATAAACGACCGATAGCACGAAATACTTCCTGCATTGCTGGTGCTTCACCAATAATTTCAGGGGCGTTGGTCTCTTCAGAAGCTTCGTTAGCTTGTTCGCGCTTTTGTTCTTGGCTGTGAGCGATCGCTCGCTCTACGAGGGTAAGTGTCTCATCGATATCAAACGGTTTAGGCAGATATTCAAAGGCGCCTTTTTGATAAGCATTCACCGCAGCATCTAAGTCGGAGTGCGCCGTCATGATAATCACAGGTAGATCGGGAGAGCGTTGGTGCACTTGATGCAATAGCTCAATCCCGTCAATGCCGGGCATGCGGATATCTGACACCAGTACATCGGGTGTCTCGCGTTCAAGCGCAAGTAGTACGCTCTCTGCATCAGCAAATGTTTCACACTTTATATCCGCAGATGAAAGTGTCTTTTCTACTACCCAGCGGATAGAGCTGTCGTCATCGACGACCCAAACGTATCCCTTACTCATAATTCAATTCCTTTGCAGCCAAATCTATTGTGATAATCATTGTTTTTATTGTTCTGTATTCGTTCCTTGCCTGAAGCTTGGTTTCTCCATCGAGAGGCGTTGCTTCGTTTAAATGGGCAAGTAAATCGTAAATGTTGTGTTCCCCGGCCAGCTCTCGACATCGATTTTTCCGTTGTGCTGGTCGATCAGGTTTTGAGATATCGATAGCCCTAATCCAGTGCCCCCTTCACGCCCACTGACCATGGGGTAGAACAGGGTGTCTTTTAACTCATCGGGGATGCCCGGGCCGTTATCGCTGATCTCAATGCGTGCTGCGAGTTTGTGTCGCTGACCATGAATGTTGGCTTGATGCACCGTTCTGGTGCGAATGGTGATCTTGCCAGAGTCCTGTTCTTTTAAAATCTGCGCCGCATTGCTCACGATATTGAGCATCGCTTGTTCAACCTGCGCTGAGTCCATCACAATTGGTGGCAGACTTGGATCGTAGTCTCGTTCGATAGCTAATGTTGAGCCAGATTCGAGCTCGACCAACTGCCTGACTTTTTCGAGTATCTGGTGGAGGTTCTCTTCTGACTTGGTTCCTGGTTTTTGCGGGCCAAGCAGACGGTCGACCAAGGCGCGTAAGCGATCGGCTTGCTCAATAATGATCTGGGTGTATTCATTCAGTGATTGATCGGGAAGCATCTTTCCAAGCAGTTGTGCCGCCCCTCTTAAGCCACCCAACGGGTTCTTTATTTCATGCGCCAAACCACGCACTAACAGCTTCGCTGCTTGTTGTTGTGCATGTTGGTTTAACTCTTGGCTGAGACGTCTTTGTTGGTCGATCTTGCGCATCTCAACAAGTAATAGGGTCTCGCGCTGCCAGGTGATCGGGCTTACCGTCACTTCAAGCATCAGCGGGCGGTTATCGACAACAAAGGTCACGTCACTGTCGGTAATGCTCTGGCCGCTTTGTAGAGGCTGAGTAAGCAGTGCTAGGTCGAGCGAGGCATGTTGGATAAGTTGACTCAGTGGGTGATCAACAATGCGTCTCGCACTTTGTGAAAAGAGCTGTTCAGCTGCCGGGTTGGCGTATCGCACGTATAACTGTTCATCGAGCATCAATGTCGATGTCACCATATTGTCGAGAATGGCGTTGGAAAGATGGTGTGTATCTATGCTGTCGCTTTTGGCTGATCGATTCACTATTTCGTCCTTGAACTGGTGTTTTTCTCACTGCACCAAATTGGTGCGTAGCGAAGTTCAAGTATGGCGCATATCAATCAGAAGCTAAAGATAATTCATAAAAGTCGCGAAAAGCTGCTGAGAACAGGTAAAAATTTGATGTTATCTAGTCTCTTTTAACCCATTGGCCTACTTGATCGTCGCTCGATGTAAATACACGGTGACTGGACTAGTAGATGCAATAAGCTTGCCGCTTCTATGTGCTTGAATTGCAATGGTGTGAGTGCCGCGATCGATATCTTTCAACTGCCAGTTAGGTTGGGTTTGTGGTGCGCCATAGCGTCGCCCATCGAGCATCAATTGCAGCTGCTCACCTATGCCCAGTTTACGGTTGAGTTCGATTTGAATTGAGATGAAGCCACGATTACTGCGAATAGTTTGGTCGTGAATGGGAGTAAGCATAGTAAGAGCTAATGGTGCTGGGACTTCTCGCTCGGTCTGTTGTGTTTTTGGTTGCTCTTGGCTTGGAATAGCCGAGGCGCTTTGTCCGTCAACGGGTTTCGATGGCTCGAATTTAGGTGCGGGTGCTGAGGCTTGAACATCCGGAAGCTCAAGAGATTTAGCCCCCTTGCCTGTAGGTGTATCACTAAAATGAAGTACGCCATCTTCATCTACCCAGGTATAAACCGTTTGAGCAGAGCATGAGAATGCGACTGTTAACCCGAACAGGAACAGTATTTTTTTCATATGGTTGGCCCCTTTCACCGTTAGGTGATTTCACGTTTATCGTTATTTTGTTATTGATTTTATTGTATTTAGTTCGACAGCCTCTGAGGACTTTTGTCTATTATCTAAGGCATGTTACGAAGAAGGAGAGGGTGGGAGAATATAAAAAAGGCCCGCCTGCGAGGCGAGCCTAATATTTAGTCAGCGATTCTTACATGATTGCAGTAAGAAAGCTTATCTACCAGAGATTAAACAGAGTAGTACAGTTCGAACTCAAGTGGGTGAGTTGTCATGTTTACTTTCTCTACATCTTGAGACTTAAGGTCGATGTAAGAGTCGATGAAATCGTCAGAGAATACACCGCCAGCTGTTAGGAACTCACGGTCAGCGTCTAGACACTCTAGAGCTTCTTTTAGTGAGTAAGCCACTGTTGGGATTTCTGCCGCTTCTTCAGCTGGTAGGTCGTATAGATCTTTATCCATAGCTTCGCCTGGGTGGATCTTGTTCTTAATACCGTCAAGACCAGCCATTAGCATTGCTGAGTAGCATAGGTATGGGTTAGCTGCTGGGTCACCAAAACGCAGCTCGATACGACGTGCTTTAGGGCTTGGTACCACTGGGATACGGATAGAAGCAGAACGGTTACGTGCAGAGTAAGCAAGCATAACTGGAGCTTCGAAGCCTGGTACAAGACGCTTGTACGAGTTAGTTGATGGGTTAGCAAATGCGTTGATAGCGCGAGCGTGCTTGATTACACCACCGATGTAGTAAAGTGCCATTTCAGATAGGCCGCCGTACTTATCACCAGCAAATAGGTTAACGCCGTCTTTTGCTAGAGATTGGTGAACGTGCATACCTGAACCGTTATCACCAACTAGTGGCTTAGGCATGAATGTCGCTGTTTTACCAAATGCGTGAGCAACGTTGTGTACAACGTACTTGTAGATTTGAGTTTCGTCAGCTTTCGTTGTTAGCGTGTTGAAGCGAGTTGCGATTTCGTTTTGACCCGCAGTTGCTACTTCGTGGTGGTGCGCTTCTACAACTAGGCCCATCTCTTCCATTACTAGACACATTGCTGAACGGATGTCTTGAGATGAATCAACTGGAGCTACTGGGAAGTAACCGCCTTTAACGCCTGGACGGTGACCTTTGTTACCGCCTTCTACGTCAGAACCTGTGTTCCATGCTGCTTCGATGTCGTCGATCTTGAAGAAAGAACCTGACATGTCAGTTGCAAATTTAACGTCGTCAAATAGGAAGAACTCTGGCTCAGGACCAATTAGAACTGTGTCTGCGATACCTGTAGAGCGCATGTACTCTTCAGAGCGTTTTGCGATTGAGCGTGGGTCACGGTCGTAGCCTTGCATAGTTGCAGGCTCTAGAATGTCACAACGGATGTTTAGCGTTGCGTCTTCTGTGAATGGGTCTAGAACAGCAGATGATGCGTCTGGCATCATTACCATGTCAGATTCGTTGATGCCTTTCCAACCAGCTACTGAAGAGCCGTCGAACATTTTACCTTCTTCGAAGAAGTCTGCGTCAACTTGGTGAGAAGGAATAGAGATATGCTGCTCTTTACCTTTAGTATCTGTAAAGCGTAGGTCTACAAATTTAACTTCGTTCTCTTGGATCAGCGATAGTACGTTTTCTACTGACATCTTGGATAACCTCCAGTGTTATTAATTTGGTATTAGCTCGATTCGGTTGAAACTAGCATTGATTAATGTCTAACAAGTGCATTAATCGATGCTGATTTATCTATAGCCAAAAGCGTGCCAAAAAAATTATTCCATTAATTTCAATATGTTACTTGTTTTACTGTTTCGCCTGCCTCTAGTTTTGCACCAAAATGATCTTTGGTTGCACTGTATTGGTGCGTTTGTTTGTCGATGCACCAATATGAGACAAAAGCGAACACCATTCAGCAATGAATTGCAGACATTGTCAATCCACTTTTGTTATTTAGCCGGAGTTTTGGCGAGTTACTCGCGTACGAGACTTTTTAGAATCCTACAGATTTTGCTAGCCAACACTGTACTGAATCAAAGTTAAGCCAATGTGAATCGCTAACTAAGAAAAAAGCCTTGGTTCAGATCACATATTTCTGGGTTTTTGTCTAGAATCTGGTATATTATTGACCGTTTTTTTAATCAAGCTAGTGGCATTTCCTCTATTTTCAGAGGTCATTTGCGGCTACTTTTATGAGTGAATCGAGAATCCATGTCTACTCCACAGATTGATAAGTTAAGAAATATCGCGATCATCGCGCACGTTGACCACGGTAAAACGACTTTGGTTGATAAACTGCTACAACAGTCAGGCACTCTAGAGTCTCGTGGTGAAGCTGAAGAGCGTGTCATGGATTCGAATGACATCGAAAAAGAGCGTGGCATTACCATTCTTGCTAAGAACACAGCAATCAACTGGAATGATTACCGCATCAACATCGTAGATACCCCGGGACACGCGGACTTCGGTGGTGAAGTTGAGCGTATCATGTCTATGGTTGACTCTGTTCTACTGATCGTTGACGCAGTTGACGGCCCAATGCCTCAAACTCGTTTCGTAACGCAAAAAGCATTCGCACACGGTCTTAAGCCAATCGTTGTAATCAACAAGATTGACCGCCCAGGCGCTCGTCCTGATTGGGTTATGGATCAAGTATTCGACCTTTTCGACAACCTAGGTGCGACTGATGAGCAACTAGACTTCACAGTTGTTTACGCTTCAGCTCTAAACGGTTGGGCAACAATGACTGAAGGCGAAACTGGTACAGACATGGAACCACTGTTCCAAGCTGTTGTTGATACAGTAGACGCGCCAGCTGTTGACCTTGACGGTCCACTACAAATGCAAGTTTCTCAACTAGATTACAGCTCTTACGTAGGTGTTATCGGTGTTGCACGTGTTACTCGTGGTTCTGTTAAGCCAAACCAACAAGTATCTATCATCGGCGCTGATGGTAAGAAGCGTAACGGTAAAGTAGGTACTGTACTAGGTTACCTAGGCCTTGACCGTCACGAAGTTGAACAAGCTAACGCGGGTGACATCATTGCAATCACTGGTCTTGGTGAGCTTAAAATCTCTGACACTATCTGTGACGTGAACAACGTTGAAGCGATGACTCCGCTTTCTGTTGATGAACCAACAGTAACAATGACGTTCCAAGTAAACACTTCTCCGTTCGCGGGTAAAGAAGGTAAGTTCGTTACTTCACGTAACATCCTTGAGCGTCTAGAGAAAGAACTAGTACACAACGTAGCACTACGTGTTGAACAAACAGACGATCCAGACCGTTTCCGTGTATCTGGTCGTGGTGAACTTCACCTTTCTATCTTGATCGAGAACATGCGTCGTGAAGGCTTCGAGCTAGCAGTATCTCGTCCAGAAGTAATCATCAAGAAAGATGAAGATGGCAACCTAACAGAACCGTTTGAAACTGTGACTATCGACGTGCTTGAAGAGCACCAAGGTGGCATCATGGAAAACATCGGTCTACGTAAAGGTGAGCTAACTGATATGTCTCCAGATGGCAAAGGTCGTGTTCGTATGGACTTCATGATGCCTTCTCGTGGTCTTATCGGTTTCCAAACTGAGTTCCTAACGCTAACGTCTGGTTCTGGTCTTCTTTACCATACGTTCGATCACTACGGTCCACACAAAGGTGGCGTAATCGGTCAACGTAACAACGGTGTTCTAATCTCGAACGCAACGGGTAAAGCTCTGACTTACGCACTATTCAACCTACAAGAACGTGGTCGTCTATTCGCTGAGCACGCGGACGAAGTATACGAAGGTCAAATCATCGGTATTCACAACCGTTCAAACGACCTGACAGTAAACTGTCTGAAAGGTAAGCAGCTAACGAACGTTCGTGCATCTGGTACTGATGAAGCACAGGTTCTTTCGCCACCTATCCGTCACACTCTAGAGCAAGCTCTTGAGTTCATCGACGAAGACGAACTAGTAGAAGTAACGCCAGAAAACATTCGTATCCGTAAGAAGCTTCTTACTGAAAACGAACGTAAGCGTGCAGCACGTCCAGCTAAAGCTTAATTGCTCGCTGACTAGCTTCTAGCTAAGTAAATAAGAAAGCCCTGAGTAGCCAAGCTGCTCAGGGCTTTTGTTTTTTAGTGAGCTAAGATACGAGTGCACGAGATGCGGGATACGAAGAGCGTGTTTAGACTAGAGATAGCTAGATACTAAGAGGGAGAGTGTCTTATGTGCCTGTTCTCCCTCATCCATTTCCTATCATCGAATCGTCATTCCAGAGTTGAGGAACGAGATATCTGGAATCTAGCTTTTAATTTCCAGGTGGCTTTCAACGTATTGCACTCGCTCAGCGACCGACATAAACGGCACTTCAACTACCTCATAACCAAGCTCTTGATAGACTTTGACCAGCGCGTGGTGAATCTCTAATGCTTCTTCAAAGGGATAAGGGCGCACTTCATCTTGAACATAGATCGAAGTCTCTGGGCGGCAGAATAAGACTTGTGAGTGATAGCCTTGGCTTGCTTCTCGGTAGGTCGCATCTATCTCTAGGTTAGCCTGAGCCAAATAGCCACAAATGTCGGGAATGGCGCGATCGAGAAAGGCAATCGGATGTTGATTGGCTTGGCCCTTTTGCTTGTCCATCACACCCAAACAAAGCTCAGCAAAGCCGGGAAGGTCTACCCAAGGTAAGATACCGTCTTCAAGCTGACTTTGCTGTTCTATTAACTGACGAGAGGACTCTGCGAAGGTGAGGTAACCCGCATCAGCCAATGCATTAATCAGAGTGGTTTTTCCGGCGCCAGGGCCGCCAGTTATAATGATTGGATTCATACGGGCTTATCTTGTTTTGTCTTTTTAGGCGTTACTTCTGATTGAGTTGAGCAAGGAACTTATCCGACTCAGCAATCGCTGCATTCATCTGTTTGATCGCGTACGTGATGTCTTTTTCTAGACTCATAAACTCACCTTGTAGTGAGCCAACCGCACTCGCATTGAGGTTGTGTTTCAGATAAAGGGTGTTGTCGCGAAGGGTATTGAGTACTGGGCCCATCTTCTTCTCAGCACGCTTCATAGCTGACAGCATGGTTTGGTAAGACGATTTAGTTTCACGCAGCTTTTGCTCACTCGAACGACGTAGGGAATCACTGGTGTAGAGATCGAGCTCGGCTTGCCACTCTTCAAACAGCGCATCAGACACATCTTCAATCGCAGCTATTCGGTCAGTTACATTTTGCGCTGCTTTTTCACTGTCTTGGTATTTATCGTTTATCTTGTTGTAGATGTCTTCTAGGTCGCCGCCACTGAAATTAGTCAGGCTGCTGAGTGCTTCAAGTGCGCTGGTAAACTCTTCCTGAGCATCCTGCTGCGACTCTTTTGCATCTTCTACTCTGTCGACCATGATGTCACGTTTGTGATAACCCACTTGTTCCATTGCAGAGTAATAAGCGGATTGGCATCCAGTAAGAGTAAAAATAGAGAGGACTATAACTATTAAATAAGGCATCCTTGTTTCCTATAGTTAAGTAACGGAATATTAATTAGAACTATGAACGAGTTACCAGGGAGATACAAGTTGAAGATAACAAAGGTCGGCATACTTAGTATCCAGTATTTTCGCTACCTTTTAGCGCGTATGACGCATGATCGAGTCAATGTGAATGCGGGCTATTTGGCGTACATTACCTTGCTTTCAATCGTACCCATGTTGACGGTTTTGCTCTCTATCTTGTCATCATTTTCTGTGTTTGCGGATGTGGGTATCGTGATTCAAAACTTCATCATTACTAACTTTGTTCCAGCATCAGGGGATGCGGTGCATGGTGCCTTGTTAGAGTTTGTGGCTAACACGGGAAAAATGACGGCGGTTGGTAGTGTGTTCTTATTTATCGCCGCGTTGATGCTGATCTCTAACATCGATAAGAACCTCAATTACATCTGGCGTGTTACCGAGAAGCGACGTGCAGTGCTGTCTTTCTCGATGTACTGGATGGTGCTCACTCTCGGGCCAATCTTGGTTGGGGCGAGCATTGCAGCCACCTCATATGTGACATCACTAAGTTTGCTACAAAACGAAGTGGTGTCTGGTGCCTTTAATACTTTGATTCGCAAACTCCCTCTGATTCTCTCTTTCTTTGCGTTCTTTGGTTTATACCTATTGGTACCTAATAAGAAAATCCACTTTTCTCATGCAGCTGCTGGCTCTTTGGTGGCGGCATTACTGTTCGAACTCAGTAAGAAAGGCTTCGCTGCTTACATCACTCAGTTCCCTTCATATCAGGTGATCTATGGTGCGTTGGCGGCGATCCCGATTCTGTTTGTTTGGGTTTATTTATGTTGGTTGATCGTGCTGGTGGGTGCTGAGGTGACGGCTGCGCTCGGTGAGAAGGAAGAGTGGAGTGAGACGCAAAAAATAATGGTACACTCCACGGATAACGACAAAATCACAGAGCAAGGAAACAACAGTGATAGCACTGATTCAGAGAGTAAGTGAAGCTGCCGTCCGTGTTGATGGCGAAGTAGTTGGTGAGATTGAACAAGGCTTATTAGTATTATTAGGCGTAGAAAAAGGTGACGACGAAGCCAAAGCGAAGCGTTTGATGGAACGAGTGACGACTTATCGTGTCTTTGGAGATGAAGACGATAAAATGAACCTCAACGTGAAGCAGGTGAATGGCAAGGTGCTAGTAGTTTCTCAATTCACACTGCCAGCCGATACCAAAAAAGGTACACGAGCCGGTTTTTCTCGTGGTGCTCACCCAGAAGATGCCGAGCGTCTTTACAATTATTTCTCTGACCAATGTGAATCAGTATTGCCAACGGAACGTGGCCGATTTGCAGCCGACATGAAAGTGTCTCTGGTTAATGATGGTCCAGTAACATTCTGGCTGCAGGTTTAAGCTTAAAGGAATAAGCATGTTTAAACTCATAACCCCAACCACCGAAAATCAACTGAACAAGTATTACCATTTTCGCTGGCAGATGTTGCGCGAACCTTGGCGAATGCCAGTGGGTTCCGAGCGTGATGAATACGATGGCATGAGTCACCATCGCATGATTGTAGATGGTCGAGGTCGTCCGATGGCGATTGGTCGTCTGTATATCACTCCAGATCTCGAAGGTCAGATCCGCTACATGGCGGTAAAAAACTCTCGCCGTAGTAAAGGCATGGGCTCACTGATTTTAGTCGCACTAGAGTCGCTGGCTCGCCAAGAGGGCGCTAAGCGCCTGGTGTGTAACGCGCGAGAAGATGCGATCTCATTTTATGAGAAGAACAGCTTTGAGCGTCGTGGTGAGATTAACGACCAACGTGGTCCTGTTCGTCACCAACAGATGGTGAAGCCGCTGGATCCAATGGCAGATGTTCTGCGTAAGCCTGAATGGTGTAATGAGCTTCAGCAGCGTTGGGAGCATCAGATCCCTATCAGCGATAAGATGGGCATCAAGATAAACCAGTACACAGGTTATCAGTTCGAGTGTAGTGCTCAGCTAAACCCGAATCTGAACCCACACAACACCATGTTTGCAGGCTCTGCTTTTACGCTAGCAACACTGACTGGTTGGGGAATGACATGGCTATTGATGAAAGAGCGCGGTCTGACGGGCGATATTGTTCTAGCAGACAGTAATATTCGTTATCGCCACCCTGTGGAGCAAAACCCTGTAGCCTCTACTTCTTTAGATGGTATCAGTGGTGACTTGGATCGCCTCGCATCAGGGAGAAAGGCTCGTATCATTATTCACGTGACCATCCACAGCGGTGACGTGGAAGCGGTAGAGTTTACTGGCACCTACATGCTGATCCCTGACTATAAGAAGATCCTGTCAAGTGACAGCAAGGTGAGCGAATAACTTCACGCTTGCTTGATGATAGGTTGAGTTATGAATTGAAAGCGCTACTCCTCTGGAGTGGCGCTTTTTTGTTGGCAGTCATTAATCGCTGCGTACTCCGGTTGATCAAGCTTGCCAGATATTTGGTTACATGGGTCGGACAGCATAACTGAGAGAGTGTGTTGTTCTGGTTTAAGCAGGTCTAGCTCTCCAGAAACTTCGCCATTCAAAGTTTGAACTCTCTGTGAACCTTCCTCTGCAGCGGATGCACCAATAATGTGCATCGGTTGAAGCGTGAAGCGACCACGGTCAAAACTCGCGTTTAATTCAGGGATTTCAAACACGTTATCGGTCGAGGTTTCAGAAAGCGTATCGTTAAAGGTCATCACACCCTGGCGAACGCTGCCTTTCAGCTGACCAGTGGCTGAATAGCCCAGCATGAGTGAATCGCCGTAGAGACCAGAAGCTTGCAGTTCAAATTCACCATAGCCTGTGGCATCGAGTGGTAAGTCGAGTTGCTGCAGCATTGGTGAGATAGGCAAGCCATCCGCTGAGATGTCGACACTCCACGGTTTGCTGATTTGGTTAAAATCGAGTGTCGCATTAGCTTCGATATAACCCTGCTTCAGTGGAGCAAACAGGCGTGTTAGTGTCCATTTTCCTTGGTCACTGTTCATTTCAATCACAGGTTGAGCGCTGAGAATGCTTTGATAGCTGGCGTCGTTTGCGCTGGCCATCAGTTCTCCTTGCCACAATCCTAGCTTTCTATCTTGCAGCAGTTGAACTTGGTGTCCTTCAATATACAGCCCAGAGACTTGCCAGTAAGGTTTTTGTGCAAGTTGGATGAGTTGGGTGCGTTCTACATTCAATCGTTCTATAGAGGCTTGTTGAAGCTCTTTAAGCCAGGGTGAGAGGCGCGCTACTCGCTGTGTTTTATTTTGGCTTTCAGTGACCCATTTAATGCCCTGTAGGTCGAGCTGAGCCAATCTAATGCTGCTAGGGGTGACCTCACCATTGAGCTGAACGGTGCCTTGCAGAAATTGAGTATAGAAATCTTCAATCAGTATCTGGTTTGGCTCTAGGCTTAGCTTGATATTTGGCTCGATGAAGATGTCATCATCAACAGTGACCCCTTCGGCTTGCAGCGAGAAAACTGCTTTCTGTTGTCGCCAAATCTCGAAAGGCAATTTGATGTTTTCTAGTGAAGCGTCAAAGGCCGCAAGGTGTCTGCCTGGCCATTCGATGTCGCTGCGTAAAATATCTAAGCTGTTGATATGGTTAATATGAATGCCCGCTACGTCCCACTCTTTGCTTAATAGGCTCTGACTTTGCTGCTGGTTGAGGCGTAAGCCATCTACAGTAACATTCACTAGTGACCAATCATGCTTATATTGTTCTGCTTGCCCTGAAATTTTGGCACCGCGCCATTCAAACGAAGCACCATAAAGTGTGCTGTCGCTCGGTTTAAGGTCAAGGTCGATCAGAAGATTATCGAAGGCTTCACCTTGCCAATAGAGTTGTGAAGCGGAAAGTTGGATTTTACCGTAAGGCAGCAGCGTTTGGTTATTGTTAAAGGCTGGCTCGGCAATCTGCAGATCGATGCCTCGCACGTTAAAGCTGTTGGTCGAAAAATCCAGATTATTGATCGCCAACTGGCGGAGCTTGAGGTTTTGCTCGGTTAACAGTGGTGAGAGCGTTTCTAGATCGCTCGCTTCCAACTGGATACCACTGATTAATACAGAGTCTAAGACGAGTTTGGCTTCAATGAGAGAGTCTGGGCTGAACCAGAGATCGACCTTATCGATATACAGAGGTGGTTGCTTTTCTGGTTGGGTATAGGTGATTCCCATTAGGGTGATGTGATAAGGCGTTTGATAGTCGACATCTTCAATGACCACCGGTTGGTCAACCGTGTGCTTGATAAAAAAGTTAGCAACATCCGCACGGTATTGAGTCTGTAGGCTTAATAGCAACGCTGCGATAACCGCAACGGCGATAGCCAACACAATGCCCAACACCATGAATACCTTTTTCATTCCCTAAAAGCCTTACATTTCAATAGTCTTAAAACAGAGTGGAACAAAAAGGGGCAAGCATCAACAAAAAAGCCCCTCAAAAGAGGGGCTTGCTACAAAAATATCGTTTTAAATGGGCGTTCGCTTTTGGCTTAGCCCGAGCAGATGCTTGGATTAGTCTAGTTGTGGACCAGCTGCAACCAGTGACTTACCTTCAGCGTTGTCAGTGTACTTATCAAAGTTGTTGATGAAGCGTTCTGCTAGATCTTTCGCTTTGCTTTCCCATTGTAGTGGGTCTGTGTACGTGTCGCGTGGATCTAGGATCGCAGGGTCAACATCGTGCAGCGCTAGAGGCACTTCTAGGTTGAACATAGGGATAACCTTAGTCTCAGCCTTGTCGATAGAACCATCTAGGATAGCGTCGATGATGCCACGCGTATCTTGGATAGAGATACGTTTGCCAGTACCGTTCCAACCAGTGTTTACTAGGTAAGCTTCAGCGCCAGCTGCTTCCATGCGTTTCACAAGTACTTCAGCGTACTGAGTTGGGTGAAGCGTTAGGAACGCCGCGCCAAATGCTGCAGAGAAGGTTGGAGTCGGCTCTGTGATACCACGCTCTGTACCTGCTAGTTTCGCTGTGAAACCAGATAGGAAGTGGTACTTTGTTTGCTCCGGAGTCAGTTTAGAAACTGGTGGTAATACACCAAATGCATCAGCAGTCAGGAAGATAACCTTTTGAGCGTGACCTGCTTTTGATACTGGCTTAACGATGTTGTCGATGTGGTGAATCGGGTAAGAAACACGAGTGTTTTCTGTTTTAGAACCGTCATCAAAATCGATAGAACCATCGCCACGAACCGTTACGTTTTCTAGCAGTGCATCACGACGGATTGCATTGTAGATTTCTGGTTCTGCTTCTTTAGATAGACGGATCGTCTTCGCGTAACAACCGCCTTCAAAGTTGAAGATACCGTCGTCATCCCAGCCGTGCTCATCATCACCAATTAGCTCACGTTTAGGGTCTGTTGATAGCGTTGTTTTACCTGTGCCCGATAGGCCGAAGAATACCGCCACATCGCCTTTCTCGCCAACGTTTGCACTACAGTGCATTGAAGCGATACCTTGCAGAGGAAGTAGGTAGTTCATCATTGCGAACATGCCTTTCTTCATCTCACCGCCGTACCAAGTACCACCGATGATTTGAACACGCTCTGTTAGGTTGAACGCTACGAAGTTCTCAGAGTTTAGGCCCTGTTTTTCCCAGTTCGGGTTAGTTGTTTTAGCACCGTTCATTACCACGAAATCAGGTTCGAACGTTGCTAGCTCTTCGTCAGTTGGACGAATGAACATGTTCTTAACGAAGTGCGCTTGCCACGCTACTTCTGTGATAATACGTACACTTAAGCGTGTATCAGGGTTAGCACCACAGTAACCGTCAATGACAAACAGGCGCTTGCCAGATAGCTGAGTTGTTACAAGCTCTTTTAGCTCATTCCATACTTCAGTTGTGATCGGTTTGTTATCGTTTTTGCCTTGATCTGACCACCACATGGTATCGCGGGTCGTGTCATCTTTAACAATGTACTTATCTTTCGGTGAGCGGCCAGTAAAGATACCAGTGTCAACAGCAACAGCACCTAGTTCCGTTACTACGCCTTTTTCGTAGCCTTCCAAACCTGGCAGTGTTTCTTCAACGAATAACTGCTCATAGCTAGGATTGCGAAGAACTTCGGTAACGCCAGTAAGTCCGTGCTTAGTTAGATCAATTTGTGCAGCCTTAGTATGTTCCATAACGGTCATAGGTGCTCCTTGTAGGATATTTTGTAGGGATTTTGTATTAATTTTTTATTGTTATCTGCTCACCATGCTAGCAACGAGACTCGGGGGAAACAGGGATACAGCTCAAAAAATATCCATATTAACCGTGTGGTTTTAAGTGTCTCGTCACATATTGGCCTAACTAGTCTATCCTGTACGCAAACCTTTGCGCTAGGGGCGGGAACATTATTAATTGATTAAAATTAAGCAGTGATTTTATTACGAGATGTTACGAAGTTTGCGCTATTTTGATCACAAAAAAGGCCAGCTTAGTGCTGACCTTTTTGGGGTAAATTACGTGTTTTTGGTACGACGTAAATTAATGAACCGTATTGCTGCCTTTATCTGCTGCTTCTGCATACAGTGCATCAACATCGTTCTTGTCGAACGAGTAGTTCGTACCACAGTAATCACAGTGAAGAGCGACGCTACCTTCAGTACTTAGGATGTCGTAAATCTCTTCTTGAGCAACGGTAATGATCGCTGCTGCGCTTCGTTCACGAGAACAACCACAGAAGAATTCAACTGGCTGTGGTGTGAAAAGTTGTACTTTCTCTTGGTTGTACAAACGGTAAAGCAGTTCGTTTGCTTCTAGAGAGAATAGCTCTTCGTTTTTCACGGTGTCTGTTAGCTGCTCTAGGTGCTCGAAGTCATTTGGAGTACCAGTGCCGTCAGGCATAACTTGTAGCAACATACCAGCAGCGTGTGCTTTGCCTTCGTGCTCACCAGTACGCAGCCATAGACGAGTCTTAAGCTGCTCAGAGTTTGCGAAGTAACCTTCAAGTACTTGAGCTAGTGTGTCGCCTTCAAGACCAACGATACCTTGGTAGCGTTCGCCTTTCTTAGGATCAATAGTGATCACTAGGTGGCCTTTGCCCATTAGGTCGTGTAGGCCAGCATCATCGGCTATATCACCTTCAAAACGAGCAACACCACGGATCTTTTGGTTATGGTCGCCATTGATAACTGCTAGAGATACTGGGCCATCACCTTGCAGCTGCATAGTGATAGAGCCTTCAAATTTTAGGGTCGCAGTCAGTAGCGTGGTTGAAACCAATAGCTCACCCAGCAGCTTTTGTACTGGAGCTGGGTATTCCTTGCTAGAAATAATCTGTTGGTACGCTTCATCCATTTGTACCAATTCACCACGTACTGATAGGTCTTCAAATAGGTAGCGATTTAAAACATTGTTTGCCATTTGGCTATTCCTTCTAGCTTATTGATGCTTGAACTTGATGATGTCACGACGTTGCTTTTTATCAGGGCGACGCTCTGGAGCTGGATTGTGTGCGTGTAGCTTGCGTTGTTTCGCAAACTCTTCTCGTTTCGCCAAGCTCTCGGTGGTTTCTTCATAGAGGGTTTGAGCGATCGGCGCTCCGCCACGATGGGCTGAAATTTTCTCGATCGTTACCGTCTTTTCTTCATTACCTTGGCGCAGTGTAATGACTGCACCAAGTTCGACAATCTTACTTGGCTTGCTGCGCTGACCATTATAGTGGACTTTGCCACCATCGACCATATTGCGAGCAATAGAGCGAGTTTTGTAAAAGCGCGCTGCCCACAACCATTTATCGAGTCTGACAGCTTCATTAGAAGTTTTCATATAGGCTGTGCCTTTTTAGTGAGAAGTGAGTAGCATTGAACTGTTATCAACACTATGCGACTTGTTTTATTTGATGATGCTTATCGCATTTGTTAGAAGCTTATGTGGAGGCAACGTGCTTTTTTTTCAAGGAAGATTACAAAATAGCTTAGGTAATGAAGATTTATAGATTGTCTATGATATAGTTTAAGATCTTATGCTTTAAAGAAAGCATGGATAGAATTTAAGCATAAAAAGCTGAAAGTTTAGTAAGTTACAGTTTTCTTAGTTATGGATGGGTCAGTTAAAGTGAACTTTTTAGAGCTCAAAAGTCGTATGGGGAATTCCCCGCTGCTGAGCCGCTTATTAGATAATGGATTTGTGCTTCAGCAGAAACTGAGCCTCGCTATTTGTTGTGTGCTTATTGCAGCCTCTGCATGGATTTTAGGACAGCTTGTCTGGTTTATTGAACCGGCCGAGCAAACCGTCGTGCCTTGGAAAGCAACAGTCTCCTCGTCTGCGACTCCTCAATCAACCTTAGACATCTCTTCTTTGCAAAAGAGCAACATGTTTGGTGCTTACAACCCAAGCAAGCCTGCAGTGGTTGAACAACAAGTGATTCAGGATGCGCCTAAGACTCGCCTTAACTTAGTGTTAGTGGGTGCGGTTGCCAGTTCTAACCCAGAATTGAGCTTAGCGGTGATTGCCAACCGTGGCACGCAAGCGACTTATGGGATTAATGAACAGATAGAAGGCACCAGAGCCAAACTCAAAGCCGTATTAATTGATCGCGTGATCATTGATAACTCAGGTCGAGATGAAACCCTGATGCTAGAAGGCATCGAGTATAAGCGTCTGGCTGTATCTGAACCCGCACCACGCCGCGCTTCTTCTGTGCGTGGTAACAACCCAGCTTCTGCAGAAGAGAAGCTCGATGAAATTAAAGCGAAGATAATGAAAGATCCACAGCAAATCTTCCAATATGTTCGCTTATCTCAAGTGAAGCGCGATGACAGTGTGATTGGTTATCGTGTGAGCCCTGGCAAAGATTCAGAACTTTTTAACTCTGTTGGGCTCCAAAACGGAGATATTGCGACTCAGTTAAATGGTCAAGACCTGACAGACCCAGCTGCTATGGGCAACATATTCCGTTCAATCTCAGAACTGACAGAATTAAACCTGGTCGTCGAGAGAGATGGGCAACAACATGAAGTGTTTATTGAATTTTAAAACTTTGCGTCTAATGAAAGACGAAAGTGTAGGAGAAGTACGTGAAGCATTGGTTTAAGAAAAGTGCATGGTTACTGGCAGGAAGCTTAATCTGCACACCCGCAGCCATCGCTAATGATTTTAGTGCCAGCTTTAAAGGCACTGATATTCAAGAGTTTATTAATATTGTTGGCCGTAACCTTGAGAAAACGATCATCGTTGACCCATCGGTGCGCGGAAAAATTGACGTGCGCAGCTATGACGTGCTCAATGAAGAACAATATTACAGCTTCTTCCTAAACGTCTTAGAGGTTTACGGCTATGCCGTCGTCGAAATGGACTCTGGTGTTCTGAAGATCATTAAGGCTAAGGATTCTAAGACTTCTGCAATTCCTGTTGTGGGTGATCGTGACTCGATCGCAGGCGACAGCGTAGTCACTCGCGTTGTGACGGTCCGCAATGTTTCGGTTCGTGAACTTTCTCCTCTGCTTCGCCAACTGAACGACAATGCGGGTGCGGGTAACGTTGTTCACTACGACCCAGCCAATATCATCCTAATTACTGGTCGAGCGGCAGTCGTAAATCGCTTAGCTGAAATCATCAAACGTGTTGACCAAGCCGGTGATAAAGAGATCGAAGTGGTTGAGCTAAAGAATGCTTCAGCCGCGGAAATGGTACGTATTGTTGATGCACTGAATAAAACCACCGATGCGAAAAACACCCCAGCATTCCTACAACCTAAGCTGGTGGCCGACGAGCGTACCAATGCAATTCTTATTTCTGGTGACCCTAAAGTTCGTAGCCGCTTAAGAAAGCTGATTGAGCAACTTGATGTCGAGATGGCAACCAAGGGCAACAACCAAGTTATCTACCTTAAATATGCAAAAGCAGAAGACTTAGTCGATGTACTGAAAGGTGTGTCGGACAACCTGCAGTCGGAGAAGCAAACTTCAACTAAAGGCAGCTCGTCTCAACGCGATAAAGTCGTGATTTCAGCGCACAGCGATACCAACTCGTTAGTGATTACCGCACAGCCAGATATCATGAACGCACTGCAAGATGTGATTGCTCAGCTGGATATCCGTCGTGCTCAAGTATTGATTGAAGCTTTGATTGTTGAAATGGCAGAGGGCGATGGCGTTAACCTTGGCGTGCAATGGGGTAACCTAGAAACGGGTGCCATGATTCAATACAGCAACACTGGTGCTTCGATTGGTGGCGTTATGGTTGGCTTGGAAGAAGCTAAAGACACCGAGACAACAACCGCTGTATATGATGAGAACGGTAAGTTCCTACGTAATGAAACCACGACAGAGCAGGGTGATTACTCAACATTAGCTTCTGCGCTTTCTGGCGTAAACGGTGCCGCGATGAGTGTGGTGATGGGCGACTGGACGGCTTTGATCAGCGCAGTTGCGACCGATTCAAACTCAAATATCCTATCTTCTCCAAGCATTACCGTCATGGACAACGGTGAAGCGTCGTTTATCGTTGGTGAAGAAGTACCGGTTCTTACTGGCTCGACGGCGGGTTCAAGCAACGATAACCCATTCCAAACGGTTGAGCGTAAAGAAGTGGGTATCAAGCTTAAAGTGGTTCCACAAATCAACGAAGGCGACTCAGTTCAGTTGAATATTGAGCAAGAGGTGTCGAACGTATTGGGCGCGAACGGCGCGGTTGATGTTCGTTTTGCCAAGCGTCAGCTAAATACGTCAGTGATTGTTCAAGACGGTCAAATGCTGGTTCTTGGTGGTCTAATTGATGAACGTGCATTAGAAAGTGAATCTAAAGTCCCATTCTTAGGTGATATCCCAGTGCTTGGTCACCTATTCAAATCAACCAGTACTCAGGTTGAGAAAAAGAATCTAATGGTATTCATCAAGCCAACCATCATTCGTGATGGTATGACAGCCGATGGTATCACTCAGCGTAAATACAATTTCATCCGTGCTGAACAGCTGTATAAGTCAGAGCAGGGCCTGAAGTTGATGGATGACGATAATATTCCAGTACTGCCTAAATTTGGCGAAAGCATGAATTACCCGGCTGAACTTCAAGCCTTCATTGATCAGATGGAAACAGAATAATGGCTGAATTGGTAGGGGCGGCACGAACTTATCAGCGCTTGCCGTTTAGCTTTGCGAACCGTTACAAGATGGTGCTCGAGTATCAGCATCCAGAGCGTGCGCCGACACTGTATTACGTTGAGCCTCTGAAATCGGCGGCGATCATCGAAGTGAGTCGTGTGGTGAAAAATGGTTTTACACCACAAGCGATCACTGCAGATGAGTTTGATAAAAAACTGACCGATGCGTACCAACGCGACTCTTCAGAAGCGCGTCAATTGATGGAAGATATCGGCGCCGACAGTGACGACTTCTTCTCATTGGCAGAAGAGCTGCCACAAGATGAAGACTTACTTGAGTCAGAAGACGATGCGCCAATCATCAAGCTGATTAATGCGATGTTGGGTGAGGCGATCAAAGAAGGTGCTTCGGATATCCATATCGAAACCTTTGAGAAGTCGCTTTCGATCCGCTTCCGTATTGATGGTGTATTACGTGATGTTCTTGCACCAAGCCGTAAACTTGCGCCGCTGCTCGTGTCGCGTGTAAAGGTTATGGCGAAGTTAGATATTGCGGAAAAACGCGTGCCACAAGATGGTCGTATTTCATTGCGTATTGGTGGCCGAGCCGTCGACGTTCGTGTCTCTACCATGCCTTCATCACACGGTGAGCGTGTGGTAATGCGTCTGTTGGATAAAAACGCGACTCGCCTAGACCTGCACAGCTTGGGTATGACGGAAGAGAACCACGAGAACTTCCGTAAACTGATTCAGCGTCCACATGGCATTATCTTGGTAACGGGTCCTACAGGTTCGGGTAAATCCACAACTTTGTATGCAGGCCTGCAAGAGCTGAACAGCAACGAACGCAACATTCTTACCGTTGAAGATCCAATCGAATTCGATATTGATGGTATCGGCCAAACACAAGTAAACCCTAAGGTGGATATGACCTTTGCTCGCGGTTTACGTGCGATTCTTCGTCAAGACCCGGATGTGGTAATGATTGGTGAGATTCGTGACTTAGAAACTGCTGAGATTGCGGTTCAAGCCTCTTTGACGGGTCACTTAGTGATGTCGACCCTCCATACCAATACCGCAGTAGGTGCCATTACGCGTCTACGTGATATGGGTATCGAACCATTCCTTATCTCTTCTTCACTGCTTGGTGTGTTAGCGCAGCGCTTGGTTCGTACCTTGTGTAACGACTGTAAAGAGCCTTACGAAGCAGACAAAGAGCAGAAGAAGCTATTTGGCTTGAAGAAGAAAGAGAGTTTGACGCTTTACCATGCCAAAGGGTGTGAGCATTGCAGCAACAAAGGTTATCGAGGCCGTACTGGTATTCATGAGTTGTTAATGGTTGATGAGTCGGTACAAGAGCTGATCCACAGTGAAGCCGGCGAACAAGCGATTGAAAAAGCAATTCGTGGCACAACCCCAAGTATTCGAGAAGATGGCTTGAGCAAAGTTCGGAAAGGGATAACGTCTCTAGAAGAAGTGATGCGCGTGACCAAGGAAGTCTAATATGGCGGCATTTGAATACAAAGCACTGGATGCCAAAGGCAAAAGTAAAAAGGGTTCGATTGAAGCGGATAACGCTCGTCAGGCTCGTCAGCGCTTAAAAGAGCAAGGCTTAATGCCGGTCGAGATGACCGAAGCTAAAGCGAAAACAGCGAAAGGCTCACAGCCATCGACTAGCTTTAAGCGTGGTATCAGCACGCCAGACCTTGCTTTGATCACTCGCCAGATCTCCACTCTAGTGCAATCAGGCATGCCCTTAGAAGAGTGTTTGAAAGCCGTAGCAGAGCAGTCTGAAAAGCCTCGTATTCGTACTATGCTACTCGCGGTTCGCTCTAAGGTAACGGAAGGTTACTCGCTAGCGGATAGCTTAGCTGATTACCCACATATCTTTGATGAACTGTTTAGAGCCATGGTCGCGGCTGGTGAGAAATCTGGGCACTTGGATGCGGTACTAGAACGATTAGCCGATTACGCTGAAAACCGCCAGAAGATGCGCTCTAAGCTGCTGCAAGCGATGATCTACCCTGTGGTGCTGGTGGTGTTTGCGGTGACTATTGTGTCGTTCCTGTTAGCAACGGTAGTACCCAAGATTGTTGAACCTATTATTCAGATGGGACAAGAGCTTCCTCAATCAACTCAATTTTTATTGGCATCGAGTGAATTTATCCAGAATTGGGGCATCCAATTACTGTTGCTGATCATTGGTGTGATTGTGTTGATTAAGACTGCGCTCAAAAGACCAGGCGTGCGTCTAAGTTGGGATCGAAAATTGTTGAGTATCCCGCTGATCGGCAAGATAGCGAAAGGCATTAATACTTCTCGTTTTGCCCGTACACTTTCAATTTGTACTTCAAGTGCGATTCCAATCCTTGAGGGGATGAAGGTTGCGGTTGACGTGATGTCGAATCACCATGTGAAACAACAAGTGTTACAAGCATCAGATAGCGTGAGAGAAGGGGCAAGCCTGCGTAAAGCGCTTGATCATACTAAGCTCTTCCCGCCGATGATGCTGCATATGATTGCCAGTGGTGAGCAGAGTGGTCAATTAGAGCAGATGCTGACTCGTGCAGCCGATAACCAAGACCAAAGCTTTGAGTCGACGGTAAATATTGCGTTAGGCATTTTTACCCCGGCACTTATCGCTCTGATGGCGGGTTTGGTACTGTTTATTGTGATGGCGACTCTGATGCCAATGCTTGAAATGAACAACTTAATGAGCGGCTAATACTGTTCATAGAACGTTTTTGGATTATCGAGAAGAAGGACACCATTCCCCTCAACTCGTTGTCTGTACTTTGGAGAAAATAATGAAAAATAAAATGAAGAAACAATCAGGCTTTACCCTATTAGAGGTGATGGTGGTTGTGGTTATCCTTGGCGTTTTGGCTAGCTTTGTTGTACCTAACCTATTGGGTAACAAAGAGAAGGCTGACCAACAGAAAGCCATCACAGATATTGTGGCGCTAGAGAATGCGCTAGATATGTACAAACTGGATAACAGCGTGTACCCAACAACGGATCAAGGTCTTGATGCACTGGTTTCTAAGCCAAGCAGCCCAGAGCCTCGTAATTACCGCGACGGTGGCTACATCAAACGCCTACCTAACGACCCATGGGGCAACGAGTACCAATACCTAAGCCCAGGTGATAACGGCACTATCGACATCTTTACTCTTGGCGCAGATGGCCAAGAAGGTGGTGAAGGTGTTGCTGCGGATATCGGTAACTGGAACATGCAAGATTTTCAGTAAGCTTAGGCTTATTGTCGCTTGATGCCGTTATTTGATGGTAGGACGTAAACAGATGGAGTCTGCAAGGTGAAAACTACGCACAAACAGCCAGGTTTCACCTTGATTGAGATTCTTTTGGTGTTGGTATTACTATCAGTAACGGCGGTCGCTGTTATTGCGACCATTCCTACCAATAGTAAAGACGTCGCCAAAAAATACGCTCAAAGTTTCTACCAACGAGTTCAGCTACTCAGCGAAGAAGCGATTTTGAGTGGTCTGGATTTTGGCATTCGCATCGATGAAAAGAAATCGACTTATGTTCTGATGACGCTTAAGTCTGAAGGCTGGCAGGAAGTCGAATTCGAAAAAATACCCTCTTCAACAGAATTACCGGAAGAGCTCGCACTATCACTCAGCTTAGGCGGTGGCGCGTGGGCAGACGATGATCGGTTATTCAACCCAGGAAGCCTATTTGATGAAGATATGTTTGCTGATCTTGAAGAAGAAAAGAAACCTAAGCCACCACAGATCTACATCTTGTCGAGTGCTGAAGTGACACCATTTACACTCTCTTTCTATCCCAATACTGGCGATACCATACAAGATGGCTGGCGCATTAAAGCGTCGGATAATGGTGTGATTCGATTGCTAGAACCAGGAGAAGAAGATGAAGAGGAATAACCGTTCTCCTTATCGCTCTCGTGGTATGACGCTGCTTGAAGTGTTGGTGGCGCTTGCGATCTTTGCTACTGCGGCGATCAGTGTGATTCGCGCCGTAACCCAGCACATCAATACATTGAGTTATTTAGAAGAAAAAACCTTCGCGGCTATGGTTGTTGATAATCAAATGGCTTTGGTGATGTTACACCCGGAGAAGCTAAAAAAGACGCAAGGCACGCAAGAGCTAGCAGGTCGAGAGTGGTTTTGGAAAGTTACCCCAATCGATACGGCTGATAATTTGCTAAAAGCTTTTGATGTCAGTGTGGCAACTAGCAAGCAGGCTTCTCCAGTCGTTACGGTGCGCAGTTATGTGGTTAACTAAAAGCGTGTGGTCAACTAAGAGAATGCGGTTAGTTAAAAGCATGACGGTAAATAACAGTATGCCTCGCAAACAAGGTCTATCTTCAAAAGGGAGAGGCTTTACTTTAATTGAGGTGCTTGTTTCGATTGCTATTTTTGCCACGCTGAGTATGGCGGCCTATCAAGTAGTGAATCAAGTGCAGCGAAGCAACGAACTTTCAGCTGAGCGTAGTGCTCGTCTGAATCAACTACAGCGCAGTTTAGTTATCTTAGATAATGATTTTCGCCAGATGGCAGTGCGACAATTTCGTACTGATGGTGAAGAAGCATCATCTAAGCTGGTTATAGTGAAAGAGTATTTATTGGATTCCGATAGTATTGGTATCGTGTTTACTCGTCTTGGCTGGCACAACCCACAGCAACAGTTTCCTCGTGGTGAAGTGACGAAAGTGGGCTATCGCCTCAAAGAAGAGACGCTCGAACGCGTGTGGTGGCGTTACCCAGATACACCTGCAGGGCAGGAAGCGGTTATTACCCCTTTGCTTGATGATGTTGAAGCCTTGGAGTTCGAGTTCTACGACGGAAAGCGTTGGGGCAAAGAGTGGCAAGCCGATAAGTCGCTACCGAAGGCGGTGAGACTTAAGCTGACGTTAAAAGATTATGGTGAGATTGAGCGAATTTATCTGACACCAAGTGGCACTCTAGATCAGGTTGGTGGTGACTCAAATAGTGACTCTTCAGGTAGTAGCGAGGGGAACGATGATGCGTCGAACTAATCAGCTTGCATTATCAAGACGAGCGCTAGGGCGTAAGCAACGTGGTGTCGCGCTGATCATTATCCTGATGTTACTGGCGATAATGGCAACCATTGCTGGCAGCATGTCGGAACGCTTGTTTACTCAATTCAAACGCGTTGGTAACCAGTTGAATTACCAACAAGCTTATTGGTATAGCATAGGTGTAGAAGCGCTAGTACAAGATGGTATTAGGCAAAGCTACAAAGACAGCGATACGGTCAACCTAAGTCAGCCGTGGGCATTGGAGGAGCAGGTATACCCATTAGATTATGGACAAGTTAAAGGGCGTATTATTGACGCACAATCTTGTTTTAATCTCAATGCATTAGCGGGAGTGACAACCACTTCCAGCAACCAGACTCCGTATTTAGTGACGGTTTGGCAAACCTTATTGGAAAACCAAGACATTGAGCCTTATCAAGCTGAGGTTATCGCGCATTCAACTTGGGAATTTGTCGATAGCGATACTCGAGCAACCTCTTCGACTGGTGTTGAGGACAGCACTTATGAGGCGATGAAGCCGCCTTATGTTACGCCAAATGGTTTAATGGCAGATGAGTCTGAATTGAGAGCGGTGTACCAGGTGACTGGTGAGGTCATGAATAAGGTTCGACCTTTTGTGTGTGCCTTACCGACCGATGACTTCCGGCTGAACGTGAATACATTGACGGAGCAACAAGCGCCGTTATTGGAAGCAATGTTCGCACCTGGCTTGAGTGAGTCGGATGCAAAGCAGCTGATTGATAAGCGCCCATTTGATGGCTGGAACACAGTAGATGATTTTATGGCAGAAAGCGCCATTACGGCGGTGAGTGCAGAAATCAGCAAAAAAGCAAAAGCATATTTGACTGTAGATAGCGCCTACTTTGAGCTAGATGCAGAGGTTTTAGTTGAGCAATCTCGTGTACGTATACGAACGCTTTTCTATAGTAGTAATCGAGAAACAGTGACGGTGGTACGCCGTCGTTTTGGAGGAATCAGTGAGCGAGTTTCTGACCGTTCGACTGAGTAGCGAACCACAGAGCCCAGTGCAGTGGTTAGTTTGGTCGACAAGCCAACAAGAAGTGATAGCAAGTGGCGAACTGTCTAGCTGGGAGCAGCTCGATGAGTTAACCCCTTACGCTGAAAAACGCAGTTGTATCGCTTTATTGCCGGGAAATGAGTGCTTAATTAAGCGTGTTGAGATCCCGAAAGGTGCTGCTCGCCAGTTCGATTCTATGCTGCCGTTTTTATTAGAAGACGAAGTTGCGCAAGATATCGAAGACTTACATCTGACTATTTTAGATAAAGACGCAACCCATGCCACCGTGTGTGGTGTTGAGCGTGAGTGGCTTAAGCAGGCGCTGGATACCTTCCGCGAAGCGAACATTATCTTTCGTAAAGTACTGCCAGACACTTTAGCCTTGCCTTTAGAAGAGCAGGGCATCAGTGCGCTGCAGATCGACCAACATTGGTTATTGCGTCAAAGCAACTATCAAGCTGTGTCGATCAATGAGGCATGGCTACCGATGTTCTTACAAAGCGATTGGGTTGCCTTGGATGATGAAGAGCAGTCACCAACGATTTTTAGCTACACCACATTGCCAAGTGATGACGTTCAACAGCAAAGTGGCATTGAATGGCAAGCCAAGCCTGCTGAACTGGTGATGTCTTTACTGAGCCAACAAGCCATCACAAGTGGCGTAAACTTACTGACTGGCACCTTTAAAACCAAATCTTCATTCAGTAAGTACTGGCGCGTATGGCAAAAAGTAGCGATTGCAGCTTGTTTGCTGGTGGCGGTAATTGTCACTCAACAAATCTTGAAGGTTCAGCAATACGAGGCACAAGCTGAAGCGTACCGAACGGAGAGTGAACGTATTTTTAGAAGCGTACTTCCGGGTAAGCAACGTATTCCGACGGTTAGCTACCTTAAGCGCCAGATGAACGACGAAGCTAAGAAATATGGTGGCTCGGGTGATGGTGATTCCTTACTTGGATGGCTAGCGTTACTGCCAGAAACCTTAGGGCAAGTGAAAGCCATCGAAGTGAATAGTATTCGCTACGACGGCAACCGCTCTGAGGTGAGATTGGAAGCGAAAAGTTCTGACTTCCAACATTTCGAGACTGCGCGAGTGAAACTTGAAGAGAAGTTTACTGTTGAGCAAGGGCCATTGAATCGTAATGGTGATGCCGTATTTGGTAGCTTTACCCTTAAACCCCGTCAATAAACTGCGTAAGGAGATCAGTGATGAGAAATATGATTGAGCCACTCCAAGCGTGGTGGACTTCAATAAGTCAAAGAGAGCAACGATTAGTGATCGGTTGTTCCATTCTATTGGTGGTAGGCATCGTGTACTGGGGGCTATTGCAGCCGCTTAGTCAGCGAGCTGAGATGGCGCAAAACCGTATTCAAAGTGAGAAGCAACTGCTGACTTGGGTAACCAATAAAGCCAACGAAGTAGTGGAGCTGCGAGGAAGTGGGGGAATTGTTGCTAGTCAACCTTTGAATCAATCTGTGCCAGCTTCTATGCGTCGTTTTAAGATTGAATTAATTCGAGTTCAGCCGCGTGGCGAGATGCTACAAGTTTGGGTGAAACCTGTGCCTTTTAATCAGTTCGTAGATTGGCTGACATACTTGAAAGAGAAGCAGGGTGTCGAGGTTGAGTTTATGGACATTGATCGCTCCGATAACCCAGGGGTTATTGAGGTCAACCGACTACAGTTTAAACGAGGTTAATGTGAAACGCGGTTTATCTTTGAAGTTAGGTTTACTCTTTGGCGGCATCTTTATTGTCTTTTTCTCGGTTAGTCTGTTGCTGCATCTACCGGCCTCTTTTGTACTCAAACATGCACCTGCTGTGCGTGGCTTGAATATTGAAGGTGTTGAAGGAACGGTTTGGCAAGGCAGCGCTAATAATATTTCTTGGCAGCGTGTTAATTACGGTTCAGTGCAGTGGGATTTTCAGTTCTCTAAACTTTTCCAAGCTAAAGCTGAATTAGCGGTTCGTTTTGGTCGCAATAGCGACATGAACTTGTCAGGAAAAGGACGCGTTGGGTACAGCATGAGCGGTGCGTATGCGGAAAACTTAGTCGCATCAATGCCTGCCGCGAATGTGATGAAGTATGCGCCAGCGATTCCAGTCCCGGTTTCAATTGGTGGACAAGTTGAACTGACGATCAAGCATGCGGTTCATGCTCAACCTTGGTGTCAGTCTGGAGAAGGCACAGTGGCTTGGTCTGGTGCAGCAGTAGACTCGCCAGTGGGTTCGTTGGACCTTGGTCCTGTGATTGCTGACATCACTTGTGAAGATAATACACTGGCAGCCAAAGGCTCTCAGAAGAGTGCTCAAGTGGATAGCGAGTTTTCTGCGAGTGTCACACCAAATCAAAGCTATACCTCGGCAGCATGGTTTAAGCCGGGTGCAGAATTCCCGCCAGCTATGCAGAGTCAGCTGAAATGGCTTGGTAATCCAGATAGCCAAGGTAAGTACCAATTTAGCTATCAAGGGCGCTTCTAGTTAGTTTCTTAATAACTAAGCTCTGCTGGTTATCCGATAACAAGACATAAAAAATGGGCACCTCATCGAGGTGCCCATTTTATTTGAATATCAGATTGTTATGAGGCTAAGTGGTTTTAGTCTTTACCCTGTAAGATCTCGGCCCATGGTAAGTCAGCATCACCCAGTACAATGAAGTTCGGGTTTTCTAGCGTCTCTCTTTCATTGTAAGAGAGTGGCTCTAATTGAGTGCTTAAGATGCGTCCACCCGCCTCTTCAACAATGCACTGCGTCGCAGCGGTATCCCACTCGCCAGTAGGCCCGAGGCGCAAGTAACAATCGACAGCACCTTCTGCGACTAAACAGGCTTTCAAAGCTGCTGAGCCTAATGGCACTAAGTCATAGTTCCAAGCGGGACTCATACGGCTAGTGATACGATTGATGTCTTGGCGACGGCTGATCGCCATTGCAATAGATTGGTTTGGTAGTTCATGACGATGCGTTTTGATTTTAACGCTGTCGTTAAGGTCTGGAATCTTCCAAGCTCCTTTACCGCTGTATGCGTAATAGCTCACACCAGAAACTGGAGCATATACCACACCCATTACCGGCTTGTTGTGCTCAATTAGGGCGATAATTGTCGCGAAATCACCGCTTCTTGCGATGAACTCCTGCGTTCCATCTAGTGGGTCAACCAGCCAGTAGCGGTCCCATTGTGCGCGCTTTTCTAGGCTAATGTCAGCGGCCTCTTCAGATAGCACAGGGATATCTGGCGTGAGCTCACTCAGTTTTTTCGAGATCAGTTTATGCGCTGCCAGATCGGCACTGGTGACTGGCGTGTCGTCACTCTTGGTGAACTCTTCGTAATCTTTCTTTTCGTAGATCTCTAAAATGAGCTGGCCTGCAGAGCGAGCAACCTCAATCACAGAGGGTAGGAGATGAGACAAATCTTTTGTTGTTGGCATAAATATTCTCTTACTCTTCGGGGCGCTTATGGCTTTAGTTATTATTTAGCGAGCGAAGGGTCAATAGTAGGGCGGTAATACTGCGAGCTTCACAGAAGTCGAGATGCGTTAATAGCTCTTCGGCTTGAGCAAGCGGCCAGCGCACAATGTCCAGTGGTTCAGGTTCATCACCTTCTAGCTTCTCTGGGTAGAGGTCTTCTGCGATAAACAGCGTCATTTTGCTAGAAAAATAAGAGGGAGCGAGAATCACTTCCTTGAGTGGAGTGAGTTTGTTAGCACCAAAGCCAATCTCTTCTTTGAGTTCACGAACCGCAGCGTCACTTGGTTGCTCACCCGGATCAATCAGCCCTTTTGGAAAGCCGAGCTCGTAGCGTTCAGTTCCCGCTGCATATTCACGTACTAATAGAATATCGCCTTGCTCAGTAATCGGAACCATCATCACTGCGTTGCGCCCGCTAGGCTTCATGCGTTCGTAAGTGCGCTCTTCACCGTTTGAAAAGCGTAAGTCGAGAGACTCGATAGAGAATAGTCTTGATTGAGCGACAGTTTGTTTAGCCAAAATCTCTGGCTTGGTCCTTTTTGTCATTGCGCTCGCTCCTTAGCTCATTGGAATTCTTTCTTATAAAGTCATTCTAATATAGGGGAAATGACCTTGAGTTCCTAGATCCGAGTTTTCATATCCGAAAATTATTGAAGCAGGAATCGATTACGATCACTTGAATACCTTACTCAAGATGGTAACGAGGTGAAATTTTACTGGATAACAAAAGAGTATAGAGAGAACGAGATAGTCCTAACTTGCTCATCCATAAAACAAAAAAGGTTGACGCTTGCGCATCAACCTTTCAAAAGATCATTCGTACTTAATCAGAGATTAGTAGTAAGAGTGCTCACCACGATCGTGCTCAGTTGCATCACGAACAGCAGTCAGTTCACCTTCGAACTGTTGAAGAAGTTCTTTTTCGATACCTTCTTTAAGCGTTACATCAACCATAGAACAACCATTACAACCACCACCGAATGCTACGATAGCTGCGCCGTCTTCAGTGATCTCAACCAAGCTAACGTGACCGCCGTGACCAGCAAGTTGTGGGTTAACTTGTGTTTGAATTGCGTATTCAACACGTTCTAGAAGTGGTGCATCGTCAGCTACTTTACGCATTTTTGCGTTTGGTGCTTTAAGCGTTAGCTGAGAGCCCATTTTGTCAGTAACGAAGTCAATTTCAGCTTCGTCTAGGAACGGCAGGCTTAGCTCATCTACATATGCAGAGAAAGCTTCGAATTTAAGTTCTGTGTCAGACGCTTCAATAGCATCTGTCGGGCAGTAAGAAACACCACACTCTGCGTTTTGTGTACCCGGGTTTACCACGAACACACGAATGTTTGTACCTTCAGGCTGCTGTGACAGCAGATTGGCAAAATGAGTTTGAGCTGTTTCTGTAATAGTAATATTTGACACGACGAATACCTGAGTAAATTTGTAGGCTATTAGCGCCATTCTACTCCTGTCAGATTTGTAATTCAGCCCTTTTTTGTTGGATTGCTGTACAAGTAGCGACTCACGCCAGTTATCCAGAGGGCTCAGGAGTGCGGCAGATGCAGTAAATATCAATCCTTTTCACCCCTACTTCAAGTAATAATTGGCATAATTGATACACAGTACTGCCTGTGGTTACAACATCATCAATTATCGCGACATGCGAGTCATCGTTCGCTGAAAAGTGGGTATTTCTCATCGCGAATGCCCCTTTCAAATTACTTTTTCTTGCTGATTTAGTTAGCCCTTGTTGCGAAGCGGTTGAGCGGATGCGCTTGAACAAAACGGCATGGCCTATTTTGAGTTCTTGAGCGGTGTAACGCGCCAGTAGCTGACTCTGATTAAAACCGCGATGAAGGTATCGACGCCAATGCAAGGGAACACTGGTGATGAGAGATGCAGGCTCTTCGATACGTGACGCGAGCAAGGTTGAGAGATCTCGGGCAAACCAGAATTTATCAGCATACTTCATCTGTTGGATATAGCCTGCGGTTGGAAAGGTGTAATCACCAACACAATAGAGTCGATGCCAAGGTGGCGGGTCAGCTAAGCACTCACCACATTGTTCGACGGCTGTGACCGTTTTTAATCCGCACCTTTTACAGCGAGGCACGAGCTCGAACAGTTTTAGGCAACTATTACACCATCGAGGGTGGTTATCATCAGGCCGCTTATCTAGCTTACACATGTGGCATTGAGGTGTGACCAGACGTGGTGTGTGTTTTTGTAGCCAATCGGATAACATAGCTCGCGATGCTTTTGGGTTATGGTGTTCCTTTTGCTCACCATACTGAAAAGTGCAGGTTATCGCTGATGGAAAAAGTAGGGAATATTGAGAATGAGTGACGCGTTATATTGGCATGTTTCAGGGCAGGGACCCGATTTGGTGTTAGTCCACGGCTGGGGAATGAATGGTGCTGTCTGGCAGCAAACCGTAAATGCGTTAGAGGCTGATTTCCGAGTTCACGTTGTCGATTTGCCCGGTTACGGTCATAGTTCTCATTGTCACGCTCAAGATCTTGAAGAGATAGCCCAGCAATTGTTGGCCGAAGCACCTAAACAGGCGATTTGGGTCGGTTGGTCACTTGGTGGCTTGGTCGCGACGCATATGGCGCTGCATCATTCCGATTATGTAAGCAAGTTGGTGACGGTTGCTAGTTCACCGAAATTCGCAGCCGCGAAAGAGCCAGTACTATGGCGAGGCATCCAACCCAACGTATTAACGGCATTCACCGAACAACTGGTTGAAGATTTCCAAACCACCATCGAGCGTTTTATGGCGCTGCAAGCCATGGGCAGCCCTTCGGCAAGGCAAGACGTAAAACAGCTTAAGCAAGCGGTACTGTCTCGCCCATTACCAAACCCTGATTCATTATTGGCAGGACTAAAGATGTTGTCTGATGTCGATTTAAGAGAGCAATTACCGGAGGTTTCCGTTCCTATGCTGCGCTTGTATGGTCGATTAGACGGGCTGGTACCAATCAAGGTTGCCAAAGACCTGGGCAATGCACTGCCTCACACCGAGCAGTACATCTTCGCCCAATCCTCACATGCACCCTTTATGACGGAAGCGGATGCCTTCTGCAGTGAGCTAGTCAGTTTCGCACAAAAATAATTGCTAAATTTATCACCATCTTGGTCGATATATAATCTAACCAATGCACTGCATGATACTCAGACATCTCTCTCTCACCTGAGCAGAGTGCAGTAACTTGGGCCACACCTGTTGTGCTAACTCAGTACAAGAGTGTTATGGCAGCAGCGATGGGCGATTCTTGAGGAGAGTTCGCGATGATTGTGTCACCTGCAACTGCAGTGAGTGTGCCACTAATCGCCCCGTCCGTTAATGTGCAAACAGAGCAAGTTGCGCGTGATAATAAAGTCCGAGAGCCTGTTGCTCCCGCAGTAGCATTGGCGAGAACCAATGCAGAGCGCAAGGTAAAGTCGGACGATAAACGAAGGCAGCAGTCGGCTTGGGATCCTTCAGACCATCCAGGTTATGAAATGGAGAACGAGTCAGAGGCTAATTCGGTTAGCCAAGAAGAGTCACAAGATCCTTTTGATAGACTGTTCAGCTTGTTGGCGCTGAGAACATACAGTGCCGACCAAGGAAAAGGCTATACCATGCGTTTCCGCCTGCCAAAGCATGTTTTAGATGCGGCGATTCAGGAGGGACAGATGGAGAAACGACGTAAGGTCATAAAGTATCATTATGGTCATGCTGTTGCGCCTCATGCTCCATCTGAAATGTTAGTCGTGCTATGAATCGAAAATTCATGATTCAACTACATTTCGATGTCTTTTTTGAACAAATAATAAAAAACCTGCATACCCTAAGGGATGCAGGTTTTCTGTTTTAGGCGAACCCGTTTCTCAGATGTGCTAAAGGATTACTTTTTCGCTTTAGCAAAAGCAGCTGCGAATGCACCACCCATCGCGCCATTTTGTTGTGGCTCCTCACGACGGCGTTGTCCACCTTGCGAGTGTTGATTCGGGCGGCTTTGCGTGCGAGGTGCGCTTGAACGTTGAGCTCGGTTATCTTGTCCCGGCTCATCTTTCATACGCATGCTGAGTGCAATACGCTTACGCTGAACATCCACTTCCATCACTTTCACTTTCACGATGTCACCCGCTTTAACCACTTCACGTGGATCAGAGACAAAGCGATCGGTAAGCGCTGAAATGTGTACTAAACCATCTTGATGAACGCCAATATCGACGAAGGCACCGAAGTTAGCCACGTTTGATACCACACCTTCTAGAATCATGCCTGGTTCTAAGTCTGAAACGCTGTTTACGCCATCGGCGAAGGTAGCAGTCTTGAACTCTGGGCGAGGGTCACGGCCCGGCTTATCTAGCTCTTTGATGATGTCGGTCACCGTCGGCACACCAAAGTTTTCATTGGTGTAATCAATCGCATGCAAGCCACGTAGGAAGTCTGTGTTACCTACCAGAGACTTGATGTCTTTTTGGTTTTTCTCAGCGATGTTCTTCACCACTGGGTAAGCTTCTGGGTGCACCGATGATGCATCTAGCGGGTTCTTGCCATCCATAATACGCAGGAAGCCAGCACACTGTTCAAAGGCTTTTGGCCCCAAACGAGCGACTTTTTTCAGTGTCGTACGCGCTTCGAAGCGGCCATTTTCATCGCGGTAGTCGACGATGTTCTGAGCGATAGCGCTAGAAAGGCCAGCGACACGTGTCAGTAGTGCAGCAGAAGCCGTATTCACATCAACACCCACCGCGTTTACACAGTCTTCGACAATCGCATCTAGGCGCTTAGCAAGCATGGTTTGGCTTACATCGTGTTGGTATTGGCCCACACCGATCGATTTAGGGTCAATCTTCACAAGCTCTGCTAGAGGATCTTGTAGACGACGCGCGATAGATACAGCACCGCGTAGTGATACGTCCATGTTCGGGAACTCTTTCGCTGCTAACTCCGATGCTGAGTACACTGATGCACCAGCTTCGCTCACAATGATTTTTTGCGCTTTTAGGTTGCCACGCTTAATCACATCAGCCACAAAGCTGTCGGTTTCGCGTGAAGCGGTACCGTTACCAATCGCAATCAGGTCAACGTTGAACTGACGAACCATCTGCTCAACAACGTGAGCTGATTTGTCGTATTGCTTCTGTGGTGGGTGAGGGTAAATGGTTTCTGTCGCGAGAACCTTACCTGTTGAATCAACAACCGCGATTTTCGAACCGGTACGTAAACCTGGATCTAGGCCTAACGTTGCACGAGGGCCAGCAGGCGCAGCCATCAGTAGGTCTTTTAGGTTGGTCGCGAATACTTCAATCGCTTCGATCTCTGCACGCTCTTTCATCGCGCTCATGAGTTCGGTTTCCATGTGCATAGAAACCTTAATACGCCATGCCCAGCTGATCACTTGCTTACGCCATGCATCTGCAGGAGCACTGCTCAGAGTAATACCGTAGTGATCAGAGATGATGTTTTCACAGTAAGAACCACGAGCACCTTCTTCTTGTTCAGGATCGGCATTCATTGCCAGTGTTAGGAAACCTTCATTTCGGCCACGCAACATCGCAAGTGCACGGTGAGACGGCACTTTGCTGAGTGTTTCGTTGTGCTCGAAGTAGTCTTTGAACTTCTCGCCTTCTTGCTCTTTACCTGTCACCACACGAGCGACTAGCTCTGAGTTGCGTGTTAGGTGTTGGCGAATCTTTTCTAACAGGTTTGCATCTTCCGCAATGCGTTCCATGATGATCGCACGAGCGCCATCAAGAGCGGCTTTGGTATCGGCAATGCCTTTATCGTTGCTTATGAAGTTCGCTGCTTCCGTTTCTGGATCGTGCTGTGGTTCATTCCACAGTGTGTCGGCAAGTGGTTCTAAACCTGCTTCAATCGCGATCTGGCCCTTAGTGCGGCGCTTTGGTTTGTAAGGTAGGTATAAATCTTCTAGACGAGTCTTACTGTCGGCTTGAGTGATATCACGCTCGAGTTCTGGCGTGAGCTTACCTTGGTCTTGAATCGACTTAAGAATCGTTTGGCGACGATCATCAAGTTCACGAAGGTAAGAAAGGCGACTATCAAGGTTACGTAATTGGGTATCGTCTAAGCCTCCCGTAACCTCTTTACGGTAGCGGGCAATAAAGGGAACGGTATTACCGTCGTCAATTAGGGTTACTGCGGCGGTGACTTGCTCAGAACGAACATTCAGTTCTTCAGCGATCAGTCGACAGATAGCTTGGCTCATCCGATGAATCTCTTATTTAATATCGTGACAAATATATGGGGGTGAGCGTACGCTTTTTCTAGCTTTGACTGTGTAATTATCCTGTCAGAAGTCGAATTTCCGTTTGTGATACCCGCTTTGTGCGAGATCTCTTACAAGTGATGTGAGACTAAGTCACTTTAAACTCAGAAAATTGTCCTAATAAAATCGTAAGTTAATGATTTTGTTGGTTTTGGTGTTTTTGGGCGTATTTCCCACAGTAAATGTTTTTTAGGACTATCTAGGAAACTCGGCCATTTGCCGTAATATTTAACTTGTCGACAGGGAGTTGGCAGGAACAGGAAAAAGCCTAATGGACTAGGTATCTTCAGGATGAAGATTTGATTACTTAGGATGAGTGGTCAGCAAGGAAGTGATAATCTCTGGATGAGATTCGCCAGTCAGGACGACAGGCTAGAATGGACACCGCTAGGATGGCGATGAACAAAAAGGAAATTGGTTAAAGGATTTAGCCACTATCAAGGAAAGATGCAGGGAGCACCTTATCTCGAAGAGATAAACAGTAGCCGGATTGCTGCGATAGAGACTTAACCCCGCTAGGCGAAAGCCTTGCGGGGTTTTCTTTTATCTGCGTTAAATGTTCTAGAAAGAACTCGCTACACGCATCATTACTTCCTTGTACAAGAACCTGACTCCCTTTCTCTTATACACTCGCTTTTAATATCAAGATGTTACTTATCGTCGATATATCTCTTTCATGACTCAAACGAGTTGGAAGCCACGAGTATTGTATCTCTCGCTATTCACTATATTGCTGGCTACTTTATTGATGGCGACTTTGTAGTGCTAAGTCCGATAAAATGTACACTTAGAAGTGTTGAATGGCTTGAATAGGGTGTAGAGCAGGATCTATCATCATGCGCTCAGTTTGTTTCTATGATAAACATGACGTTATTAAAGCCCTTACCGCATTTATAGACACTCAAGGTTATTGAATTGAAGACTAAATTAATTACCCGAGAAGGTTACAACAAGCTTAAAGCTGAACACGATCATCTATGGCATGAGAAACGTCCTGAGATTACTAAGATTGTGACTTGGGCTGCGAGCTTAGGGGACCGCTCTGAAAATGCAGATTACACATTTAATAAGCGTCTGCTTCGTCAAATTGATCGCCGTGTACGCTTCTTACGAAAGTTCTTGCCTGATGTCACTATTGTGGACTATTCACCACAGCAGGAAGGGAAAGTCTTTTTTGGGGCTTGGGTAGAAATTGAAAATGAAGAAGGTGATGTGAAGACCTTCCGCATTGTTGGCCCTGAAGAGATTTATGGCGATGCTAAAGGCTACATCTCGATTGATTCTCCAATGGCACGTGCGCTACTCAAAAAAGAAGTGGATGATGAGTTCGTTGTTCGTACTCCAGAAGGAGATAAAGAGTGGTTTATAAATTCTATCTCATACGATAAACCTTAGGTTAGATGTCTAAATATGCGCGCATTTATTCACTTTTTGTGTCGTGGAGTAAAATGCGCTGAAAAAATAAAGCGATCTATTGTTGTTTTTAAAATTTTAGCAGACCTTATGGAGAAAGGCTTTCAAGTGAAAATAGGTAGTTTTCATCTAAAATAAAAAGCCAGTTATTTTTATTTAATGAAAATATCGCTTTACAATGAACAGGCAATGACTAACAATGGCGTCGCTCTGTTGTTCAGAGTTATTAAATGAAACATCCAGTTGTAAAAGTAAAGCCCTCAGAATTCCTTCGTTATTGTCGTTGTCCTCAGTGTTTCCCTTAGCTTCATAGATACATTAAATAATTCAAGCTTTCAGCGCATCGCACTATTCTTGCGATTAATTTTTATTTTATATAAGGGACACAACATGTCTAATAAAACAAACGGCGTAGTAAAATGGTTTAACGAAGAGAAAGGTTTTGGTTTCCTAACTCAAGACAACGGTGGTGCTGACGTATTCGTTCATTTCCGTGCAATCGCTTCTGAAGGTTTCAAGACTCTTAAGGAAGGCCAACAAGTGTCTTTCGAAGTAGAGCAAGGCCAAAAAGGTCTTCAAGCTGCAAACGTTGTAGCTCTATAAGATTTAAGTAGACGCAAGTGGTCGCTGACTGCTTGCGTCACTTCCCCATACCTAAATTTATATTTATATCACCTCGCGAAAATATTCAACATTCCCCTCATACTCTTTGTATTTGTCGTTACGTTTCTTATTTACCTCGTTTTTATAAATAAAATAATTGATACATATCATTAGTAGTATTTTAAATACTACGGACTCGTTATATCTAACGAAAATAAATAAGGAATAAATATGTCTCGTTCTGTAGGGCGTAAGCTTTTTTGGTTTCAACAAAATAGACAAAAACAAAATCTTAATAAGAAGTAGGAATAATATGAATATTACATTTAATTTATTTAAAGATAATCTCTCTTGGAGCGGTGTGATACATCAGCTCAATAGCGATATTTTAAAGCGCCACGTGCTTGTGAATGGCAATGTGGATTCAGTCGAGATGAGGTTTTCATACTGTGAAGCGACATCAACAGGTAGTATCACGGATCAGCACGATGATGTTTTAGGCGAGTTTAGTATTCTGGCGTAAACGCGAGCATTTGGATGCTTCATTCAGCTTCTTCATTGACGATCCCTTCCATTTATCTACCAACCTAATCTCTTTCCCTCAGCTTTGCGTTACTTAATGCCAGCCGACCCTGTGTTAGAACAACCAATAAAAATCACGACACAAAGAATCGTAATTGACGCTTCATCAGCGCTCACTATGGTATTTGCAATTTGCTGATTGTTTACTCAAGCATGTTTGATTATTCTTGTAGATTAGTGACTTAACTTTCATCAATCTTTCTTAAGTGCATGGTGTGATGAGTTACAATAAGAGAAGGCAACATACGTTAACAATTCTTAAGGCGACTTTTTCCCCAGGAATGTTACATTTTTAATGTATTAAACTCATTAGACTGTGCCCAAAAGCTTATAACCCAATAAGCGATTAATAGGTGGAACCATACATGCAAGAAAACTACAAAATTTTAGTGGTCGATGACGATGCTCGTTTACGTGCTTTGTTAGAGCGCTATCTGTCAGAGCAAGGCTTTCAAGTGCGTAGCGTGGCAAACAGTGAGCAGATGGACCGCCTGTTAACCCGTGAAAACTTTCACTTGATGGTATTGGATTTAATGTTGCCGGGCGAAGATGGTCTATCGATCTGTCGTCGTCTAAGAAACGCAAACAATTCGCTGCCTATCCTGATGCTGACGGCAAAGGGTGATGAAGTGGACCGTATTGTTGGTTTGGAAGTTGGTGCTGATGACTACCTACCAAAACCATTCAACCCACGCGAACTGCTTGCTCGTATCAAAGCAGTATTACGTCGCCAAGTAATTGAAGCACCAGGCGCACCAAGTACAGAGGAATCTGTGGTTGAGTTTGGTGAGTTCCGCTTGAACCTAGGTACACGTGAAATGTTCCGTGGTGAAGAGCCAATGCCGCTTACTTCGGGTGAATTTGCTGTACTTAAGTCACTAGTAACTAATGCACGTGAGCCAATGTCTCGCGATAAGCTGATGAACATGGCTCGTGGTCGTGAGTATTCAGCGATGGAACGTTCTATCGATGTTCAGATTTCACGTCTGCGTCGTCTAGTGGAAGAAGATCCAAGCAAACCTCGCTACATCCAAACGGTGTGGGGCTTAGGTTATGTCTTCGTTCCTGATGGTAAGGCTGTGTAATCTAGTATTAAAAGCTCGACAGCAGCTTTATTGATTCTGTGATTCAGAATTCTCTATTTACGGGCCATCTCATTGATATGTGATGGCCCGTTTTGTATTCAGCACAAGGGATTAGAGTTATAGTTTCTATCATGTCTCTGTTTCCCTAACCTCCATTTTAGGTCTTCTATGCGCATACGTAGCTCCTTTACTCAGTCGATAGTGCTTTTCTTAACGCTCTTGGTCGCTAGCCAAATCTTTTCTTACTACGCCGTGTTCAACTACGCTTTGATGCCAAGTTTGCAGCAGTTCAATAAGATATTGGCACACGAGTTAAACCTGGTATTGGACCAAGGCAATAATATTGAGATCGATGCACCACTGCGCCAGCGTGTACTTGAGCAACTTGGAGTAACGGTCCATGCCAAGGACAGCGAAGCGGCGGGTGAGTATTACCACGCAGTCTCGATTGACCTGATGAGTGAGGAGATGACCAAAGAGTTAGGCTCTGAAACTGAGGTGCGGCTTATCTTGGGTAAAGAGAGTTATGTGCTGTGGATGGACATAGCACAGCTGCCAAACTCATTGATTCGAATTCCACTCTCTGAACTACAAGAAGAAGATTTTGCGCCACTATTTCGTAATAGCTTGATCATGGCGATGTTGATTGTCGCTGGTGGCTGGCTGTTTATCCGATTGCAAAACCGCCCGCTGATTGCGCTTGAGAAGGCCGCGCAAGGTGTCGGTCGTGGTGATATTCCACCGCCATTGCCAGTGCAAGGTGCGCAAGAGATTCGCTCGGTAACTCGCGCCTTCAACCAGATGTCGAAAGGCATTCAAGAATTGGAAGAAGACAGAGCTTTGTTAATGGCCGGTATCAGCCATGATTTACGTACTCCATTAACGCGTATTCGTTTGGCCACCGAGATGATGTCACCAGAAGATGCCTATTTAGCGGAAGGCATTATCAGTGATACCGAAGAGTGTAATGAGATCATCAGTCAGTTTATGGACTACTTGAAGCCCGTCGATCGTGAATCATTCCAAGCGGTGTTTGTGGATGATATTGCACGTGAGGTATCAAGCTCTGAAGGTGGCTATGAGGTACAGATTGAAACAGATATCCCGAATACCATGAAGCCTGCATTAGGCAATCCGATCGCGATGAAGCGTGCCGTGAGTAACTTGGTGGTGAATGCGCTGCGTTATGGCAATGGTTGGGTGAAAGTATCAACGGGTATGACAGCGGATAACAAACTGGCTTGGGTGACAGTAGAAGATAATGGTCCGGGCATCCCACAAGACCAGATCGGTAAGCTGTTTGAACCCTTCACTCGAGGCGATACCGCTCGTGGCAGTGAGGGAACAGGCTTAGGTTTGGCAATCGTGAAACGTATTGTCAGCCAACACCAAGGTGCGGTAGTAGTGAATAACCGCAGCGAAGGTGGCTTAAAAGCACAGATCAGTTTCCCAGTTAAGCCCTAGGCTTTATTGGGTAGTAGGGGAGCCTGAACATAGATCCCCGACTTGGTCATTCTTCCCTCTCGGGGATGACGGTGTGATAAGTATTCAGGTTCATTAAGCACAAACGGTGTGCTTAACCTTGAAGCTATTTCTTACTACGTAGAGCTGACGCTAGAGAGAGGCGGGGATTAAGACTGGTGGTAAAATCTAAGTCGGACGATATCAATCCGCAACCTTTCGTCATTCCCTATCGTGAGGAACGAACGAGTAGGGAATCTCGTTCTTGGTTTATTAAAGTAATGCAGATAAAAGGCTTCCTAGTGGAAGCCTTTTTACGTTGTAAGCGAGAATAGGTTGGCTAATTACGCTTTAGAATACACATCACGTTCACCCAACCAGCGATTGATGATCGCCTTAGCGTTATCTGGGTAGTTATCATGAATATGGCGTGCGATACGTTGCACTTCAGGGATTAAACGTTGGTCTCGCACCAAGTCGGCAATCTTAAAGTCAGCCAAGCCTGTTTGTTTAGTACCAAGCAGTTCACCTGGGCCTCTGATCTCTAAGTCTCGCTGAGCAATCACAAAACCATCGTTACTTTCACGCAGTACCCCTAAGCGCTTCTGAGCGGTTTTCGATAGTGGAGAGTGATACAGCAGCACACAGTGACTTGCGACCGAACCACGGCCAACACGGCCTCGTAATTGGTGCAGTTGCGCTAGGCCAAGACGTTCTGGGTTCTCGATGATCATTAAGCTCGAATTCGGTACGTCCACACCCACCTCAATCACAGTTGTGGCAACCAATAGGTGCAGTTTGTTCTCTTTGAACTCCTGCATTACGGCTTGTTTCTCGGCAGGTTTCATTCGGCCGTGTACTAAACCAATTTTCACATCAGGCAGTTTGCGTTGCAGCTCTTCTGCAGTGTCTGCAGCAGCTTGCGCTTCCAATACTTCTGACTCGTCAATCAGTGTACACACCCAATAGGCTTGCTTGCCCTCGTTGAGGCAGGCATTACGTACGCGCTCAACAATGTCATCACGTTTGGTATCTGGGATGGCGACGGTTTGAATAGGTGTTCGACCCGGCGGCAGTTCATCAATGATTGAAGTTTCGAGATCGGCATAGGCCGTCATTGCTAGCGTTCGTGGAATTGGCGTTGCGGTCATCACCAATTGGTGAGGGTAATAACCCTGCTTAGCGCCTTTTTCTCGTAGCTCTAATCGCTGGTGGACACCAAATCGGTGCTGCTCATCAATGATGACGAGGCCAAGGTTTTTGAACTCGACGTGTTCTTGGAAGAGAGCATGAGTACCGACCACCATTTGCGCTTCGCCACTGGCAATGCGTGCAAGCTCAGTCTCACGAGCTTTACCTTTGAGTTTACCTGCAAGCCAACCGACTTGAATGCCCATGGCTTCAAACCAATTGGCGAAGTTAATCGCGTGCTGTTCTGCCAATAGCTCGGTTGGTGCCATCAAAGCGACTTGTTGCCCATGTTCCAGTGCGCGAACGGCCGCTAGTGCAGCAACCAAGGTTTTACCTGAACCTACATCGCCTTGTACTAAGCGCATCATTGGGTGTGGCTTTTCTAAGTCAGTTTCAATCTCTTGGGTTACGCGCGCTTGAGCATTGGTTGGCGAGAACGGTAGCTGAGCCAGTAGTTTATCTTTGAGTGTATTCACTGGAGGAAGCGGCATCGCTTTATCTTGCTGTCCTTTACTGCGGACTGACAGCATCGATAGGTTTTGAGCCAGTAGCTCTTCCATAATCAGACGCAGTTGTGCAGGGTGTTTACCTTCATCAAACAGCTCTAGGTCGATGCCCGGAGGCGGTCTGTGAATGGTATGCAGTGCTTGTGCGAGAGTGATTTGATGATCGTATAAGCCAGATGGTAACAGTTCATTGACGGCTGCTTTGTCGATCAACTCTAACGCTTGGTCGGTCAGGTTGCGTAGCGTGACTTGTCTTAGCCCTTCAGTGGTTGGATACACCGGAGTTAGGTTCGCTTCCACGTCTGGTTGCTGTCTTGGAGCAAAGAATTTGTAATCCGGATGGACGATCTCAAGCCCCATATTGCCACGCTTGATTTCACCATAAGCATGGACTTGCTTACCCTCGGCAAAGTTGTTCTTCATACCGGCAGTGAAGTTGAAAAAGCGCAGCGTAATGGTGCCATTACCGTCGCTGATCTTTACCGCCAACATCTTACGTTTACCGAAAATGGTATCCACGCTCATCACCTTGCCTTGGACTGCGGCCCAGATTCCAGCGTGCAGTTTGATGATCGGATAGATTCGCGTTCTATCTTCATAGCGTAAAGGCAGGTGAAACAGCAGGTCTTGCACATTGTTAAGTCCAACCTTTTCCAGTTTCTCTGCGACTTTAGCGCCGACTCCAGATAAAGAGTTGAGAGGGATAGCAGATAAAAGCTGTGACATAACAAGGCTCATAAACGTAAGAGTGATGATCTATTCAAGCATTTTACTGGATTTTTGTACAGGATAAAGCTTAGAAGCAGATACGTGATGCGAAGGGATAAGAGCAGATGCGAGATACGGGTAAACGAGATTCGAAAAGATTAAGAGCAGATATCGGGTGTGAGTGAAAGGGATATGGAAAGATTAAAGCAATACATAAAATTACAGCAGACTCGAGATACGCAAAGATTAAAAGCAGATGTGGAGCCAAGATGGTGAGTCACGAAGCCTTTTGCTCTTCGCATCTCGCCATCTCGAATCCCTCATCTGCTCTTGGATCAGTTCTTACGGCGTCTTACTTTGAGCGCGTGTGGCATCACACGTAGCTTCTTCATAATGCTCGCAAGGTGAACACGATCTTTGGTAGTCAGCAAGATTGTCACTGTGTACAAGCGTCCATCACGTTCTTCAGTTGAAATACCGTGAATGTTTGAGCCTGTTTTCGAGATAACGTTAGTTAACTCAGCCAGTGCACCTTGGTGGTTCTGCAGATCAACCTGTAGTTCAGCTGTGAACTCTTGGTCGTAATCGTCAGACCATTCCACTGCCATGTACTTATCTGGTTCTTTTTGGTAGCCACGAACGTTTGGACACGTTTCACGGTGAACCACAAGACCACGACCTGGAGACACATGGGCAATGATGTGATCGTCTGGAATCGGGTGACAACAGTTGGCGAACGTCAGCAGTAGACCCTCAGCACCACGGATTGGAAGCTTCTTCCTAGGCGTGTCGCTGTTGTTTTCCACTTCAGTCAGTTCGTCAGCATCACCTAGTAGGCGACGAGCAATCACGATACTCATCAGCTCACCAAGACCAATTGACGCTAGCAAGTCTTCAATGCTGTCGAGACGAAGATCAGACAATACATGTTCAACGTTCTCTTGACCGATATCACCAATCGAGTGTTCGCCAAGTGCGTGGTTAAGTAGACGACGACCTAATGTAATCGACTCTTCACGACGCATGGTTTTCAGAACCTGACGGATCTTAGTACGCGCACGTGATGTCACCACATAGTTGAGCCATGCTGCATTCGGACGTGCGCCCGGAGCACTGATGATCTCAATCGTTTGACCGTTCTTCAGCGATTTGCTGAGTGGGTAAGGGTTCATGTCTACACGAGCACCTACACACATGTTGCCGACATCGGTATGTACCGCGTAAGCAAAATCGACCGCTGTAGCGCCAGCAGGAAGTTCGACAATGCGACCCTTCGGCGTGAACACGAAGATCTCATCTGGGAACAGATCAGACTTAACGTTTTCAATGAATTCGAATGAGTTACCTGCGCTTTGTTGTAGCTCAAGTAAGCTCTGCATCCAACGTTGTGCTTTAACCTGTGCGGTAGTGCCATTACTGCTGCGTGAACCATTGCCTTTGTAAGACCAGTGTGCCGCGACACCTTTGTCCGCCATTTGATCCATA